>PDQY01000105.1 GCA_002746795.1 Chloroflexota bacterium | reverse complement strand
TGCCAACCAGCATTCATCCGCGCTGGCTTGAAAAATTGTTTCACATCCCCCAACAGCGTGGGTTGATTCTCCTTGAGAAACCAGCGGAATATCCTGACAAATGCATCGCCGCGCAATCGAATCCACTGAGCAATGCCTGAGGGTTTATCTTTGCCAGCGAGTTTTGCCAATATGACCATCGTCAAAATCATGCCCAATGGATATATTTTGCCGCGCTTATCTCGTGAATCGGTTAACTGGTTCAACCTTGCTTCTAAATCAGAAATGTTAAAAACGATCCCATTTTTTGTATGGTGAGCCGCTAATATGATATGCTGTATGGGTACCTCTTTTGGTTTTTGGGTTAATTGCACATTCCATATTACCAAAATGAGGTACATTTGCTTATATTTCTTCAACTACTGAAAAACCGTGCGTCCGTGCTTTTAATGGATGCCCGTTTTTGTGCTGTATGGGATAATGACACCACTTGAGAATCCAAAAACCATTTGTACGCCTTTTTCCTGAAAAAAGTTCTGGCATGGTGCACATTGATGAGTGTGACTAGTTGAGTGAATTTATTGTCCATAGTCTGCCTACTTCAGACAAAAGCAGCACCTCGCGCTGGATATTATCCCATTTGTCTCGACACAAATTGCTGTTACTGATGATGGTGCTCGGCGCCTTTGGCAATGCCGTTCTGGCGGCAATGGCACCCGTTTTGGTGGGAGTGGCCTTCAATGCTGTCACCGCAGACCCCATTGACATACCATTGATCGGTTGGGCTGCGTTGGGTCTTGTGGGCACCCAGGCGATACGGGCGGTGTTGCAGTTTGGCCGCAACTTTTCCAGTGCTGTGACGGGCGAACGCATGGAACGCGATATGCGTCAGGAACTGTACGTCAGCCTTTTGGGCAAAAGCATGACTTTTCATGACATGCAGCCCGTGGGTGATACGATGGCACGTGCCACCAACGATGTTCGTGAATTGAATTTGATGGTATATCCGGGTCTCAATTTAGTGGTTGGATCGGGCAATTTTATGCTGATGCCGCTGCTGTTAGCCCCTCGTTATGATTGGGCGCTGATTGGCGCCCCTGTATTCTTCATCGTGACTTACTTGCTGATTTTAGCCCGCTATTTACGCACGTTGGATCCGATTACAGATAGAGTGAGGGAGACGTTTGGGGCGTTAAACGGCCGTTTAGCAGAGGCTATCGATGGCATAGAAATGGTCAAAGGAGCAGCTCAGGAGACGGCTGAAATTGACCGCTTTGTCTATAATGCTGGCGATTACCGTAACGCCACGGTTGAACAAGGCAAAGTAGAAGCCCGCTTTTTGCCGCTACTGCTGCTCGGTATCACCCAAGCCATTGGCTTTGCCCACTCACTGCTGCTTTTCCGCCAGGGACGTGTCGATGTGGGGGATGTCGTTGCTTACATGGGCTTGCTGTCGCTGTTTGGTTTTCCCACATTCATCTCCCTCATGGCATATTCTCGTTTGTCATTGGGCTTTGCCGGGGCCCGGCGAATCCTTGAATTGATGAAGCGGGAGACCACCCTGGATGAAAATGTGACGGGGAAGCAGGGGAAGATTAACGGCCGTTTGCAGTTCAAAAATGTCAGCTTTGGCTACACTGATGACATGGATGTCCTCAAAGAGGTGTGCTTCACGGTCGAGCCAGGGCAAACTGTGGCCATTACCGGTCAAACTGGTTCTGGCAAGAGCAGTGTGGCTAAACTCATCAACCGCACCTACGATACCAGAAGCGGACAGGTTCTCATTGATGGCGTTGACGTGCGCGACTGGAATCTAGCCACATTGCGCCAACAAATTTCTATTATCGAGCAGGATATTTTCCTGTTCTCCCGGTCTGTTGCGAAAAATATTGCCTTTGGCTGTCCTGGCGCCACGCCAGAGATGATTGAAGAGGCGGCCAAAGCCGCCCAGGCGCACGACTTTATCCTTAACTTCAAGGATGGCTACGAAACCATCATCGGCGAACGTGGGGTGACGCTTTCTGGCGGCCAACGGCAGCGCCTGGCGTTAGCTCGTGCCTTCCTGACCCAACCACGCCTCCTGATTCTGGATGATTCTACCAGTGCCGTAGACAGCGCCACTGAAGACCAAATCCAAAGTGCCATTGTCCGCGCTGCTGAAAATCAAACGACGATCCTCATCACGCATCGCCTCTCTCAAATTCGCTGGGCCGATGTGGTGCTGGTCATGCGTAAAGGTCACCTGGAAGCGGCCGGGAACCACGAGGAACTGATGCAGTCGTCACCAGCCTACCGCCGCATTTTTGAGCAGTATGAGAGTGGTGCGCAGTGAGCAGGGCTTTGCAATTAGGCTGCGAACCACGGATCACGAATTACGAATATAGTTAAAGGGATTAAGTTTATGAAACCACTTGTGTATTATTGTCGCTGGCAGGGTGCCCGTTTGAAATTGAGAGGGCGGGATGAAACGGCCGTTTTCGGGCAGCTTGCTTTTAATGATGAAGCTGGCTCAGAGCGTTTGCAAGCGTTTCATTACAATTTAAAAACGCGCCAACTCACACTCAAAAATGAAGCTGGCGCTGAGATCATTCAGTTAGATGAAATGGGCGTGATCGAGAAAACCTTATAATCAATCTCCGGGTGACCAAGCAGGGGGGCAGGGTGGAGAAAGGGGGCGTGTGTATCCAGCGAAACAGTGACGCACAAATCAAATTTTGGTAAGAGAGAAAAAGGAAATATGAGAAGAATCTATCTGGTCATTTTGTTTATTGGTTTGAGTTTATTATTGATGGTTGGTTGCCAACAGTGGCAGGCTGCGCAGGATGCTCTGCGCAGCGTGATGGACAGTGCTGTGGCTGATGATGGACCTGGCGTGGTGCTGCTGGTCAACAGCAAGCAGACGGGAGAACAGATATTTGCTGGCGGCTTATCTGACCGGGAAGCGGGGGAAGCGGCGCGTACCATCAACCATTTTCGTGTAGCGGGATTGACAAAGACGTTTATCAGCACGTTGGTCATTCAGATGTTATCGGAAGGTGAGCTGCATCTGGATGACACGTTGGCTGCGTTGCTGCCAGACATTGCCGCCCACATCGCGCACAGCGACCAAATTACTATCGAACACATGCTGATGATGACCAGTGGCATTCCTGAATACCGAGACAATCCTGATTTCAAAACGGCCGTTCTCGCTCAAGAGAAACGTGGTTGGCAGCCAGCTGAGTTGGTGGCCTTCGCTTATGACTTGCCGGCGACTAATGCCCCTGGTGCGGCTTTCAACTATGCGAATACCAACTACTTGCTCCTCTACATCATCCTCGACAACCTGATGGAAGATGATATGAATGAGGTGCTGCAAGACCGCATTTTAGAGCGCGTAGGTATGCCGGATACTTACTTTGAACCGATAGCCCGCACCACCGGTGGCCACATCCCAGGCTACGCTGATTTTGATGGCGATGGCATTGTGGAAAGTATGCTGCCCTATGACGATGGTCGCGGCATGGGGGATTTAGGCATCATCTCCAATGGCATTGATCTAGGAGAGTATGCCCCTGCGCTGTATGGACGTACCTTGCCTGGTGAAAACGGCCGTGAACTGTCGCTTACTACCATTCCCATGGGTAACGGTGATGAATATGGCTTGGGTATCATGAAGCGTCAATCAGATTGGGGAGAGATGTGGGGGTATGCCAGCGCCGAAAGCGGCTTTACCAGCCAACTGTGGTATCTGCCTGCGCATGAATTAAGCATCGTGGTTTTGATCAACGGCGAAGAGATGGCCTTGGCGGATCAGTTGGTCAAGGGGGCATTAACGGCCGTTTTGCCTCAATAATTTGCGCTGCAGCTGAAAAACGGGGATTTATTGTGGACGGTTACGATGGTTTATTCAACATCGAGATAGGATAACGGCCGTTTCACCCTGAGCACACGTCCTGCACTCAAATCAGCCCGCTCGTCAGCCAGGATAATCGAGGTGTTCCCTCCCTCGGCTCTCAGGTAAACCTGCACATGATGTTCTCCGGGACTGACCATTTCCTCAAAGAAAACTGGCCTGGCGTTTCCCACGGTTTCCTGATGTAAAATCTCACCATCCAGCTTCACCACGAGTTGATCAAACGAACTGGAAACTGCAAAAGCACTTGCCATCTCTTCTGGCGTAGTCGCGGGCAAAATGACCTGCACCCGGGGAATCTCTGTACTGCCCGTGCCCACAAAAATGTCTGTCAAGAAAATCTGTGCCACCAACACCACCGCCAACAACAGAAATGCCACGATGTAATTGCGCCAGGTCAGACTGCGCCACAAACGGCGTGAGGCTAAGTAATCCGGCGCTGCCTGGTCATTTTCGTCGGATTTGAGAACGGGCTGAGTATGTAGGGCTTTGCTGAATTCATTAGGGGGACTCCAAACGGCCGTTATCGGAGCATCAGCATAAGCACGGTTCAAGCGGGGCACTCGTTTGCGTGTTAACCGCTGCGCCGCCCACAAATTCCCCTCCCGATTACTGCAATCACCCGGCGGACAGCCAATGACCTGAATGTCATCTGCCCCGGCCTCCAGTGAACGAACCAGCAAATCAGGAGGCAACGTGCCTGCGCAGGGCATCGCAATCACTTCTACCGCTGCGTCATTTTCAACAACTTGCCCCTTGCCATTTCCTTCTGCCAAATATCGCTTTGCGCCGTGAGCCGCATGACGGTCACACGTAAAAACAAGCTTGACACGCTGGCCTGGTGCTTTTGCCTTGGCCAGCGTCAAACGCAGCGATATTTCATCCCACAGCATCACTGGCGCCACTTCACCCATCGTCACCGCCACATCAGCACACGCCCCCACACAAATGCCACAAGAAACACACAGCTTTGGATCCTCAACAGCGATGAACTTATGCGGCTGGCCATCGTGCCGCTCCGCCATCACAATAGCGCCATACGGGCAATCCAGCGCACATTTGGTGCAGCCCGTGCAGCGCTCTTTGATAATGTTGACACGGGGAACGTCCGCCTGGGGTGTTTCCTGGTTGGCAGACTTATCATGAGTAATCCACGGCAGCATGATAGCCAAAGCAGTTAAGGCAATAAGCACCGTCCACAGAATTACAGAGAGGTTTTGTCCTGCTGTGGGAATAAAAAACAAGAAAATTGGGTCTAAAACAACCCCTTGTGGTAACTGATCCAGATTAGCTTGCGGCAAAATTGCCAGAGGAAAAATAACCCCCGCTAAAATTAAAACCACACTGATCCCCGCAATCCAATGCATCTCTGGGAACCATTGGGCACGTTTTAACCGGCGAACATGGAGCCAGAAAAAGCCAAACGCGATCAGCGCCAGCAGCGCATGAACTGTCAGAATCGCCAACAAAAAAGGCCAACTGTCACCACTTTCTTCCATTTTGACCAACATAGACACATAAGCGGCTGCCCACGGCGTAAAACGTTCCAACAAATTGATGAAACTTTCATTGATCAACTGAGCCCGGACATCCCATACCATCCAGTAACCTGTCACGCCAGCTATCCAAATGATCGCCGTCAACCCAATGCCTGTGGTCCAAGCCAGCCAACGGGGTCCACGGAAACGCTCCATAAACAACGTGCGGTATGCGTGGAGCAGCGTCGTGATCACTAACGCTCCCGACGCATACCGGTGAATGGCTCGCATCGTCCGTGCAATAAATTGTGAATTGAATTGCACCACAGCATGATATGAGGCGTCGAACCCGTAATGGAAGAATAAAAACAAATAGATGCCAGTGCCAACCACAATCATCAACAACAAAATCGCCATTGGACCGGTATAGTAAAAAGGATTGAGGCGAGCATTACCAATGAGTTGGTTGGTGAGCTTTTCCACTGCCAATGCCAGACGTTCTAACAGATGTGCCCAGCCGCTTTGTTGTTTGCGCCAACTGCGGAGGGAGTGGCTAGATTCCGCTGTGCCCCTCTCTAATTTACCCCACGTCATCGGTTCATGGTTGTTATTGTGGTCATTTTCATTTGGATTTATTTCTGGTTCTGGAATTTTGGGTTGACTGTCAGCTTGGGGATTGGCTTCTGGCTGTGGTGCGGGGTTTTGCTCTTTGCGGGATGTCATGGGAGTGGAGAGGGGCGAGGAAAACAACCCGGAAGTTTTTCAGCAACTGAATGCCGTGAGAACTTCCGGGTTGTTGTTTTCGTGAAACTATTGGGTCATCAAAAAGGCGACCAGATCATTGATCTCTTGATCACTCAAGTCATTGTCATAGAACTGGTACATCCCGCCTTCGGTATAGCCATCTGTGATATGGGCATTCGGTTCGCGGATCGATTGTTCCAGATACTCTTCGGCACTGAGCCCGGCAACAACACCAACCGCACTTTGTCCCATGCCGTGATGAGATGGGCCAACAAGCACAACATCTGGTTCCAGAGAATGGCATGTGGTGCATCCTGGTGCGCTTGCGTCTCCAATGACGGTTTGCAGGTACAACTCTTCGCCTCTGGCCGCATCACCACTGGCAGCAGCTTCTTCGCCGCCACTACTTTCTTCAGCTTCATTACCGCCACCGCCACCACCACAGGCGGCCAGCACTAAGACCAAAGCAAAAACCAACATCATAATCAAACTAAACTTACGCATTTATTCTACCTCCAATTTATTGATTGACTCTTTAAACAAGGTCAGGCGATTGAACCCCGCCTGACCCAATATCTATTCCCCAATAAGATTATTAAATATCACCAGGGTTGGAAACCCGGTGAAGTTAACTGAATATTGATGAGCAGATCGAACAAAACAGGCCCATAAGCAATTAAAATAAGCAAAACGGTGATGGCAAGCCACGGTTTCCAGGCGTCTAACCAACCCGGCACTGTTTCTTCTGCATGGTATGGTTCGGCTACGGGCATCTCAATTGGTTCATCAAGTGTTTTCTTATGAGCTACTGTGCCCACCATGTTGATGTAGAATAGTAACCCACTGATCCCTAAAATGGAGCCACCCAGAGCAGCTTCAATGAGTTGTGGCTGCCACATGGGAGAGGCATAAGGGGCTACCCCCAACATTGTGCGCCGGGGCACACCAAAATTGAGACCAATGACATGTAGGCCATTGGACATGAGCAACATCCCAATAAACCAGGTCCATGATTGCAACAAACCCATCTTTCGGCTAAATAATGGTTTGTTTGCCAGTTTTGGCACCAACCAATAAGCGATACCAAAGAAGGTAAGGGTGACAGCAGAGCCTACGGTTAGGTGGAAATGCCCTGGAACCCACATGGTGTTGTGAATTGCTAGATTTAAATTATAGCTGGCATTTGTTAAGCCACCAATGCCACCAAATACGAATAGAATCATGGCCAGATTCTGGGCAGCGAAGGATGGATTTCCCCACGGCAATTTGCGTATCCAGCCGAATAAGCCTGTGCCCCCATTAGCGCGTCCACCGATTTCTAAGGAGGCTACCACGGTGAATGCCGTGATCATACTGGGAATGAAGAGGCCGAATGTTAGGACAAAATGAACTAGTTTCCATCCTCCGGGGACGCCGGGATCAACGAATTGATGGTGCAGTCCCACAGGGATAGAAAGTGCGAGGAACAGCCAGAAAACCAGTCGAGCCAGGGATTCGCTGAACATTTTGCCTCCTACTTGTTTGGGAAGCATGGCATACCAGGAGATGTAGGCGGGCAGCAGCCAGAAGTAGACCAGGGGGTGACCGGTGAACCAGAAGAAGGTGCGGTTCAACTGGGGGTCTGTGCCTTCAATGATGCCAAATGACCAGGGAATGACGAAGACAAGCAGCTCAGTGGCTATGCCGAGCGTGGCAATTTGCCACATCACCATTGTAATAATTGATGACAGGGCAATAAAGGGGGATTTCTCGCCTTTGTTTTCTTTGCGCCAGGCGATGAAGGTGGCGTAGAAGCTGTATCCAGCTACCCATGAGCCGACCACAACCAGGACCAGGCCAATGTAGAAGAAGGGGCTGGCTTGCAGTGGGGGGTAAAAGGTGAACAGCACTGTTGCTGTGTTCATTAAGATGGGTACTGCTGCTGTGACGAGGCCTATAATCATCATAATCAAGGAAAGCAAATTGACTTTGGGCCAAACCAGTTCTTTTTCCAGGCTGCGTGGAATGATAAAGGTGAAGAAACCAACGATGAAGAATGTGGTCCACACCAAGGCGTTGAGAACGGCATGGATGGTTAAGCCTTGATAATAACTGGCGAGGCCAATGTTGTTCAAGGCTGTATAAAGTTTCATGCCAACATGTTCCAGTTTTTGTATTGGGCCAAGTGATCCACCAATAAAGAGAGAAATCATCCCAACGGCAAGATACCAGCCTGCTAATTTATCTGTTCTTTTATACATAAATTAACCTCACTCTTCTTCTACTATGACAGTACCAAACATGGTTTGGTGACCGACGCCGCAATATTCGTTGCAAACAAAGTGGTATTCACCGGCTTCGTCAAATGTAGCCGTGAGTTTGGATACTTCGCCAGGGATGACCATCATATTGACGTTGGTGCCTTGAATGTTGAAGCCATGGATTACGTCTTTACTGGTGACGTAGAAAGTGACTGAAGAACCGACGGGGACTGTGATACGATTGGGCAAAAATGACCAGGTTTGTGCGAGAATGTATGCTTCGTATTTGTAAGGTGCCAATTCACGTACACGCTCGCCCACGGGGTCGCCCCAGGGAGATGCGCCAGGTGTGGCAATGGTTCGGGGATCGACACGCTCGTAGGGTGTGGGAACCTGAATGCCATAGGCAAAGGCGCTCACGAGCAGTGCCGTGGCAAAGATGACGACTAGTGCCACTGAAATGACTATGTAATTTCGTTCTCGTGGATCCATGTGCATTATCCGGTTACTCCCCGAGACAATAACGTAAGATACGCACTGCCCCATAATGCGATGATTAGGATGATAAAAATGACTAAGATTGCAATTGTGCCTGAGGGTGTTTTGTATTTCTTTTTATCTTCGTCCATTAAAAAGCCTCCTTGTTAAATAATTAACTTATGGAATTAATTATTGTGTCGCTCACTCTCTTACTAATGTTTTTAAGTCTGAAGCCATATCTTCCCCGGGAGTGCCAAAGTGATAGAGCAGCCTAAGATAGCCATTTTTGTCTAGTACCATGACGGTGGCTGTATGGTTGATGAGGTAACCGGTTGCGGCAGAGCCTTGTTCGCGCTCGTAGAATATGCCTAGGGGGGCGCTGGCTGCCACGATTTCATCTTCTGATCCGGTCAAGCCGATGAAGGATGGATGGAAGTGTGTCACATATTTTTCGAGAACTTCGGGTGTGTCCCGTTCTGGGTCTAGTGAGATCATGATAACCTGGACGTCTTCGGCTGCGCGACCTAATTCTTGAACGGCCGTTTTCAATTCAGCCATCGTCGCTGGACACACATCAGGGCAGAAGGTGTAGCCGTAATAGAGCATCACGACTTTGCCACGGAAGTCGATGAGGCTGGTTGGCTCGCCATCTGCGCCAGTGAGGGTGAAGTTGGTCAAGGGGGTTTGGGAGTCGATGACTTGCCCGTTGTAGCTGGGGGGCATGAGCCATTGCAGCAGCAGCCAGCCTAAGGCCAAGCCCGCTATGACTCCTCCTGCAATTATGAGGATAATTCGCAACGGCCGTTTCTCTGTTTGTATCTCAGGTTGCTCTGAAATCGTCGCCATGATCAGTTCTTTTAATCTGGATAGCACAAAAAGAGGTGTGCTGCCTCGTAGGCCAATCTTTGCGGCCCGCTGCTGTTATGCGCTTCTTCCACTAGTAAATTGATGTCACGCAGCAAGATTGCTTTTTCGGGCGCGGCTGTGCGATATTCGGCGCGTAAAATGCCGCTACCATCTACAAGCATAAAAGCGGGATCAAATTTGACCTCGCCATCTTTTGGCGTGTAATAGGTGCTGAACCCCCCGCCGACAACTGATTTGATTTGCACGGGTGAACCGGTGGCAAAGTGCCAGATTTTAGGATTGGCGTTGTAGGCAGCAGCGTATTCAGCTAACTTTTCTATTGTATCTACATCTGGGTTGATGGTCATCGTTACCAAATGGACAGGGATGCCCTCTGTTTCGAGTTGGGCGATTTCCTCGTGGATTTCGGCCATGAGGGGGGTGGTTTGGGGGCAATCGCCGTCACAATCTGTGTAGGTGAAGTTGTAGAGGGCAATACCTCCGCGCATATGCTCGTTAGAAATTTGGTCGCCGTTTTGGTCAACGAGATTGAAGCCGGGAGCCAGATTGATACGGGGCAGCACGACAACTGGCTTGACGGTGGTGAACCAACCGAGGAGGAGGGCAACTACTAAGATGCAGCCGAAAATTATTTTCCACACGAGAGCTATTTGGGGCAGAAACGGCCGTTTTGCTTTTGGTGGCGCTGTCGTTAAACTCTTCATCTCTTCCTTGTTTGCTGCACCCATGGTTTGCTGCACCCATGCTATTTTGGTTAAGAAGATCAGGAATGTGATCCCGTTTGCGCGGTTAAGTTTTCAGCTCTTTTGCTTCGACAACAATCTACTCCAACGTGGCTGCTTGCAATTGATCAATGATGCTTGTTTGCCATCGTCCCCAGCAATCATGGACAGCACAAACGGCATCGTGTTCGTATCAAATTTGCTTTAACGAGATACGCTCTAATTTTGTGAAAAAATGCTTTTGATACATTTGTACGCCGCGAGACCTCTCTGGACGGCTCGCATTCATCCGCTTGGATTCTAAGCTCAATCATAATCCGAACCGCATCATCTGCACGACGACTTGTTTGACACATTGTTATTGTTGACTTGTTTACTCGACATTGACAATGCTTTAAATGTACCGTACCTAATTATCTCACATTAGTGATATTTGTCACTATCATTTTTACATCTGCTGTGGAGAGCGCTCTTTTGTTCTTTTTTGCGTAACTAGTGAACGGGGCGCAGCATGACCAGCCACTGAATCCCGATTAAGTCCAGCGTTGACGATTGGCTTCGATCACGTTGGGCATGTTTTCAAACTTTTGTAACAACCAATTCAGTTCTGCCAGACTGGAGACTTCAACTTCAAGATAAACGGTTCTGATGCTGCCATCAGTCATTGTTTTAGTTTTGGTGGCGGTAATTTGCCTGCCCCGCAAAATGGATGTCATCTCATCCACCAGCCCGGGACGGCGATAGGCTTTAACGACAATGGGAATTGGAAAAGCCTCTTCTTCGGCACCCCAGTCTACATCAATGAGGCGTTCTGTTTCGGTAATCGCTTTCACTTGCTTACATTCCTGGCTGTGAATAGTGACACCTTGTCCACGAGTGATGTACCCGACGATGGGTTCAGGGGGGACGGGATTGCAGCATCCAGCCATTTTTGTGTGTAAACCGCTGAGACCCCGAACCGTTAAGCCTTTGGGTTTGCGCCGTGTTTGCAGCAGGGGACGCAGCTCATCATCTTCTTTGAGATTTTGTTTAAGGATGGCAATAGCCCCGCTAATTTGAGTGGATTGGATGTCGCCGAATCCGATTTTGGCGAGGAATTCATCTTCATCATCGTACCGGAGGGCTTTAGCAATTTCTTGGATGGTGTAAACTTCACTTAACCCGAGGCGTTTTAGCTCTCGCTCCACGACTTCTCGCCCTTGAGCGATGTTTTGTTCGCGTTCTTGGGTGCGGAACCAGGTTCGGATTTTGCTGCGGGTGCGGGCACTGCCGGAGTATCCCAAACTGGCGTTCATCCAGTCGCGGCTTGGCCCGCCACGTTTGGAGGTCAGGATTTCCACACGTTGTCCCGATTGTAATTTGTAGTCAAGGCTCACCATTTTGCCGTCGATACGAGCCCCTCGGCAGCGGTGACCCACTTGGGTATGAACCTGGTAGGCAAAGTCGATAGGGGTGGCGCCTTTAGGCAGATCGATGACATCCCCTCGTGGTGTGAAGACGTAGATGCGTTCAGCCATCACCTCTGCTTCAAAAACTTCATCATTGTTTTCAACTTCACCACTTTCACGCATGGCGGCCAGCACTTCACGCAGGTTTTGGATACGGCGTTGAGCTGAAGCTGTTACTTTGGCGCCATTTTCTTTGTATGCCCAATGGGCAGCAATACCACGTTCCGCTTCTTCATGCATGCGTTTGGTGCGAATTTGCACTTCCAGGGTATACCCAGAATCTTGATTGATAACGGCGGTGTGCAGCGATTTGTAACCATTTGGTTTGGGTGAAGCAATATAGTCATCAAACTCTTTGGGAATGGGTTGCCAAATGCTGTGAACGGCACCAAGGACTTGATAGCAGAGGAAGCGATCTTCGTCTTCTTTTTCTTTACTGCTTTTTTGGGCGTATGCTTTCGGATCGGTGGGTTCGATGATGACGCGCAGCGCATGGACGTCAAAAATTTGCTCAAAATCGAGCTGTTTCCGTTCCATTTTCCGATAGATGGAGTAGATGTGTTTGGGGCGGCCGGTGACTGTGCATTTAATGTTTAACTCTTTGATTTTGGCTTGAAGTTTTTCTTTTGCTTTTTCGATACGTGCGGCACGACCAGCTCGACGTTCGTCTAATTTACCGGCGATGTCTTTGTAACTTTCGGGCTGTAAGTATCTGAATGCAAGATCTTCTAGTTCCCATTTGAGCTGCCAAACGCCAAGCCGATTGGCTAATGGCGCGTAGATTTTCATCGCTTCGTAGGCAATTTCAAACTGTTTGTCTGCATCCAGATTGTGCGCTTTGCGCAGATCTTGAAGGCAGTCAGCCATTCTTATCAAGATGATACGAATGTCCCCTTCGATGATGGAAAGGATGGCACGCCGGATTGTTTCGAGTGTTTCATTTTGCCGGTGTTGGTGGCAGGCGCGTCCTTCGGTGTATGCATAGAGGTTGTTGAGGCCGATGACCAGACTGCTTACTTCTTCGCCAAAGTTTTGTAGAAGTTTCTCTTCTGTTTTATTGGTGTGGGGGCAGAGGGTATCGTGAAGTATGCCAGCAACCAGGGTGGCCGTGTCTACCCCTAAGCCCAGGAGGATTTGAGCAACGCCTAAATCATGACCTATATAGGATTCACCAGATTCTCGAATGCAATTACCGTGAGCCTCGTAAGAAAATTGGTGTGCTTTTTTGATTTGTTCTGCTTTGTTGCTCTTTGGCCCTTCTGGGAGATTCTCTAGAAATTCAGCCAAAGTGATTAATGCAGTTTGGGTCATTTATGCAAAACACAAAAAGAGTTTTGATGAAAAATCTAACAATCTTTTTGTTTGACTAAGGGAAAACGGGAGAATCAGCACTTTCTTGCTTTTAAATTACTTTCCCGTTCTCACTTACTTCGGTAGAAAACGAAAAAAAACAGGCGTCCTTCAGGTGAAGAGCCGCCTGTTAAGTGTGCAAAGGCTAAAAACGTGAACAGTCCAAACAGAATAAAGTAACGGCCGTTTCCTGTTTGAATTAAGCTGCGTTGGTTGTATCCTCGCTGTCTGAATTGGCTTCTTCTTCTGCCGCAGCTATTTCGACTCCACCATCCAAAACAATGTGCGTTTGATCTTCGTCATTGGTGGCTGCATCATGATTCCAGAGATGGCTGGCACGGTCTTGGTATTGATGCATTTTATCGGAAGAGAGCTGGCGGTATTGTTGCATTTTATCGGAAGAGAGCTGACGGTATTGTTGTATACGCTGTCCGCTGGTTTCACGCAGTTCACTACTTTTTGTGGCGATTTGACCACGTGTTTGCTCGCCAGATTGTGGGGCTAAAATTAAAGCAGTAGCCGCGCCGACGAGACCACCGATAACAAAACCTGCCAAAAAAGCTCCAAATTCATTTGTGTTGTTGCTCATGCTATAAATTCTCCTATTTGCTTTAGTTACCCGGAACGTTGTTCTCAGATGTTGATAAATTCTGGGGCGATGTTTCCCAGGAACAAGGTTCCTACGCACATTGATTATTTTATGTTCTGTCGTGGATCGCCAAATAGCGTTTTGAGTCCTTTGCGAATGCCAGCTGCATAGCTGCTGGCTGTGGTGATTGGCTTGACCACATTGTCTCCCATAAAGAGTGTGGTGCCGCGAACCATGGAAATTGTTTCATTGGTTCGTTCTAGAATAGGTTTGATTTCAAATTCCAGCATGTTGACCAGCCGGATGACCATGACCAGCAAGATCAGCAAGGCGATGCCGAAGATGCAGGATTCCAATGCCAGAGCAATGATCATGATGTCTCGTAAGGCTTCCATCTCTGGGGCGTAATTGGCGGCCAGGAATATGATAAGCGCAATAGATGCAATCACAATGATAACGGCGATGATACCAATGATCACAACTTTTGTGGATATGAGCCGCTCTTGATTGGGTTGATGGTAGGCGGGAGAGCTGGTCGGCATTCCGCCATGATTGGGTGCTGTATCTGAAATGTTTTGCGGTAAATTGGAGTTTACCGATTTGGGTGATGATTGTGTTGTTGTTTGATTGGATGTCTGCATACTCATTATAATCCCCTGCCGGTCAAGTATAACATCAATAATTTATGTGTTCAAAAGTAAAGTCGTAAAGTTTGGATCAATCTCCGAAATTGGTCTAAGTGACCGTTTGAAAATGCGTCCCCATTTTTTATGGGTAAAGGTCACGGGACGCGCACTAAGGTTAGGGTTCTTCTTGTCCGAACAGCCACCAACTCAGAATCAGAGCCAGCCATGATCCTACACTTGCTGTGAGTAAATGGATTGCTCCTAATTTGAGAAATTCAATGTTGAGGATGTCGCCGATAAAGTGCCCGACTATGAAGCCCAGCCAGGATGCCAGTATGTAGATGATGATGAGTTTGGCAGGCCCACCAATAATTAGATGAAATCCTGATCCATAAGCGGTTGCCAATATAAGTCCTAAAACAAATCCTGCAGCTGTTCCGTTCAAGTTAGTTCCTTTGCGGTGTGTGATCATCGATGATGCCGCCACCCAGGCATTGGTCGCCCTTGAAGAAGACGACGCCTTGCCCGGCAGTGATACCGTAGACCGGTTCTTTGAATTTTACTCGAAAACGGCCGTTTGCCACTAATTCAAGCGCTGCTGGGGTGGGTTTTGCCTGGTAACGGATTTTTGTTTGCACAATTTGTCCGGGTGGGGGGGGGGATCCCGCTATCCAATTGATGTCCCGAGCAATCAATTCTTGCTGTCCCAGTTCCTCCCGGGAGCCAACGATCAGTGCGTTTTGCCCAATCTCTTTACGCAGCACGAAGACGGGGTGTGGTGTAGAAATGCCTAGTCCTTTCCGTTGGCCGATAGTGTAGTTGACTAACCCCTGATGCTGACCCAGTTCTTGGCCTGTGGTGGTGAGAATGGGACCAGAAACGGCCGTTTGCGGCTGATATGCTTTGAGAAAACGACGATAATCGCCATCTCCCAAGAAGCATAAATCCTGACTTTCTGACTTGGAAGCCACGGGTAAATCATACTTCTCAGCCAATTGGCGCACTGCCGCCTTCGTGTATTCACCAACTGGGAACAAGACATGGGCTAGATGCGCTTGGGTGAGCATGTGCAGCACATACGCCTGGTCTTTGTTTTTGTCTACGCCTTTGAGCAGTTGGTAGCCAGCAGCCGTGTGCCGGATGCGGGCATAATGGCCTGTTGCCAGATAATGGGCATCGAGCGCCAAAGCCTGGTTGAGCAAATAGGTGAACCGAATTTGGCGGTTACATTCAAGGCAGGGATTGGGTGTGCGCCCTTGCGTATGCTCGTCAATAAAAAACTGGACAATGGTGTCCCGAAAATGTTGCTGCACGTCAATCACGTAAAACGGAATGCTTAATTGCTCAGCGACCCGTTGGGCATCTGCCATTTGTGCTGGTGTGCAGCAGCGGTTGGCAGGCGCGTTTAAATCGCAGCTTGGTTCACTCCACAGCCGCATCATCATGCCCACCACCTCGTATCCTTGTTCCAGCAGCAGGGCAGCGGTCACAGAGCTGTCTACGCCGCCGCTCATGGCGACGACAACACGGTTTGGGTTGAGTGTTTCGGGAAGGTTTAGGGTCAAAGTTTCCTCGTGATTGGTGATCGGTTTACTCTTTCCTGATCACGGTGCTGCCAGCTTGTATAACCGCGGCACAATTGACTTCAGGGAGGCTACTGTGTAGGCGATGTCTTCTGCGGTGATAGATGTGCCTACGGTGAGGCGCAGCCCCCCTGTGGTCCATTCTGGCGCCAGGCCGATGGCTTCGAGGGTAGCTGAGGGCTGGGGATTGCCTGTTTTGCAGGCGGAGCCGCTGCTGGCTCCGATACCGGCCATATCGAGGTGCATGAGTAAATCGTTGCCGCTGAGATGGCGGAAGGCAAAGCTGGCGTTGTGGGCGAGACGGTCGGTGGGGTGTCCGGTAAGGATGCAGTCATCGGGGAAGGCTTCGGTTAATCCTGCCACGAGTTGGTTGGTGAGTGCTTGATAATGGGCGAGGCGGGAATCTATCTGTTCATAGAGAAGTTTCAATGCTTCTGCCGCGCCCACAGTATAGGCCACGTTGGTGGTGCCTGCGCGACGGCCGTTTTCCTGGCCGCCGCCTGTCAATATCGGGAATAACTCGATCCCCTGGCGCACATACAAAATACCGATGCCTTTGGGGCCGTAAAATTTGTGGGGAGCTAGACTCATGAGGTCGATGGGCATGTTGGCCATGTCCCAACGGCGCACGGTGGCTGCTTGCACGGCGTCGGTGTGGAACAGCACGTCGTGGGCACGAGCAATCGCCCCAATTTCTGCCACTGGCTGCATGGTGCCGATTTCGTTGTTGGCTGCCATGATGCTGATGAGCGCTGTATCGGAGCGAATGGCTGCCTCCACGTCGGCGGGGCTGACCCGGCCATGTTGATCAACTGGGAGAATGGTGAGGTCGAAGTTGAAGGTGTTTTGCAGGAGAACGGCCGTTTTCAACACGGCACTATGCTCGATACAACTGATAATCATGTGTTTGCCCCGCTGCTGCTGCCGGGCGAGGTTCATGACGCCACGCAGCGCCATGTTGTCGCTCTCTGAGCCGCAGCCCGTGAAAATGATTTCATCTGGGTGCGCGTGAAGCAGTTGGGCAATCGTTTCCCGCGCTTGATTCATGGCTCGATTTGCTTGACGACCTTGCGCATGGGAAGAAGAAGGATTGCCGTAAATTTCTGTCCAATACGGCAGCATCACTTCCAAAACTTGTGGATGGACGGGTGTCGAAGCACCATGATCAAGATAGATAAATTTCTTTTCCATAAGGTGTTGCCGCAAGACCTCATTTAGGATTGATGATGAAATAAAATGTGGATGAAGTGCATCTTTCGATTTTGCCACTTATTGATGGATGCGCACTTCATGTTGCTTACACGTGGGCAATGGGCAGAATGACCGTGAAGGTGGTGCCTTTGCCTTCGACGCTGTAGACCTCGATGGTGCCCTTGAAATGTTCCACGCTTTCTTTGACCATGTACAGCCCTAGTCCCGTACCAGCAATGCCTCGCTCAACGGCCGTTTGGGCACGGAAGAAGCGGCCAAATAAATTAGGTAAACTTGCTTTGGGAATGCCAATACCCTGGTCTTTTACAATAACGTGAATTTTGTCAGCCTTTTGGTATGCATCAATGCGCACCGTGCCTGAAAGCGTAAACTTGATGGCATTGTCCACCAGATTCTTGAAAATCAGATAGAAGGTATCTTTGTTTCCCATCACTGGTGGCAGTTCGCGTTCAATGCGCTGGCTGAAGGCCAACCCTTTTTCAGTGGCCGTATCCGCTAGAGGGGGGAGCATTTCTTCAAACAAGGAATTGAGTTCAACCAGTTCTTTGCTGCGGTGTAATTCCCGCGCTTCCAACTTGGCCACTTGTAACATTTGCCGCACCATTTTTTGCAGCCGGTCACTCTCTCGCTCGATGACCCCTAAGAACCGATCTGCTTTTTCAGAATCTTGGGCTTTGCCTTCTTTGAGCAAACGAGCATACATCAAAATCGTAGCTAATGGTGTGCGCAATTCATGAATGATGCCGTGGAAGAAATCATCACGCATTCGTTCCACTTCTCGAATTTGACCTAAGTCACTGAACACAAAAATGAATTCACTGACTTCACCTTCTTCATCCAAAATTGGAGTGCCACTCATGAGCACCGGCACCTTCTCACCATCCTCCCGGTAAATATCTGTGGCCAGCTGCGGGTTAATATGAGAGGTGTCTAAGACTTCCTCTACGAACTCATCGAAACTCCTGTCATACGTGCGAATTTTTTGGTTAGCGGGTTTATTGATCAGGGTTTCAAGGTCTTGTGCCATCAATGTGAGCAAGGCATCATTGGCATGGGTAATAATGCCTGCGCTGTTCACGGTGAGCAGTCCTTCAGACATATTGTTAATAATGGTTTCGACCCGGCGTTTTTCAGCGATGACATCGCTGTGCAGCCGGGCATTTTCAATGGCTGCGGCTAAAGGCCCCCCAATGGCTTGCAGCAACCGTAAATCATGTTCGTTGAAATCGCCACTTTTTTTATTGATCGCTTGCAGCACACCAATAATGCGTTCTTCAACTTGAAGCGGGATACACACCATAGAATTGGTTTGAAATCCTGAATCTTTGTCCACATTGGCGTAAAAACGATTATCTAAATACACATCATTGATGATGACGGGCTGTTTATGGTCAGCCACCCAGCCGGCAATGCCTTGCCCTTTTTTGATGCGAATTGTGGGCAGATCTTCAAACAAAGGCCCCAACAAAGAATCGACAAATGTGATGTCTCCCGTTTCTTGATCAATAAGTCCCACGGAGATTGATTCGACAATCAAGGTGCGGCGCACGGGATCGATAAGCTGCTGGTAAATTTTTTGCAGGCTTAGTGTGGAGGTGAGGGCAAAACTGATGTCAGAAACAACACTGAATTCAATGCTTTGGCGGTGTACCTGCTGCTGTAGGTAAGCCCGATCTAAAAATACGGTGATGTATGTAATCAGGGATTCAATATTGTCTAGGGTGATGGAACAACGATCTGTAGGATCTATGATACAAAGAACACCAGGCGGTGTGAGGGGGTCTGCTTGCCCAGGAAGGGGCATGGGGGTTGCTAAAATACCCTCTTTGGGCAGCTGCCAAAGTTCACTGCTCACTAATTTTGCTGGTGGTAAGCCAAATTTTGCTTTGTATTGAGCTTTCCCTTCTTTGAGCAGGGAGCCAAAGTTTGCCTTTCCTTTTTGCCAGCGCGTTTGTTGTAAACGGCCGTTTTCATCACATATCCACACATCATAATAAAGACCTTGCATAGCACTCATGCCCACAACTGTTATCGAGCCAGTATGGATGGCAATTTCTTGGGCAACAGTCGCACAGACAAAATGAGCATCAAAAATAGATGCAAGCTCATTTGTGAGTTTTTGCCACAGTGGATGGATGGCTTCTTGGTCAATGCGGGTCGATTCGTTCATCATGCGCAAGTCTAATGCGCTCAGGCGCAGATTGCAAGAAGGATAAGTGCGTATGACTGTAAAGCCATTCCCAGCGGCCACAGGGTTAGCTATTTGTCGTGTGTCAATTCGTGACGAATGACACCGTTTTTATATGACGCATGAGGTTGCAAGATAGGCTGGCCTTTTGTATAGTTCTTGGTAGCAATTCACGCCTTGAAAATCTATTAACTGACTCCGAAAAATTCACAGAAGATGATAGCCATTGCTTAGAGAATCAAAAGCAGCGGCAGCTCAATAATTTGCACAACTATGAATGATGCTGTTCCTTCTGATGTATTTCTGGGTCATTTGAATCTTTTAGAAAATTTCTCTAACTGGAAAGGAGTTTTAGAATGAGCTTTATTGAAGCAGTACATGGACGCGAAGTCTTGGATTCTCGTGGTAACCCCACCGTGGAAGTTGATGTTTTGACATTTAATGGCGCTTTTGGTTCCGCTATTGTGCCTTCTGGTGCCTCTACCGGTATCCACGAAGCATGGGAAAAACGTGATGGCGACAAAAACCGTTATGGGGGCAAAGGTGTTATCCAGGCTGTGCAAGCTGTAAACGAAAACATCGCTGAAGAGTTAGTCGGTTGGGATGTCACCGACCAAGTCGGTATCGACAAGATGATGCTCGAACTTGACGGTACCGAAAACAAGAAAAACTTAGGTGCAAACGCCATTTTGGGCGTCTCCTTGGCTGTAGCTAAAGCGGCTGCTGCCAGCGTTGGCCTGCCTCTCTACCGTTACTTGGGTGGTACCTCCGCGCATGTGCTGCCCACCCCGATGATGAACATTATGAACGGTGGTAAACATGCTGCTGGGGCGACTGACTTGCAAGAGTACATGATTATGCCTGTAGCCGCTGGCTCTTTCCGCGAAGGTTTGCGCCAATGTGCGGAGATTTACGCCAGTTTGAAGAAGGTTTTGGCGAGCAAAGGCTATCCCACCACCGTTGGTGATGAAGGGGGGTTCGCTCCTCCAGTGAAATCTAATGCCGAGCCATTTGAACTGATGATGGAAGCCATCGAAAAAGCTGGTTACAAACCTGGTGACGAAATTATGTTTGCCATGGATCCGGCGGCCTCTGAAATTTATGAGGATGGCCTTTATAATATGAAGGTCGAAGGCAAGAAACTCACCGGCGCTGAAATGGTGGATTTCTACGTTGATCTGGTCAATAAATACCCCATCATCTCCATCGAAGATGGGTTGCAAGAAGATGACTGGGATGCCTGGACCATTATGATGGATAAATTGGGCGACAAGCTGCAAATTGTTGGTGATGACTTGTTGGTTACCAATGTCAAACGCATTGAAATGGCTCTGGAACGTGGTTCTGCCAACAGTTTGCTGTGCAAGGTGAACCAGATTGGTTCCCTGACGGAATCCATCGCGGCTGTAGATTTGGTACAACGCCACAACTGGACGGCCGTTGTTAGTCATCGCAGTGGTGAAACAGAAGATCACACTATCGCTGACCTGGTTGTCGGCTTGAACGCTGGCCAGATCAAAACGGGGGCGCCCGCACGCAGCGACCGTGTAGCTAAATACAACCAACTGCTCCGCATCGAAGAGCAATTGGGTGACAACGCTGCTTATGCTGGCTTGAACGCCTTCACCAACTTGAAACTCTAAAAATAGTTGCCAGTTTTATCAGCATCTATGACAATAAAGGGGTACGGAAACGTGCCCCTTTTTCATTTCTTTTCATGTTAACGTCAATCTAATTGTGTTGGGGCATGCTAGTACGGCTATTAAATTTACTGACAAAGACCAATGACAAAAGACCAAAGACTGATGAAGATTTTGTCTTTCATCCTTTGTCCTGCGTCTGAATTTTAAGGAGATTGCCATGATTTATCTCGATGACGAGCAAGAACAAGAAAATGGGGAAAAGAAAGAGACAGAGATGGGTTTTAATCCCATGCAAAAAATGTTAGAAACACGCACCATTCTCTTGTTTGGTGAGATTGATATGAAAGCAGCGGAGAAGATCTCACAGCAACTGTTGTTGTTGGCTGCTGATTCTGATGATGACATCAAAATTATTATCAACTCGCCTGGTGGCCATGTGGAATCGGGTGATACTATTTTTGACATGATTCGCTTTGTCAAGCCAACTGTGAAGATTATTGGTACGGGCTGGGTTGCCAGTGCTGGTGCTTTGATTTACGCTGCCGCCGAAAAAGAGAACCGCTTTAGCTTGCCTAATACGCGTTTCCTGCTGCATCAACCGATGGGGGGCACCGGTATTCGTCAGGCAGAGGATATTGCTATTGAAGCGGAAGAAATCATTAAGATGCGCCGTCGGCTCAATGAAACTTTTTCTGCGCAAACTGGACAGCCGTTGGAGAAGGTGGAGAAGGATACGGAACGTAACTTCTGGTTGTCAGCGGTAGAGGCGAAGGAGTATGGTTTAGTGGGACAGATTATTACTTCGATTGAGGAAGTTGAGTAAGTCGTGGCCAATCATGAGTAAAACGGGATCTCGTTATGTCTGTTAAACCAAATAAAACATTAGCTGTCTGGTTGTCTATTGTCAGTTTCTTCATCGTCGTTTTGGTGATTTTTGGTGGTTACGTACGTTTGACACGCTCTGGCCTGTCCATGGTGGAGTGGCATGTTATTACCGGGATGGTGCCGCCTGTGGGTGAGGAGGCATGGCAAGAGGCTTTTGCCAAGTATCAGTTAACGCCGGAATTTATCAAAATCAACAAGTCTATGACGGTGGATGAGTATAAATTTATCTACTACAACGAGTATATCCATCGCATGCTGGGGCGTTGGACGGGGATGTTGTATGTTGTCCCGTTGTTTTACTTCATGTGGAAAGGGATGATTCCCTGGCGAAAATCTAGTTTCTATTTGATTATTGGGCTTGGTTTTGCCTTCCAGGGACTTCTGGGCTGGTATATGGTGAGCAGTGGCCTGGTAGACCGCCCTAGCGTGAGCCATTATCGCTTGACGGCGCATTTGGTCACAGCGCTGGGCTTGTTGGCTCTCTGCTGGTGGGCAATTATATGCAATATTTATGGGTCTGATGAAGTACCAGATGATCGCCCAGCGCGAAAATCGGCGCAGCGGTTGGCGGTAGGTCTGGTTGTGGTGTTGATGGTGCAGATTTCTTATGGGGGGTTGGTGGCTGGCTTGAAAGCTGGACATGCTTCTAATACGTGGCCACTGATGTTTGGCAAGCTGATTCCGCCTGGGCTGCTCTCTTTTGTGGAGCCGTGGTGGCTAAATTTACTTGAATTGCCGATTACGGTGCATTATGTGCATCGTTGGTTTGCCTTTGCTGTGTTGGTGATGGCCTTGATTTTGTACTATGTCACCCGGCACAAAGGGTACTATGCTGCCATTTCTTCTGGTATTTGGACGATGGTGGGTTTGGTTTGCTTGCAGATTGCGTTAGGGGTGGGGGTTATTTGGTTTCATGTGCCAGCGTGGTTGGCGTTGGTACATCAGGGTGTGGCTATCACGCTGTTGTTGACAGCTTTGTTTATCAATTTTCAGATCCGCCTTGCTCGTGCGCAAGAAGAACAGGTGGTTGTGGTGGAGCCTGTGTGAGTAGGATGGCTGCGTGGA
The DNA here is from genome assembly GCA_002746795.1 of Chloroflexota bacterium. GTDB lineage: Bacteria > Chloroflexota > Anaerolineae > Promineifilales > Promineifilaceae. The sequence goes on along the minus strand of PDQY01000105.1, from coordinate 30,163 downwards.
TTTGGAAATGATGGGATTTTTAGGACAGTATTCATAGATTTCTAAATTTTTGTGGCTTTTTTTGCGTTGGGATGTTTGCCGTGGGCAGTTTATAATCTGGCGAATGAGGATTTTTAAACTGCCTGTTCTTGTGTTGTTGTTTGTTGTGTTGTCGGCTTGCCAATTTCCTGCTGAAATGGCAACGGCCGTTCCTCCTACCATGGTGCCCACAGCTATTGTTCAGCCTAATCATGAAACAGGGCAACCGACTGTGGTGTCCTCTGCTGTGCCCACGTTAGTGCCCCCGCAAACGGCCGTTCCCCTGCCCACAACGGCCTACAATCCCAATTTGGCTGAGTGGACTATTCTGGTGTACATGGATGGGGACAATAATCTGGAGTTGTCGGCCTTGCAAGATTTAAACGAAATGGAAGCGGCGGGTAGCTCTGAGCAAGTCAATGTTGTGGTGCAGATTGATCGAGCCAGGGGGGAAACGGCGGCAGATGGCGATTGGACAGGTGCCAGACGGTATCGGATTGTGGGGGATGCAGCTGAACAGGTGCTGGCCTCAGAACTTCTGGCAGACATGGGCGAACTCAATATGGGGGATCCGCAGGTGTTGGCTGACTTTGTTGCTTGGGGAATGCAAGCTTTCCCTGCCAACCGCACTGCACTGGTTCTCTGGGATCATGGGGCTGGCTGGCAAGGCATTTCATTCGATAACGATACTCCCCTTGGCGCAGATCATCTTGATTTGGCGGACTTAAATGGTGGTTTGTCTGCGGGGCTGGCACAACTTGGTCAGTCGAGATTAGATGTGGTTGCCTTTGATGCCTGCTTGATGGGGCAGCTTGATGTGTTTGAGGCTGTGCAGCCTTATGCTCGTTATGCTGTTGCCTCAGAAGAACTCACACCGGGGCGAGGTTGGAATTATCGCAGTTGGCTGGGACAGTTGTATGCCAATCCCCAGTTGGCGGGTAGTGAGTTGGCCAGGCTGCTGGTGGATGATTTTGCAGGCACGTATACCCAGATAGAGCCAGATGATTTTGTGACGATGGCTGCCGTTGATTTGCAGCAGCTGCCTGCCCTGACTTATGCCTGGGAATCCTTGTCCCAAATCTTGCTAGCAGATCCTGTTTTTACCGCCAGTGCGGTGGGGGATGCCCGTAGTGGTGCCGAAGCGTTTGCCCGGGTGTATGCCCAGGCGTTTGAGCATTATGGGGTTGTTGATTTGGGTCACTTTGCCAGCATTCTCGCCCAACGTAGTCCAAGCGCACAGGTGACGGCGGCAGCTTTGCAGGTGGATGAGGCTTTGCAAACGGCCGTTCTCGCTAACAGGCATGGTGCTGGCTTCAAAAACAGTGATGGTATCGCCATTTACTTTCCCCAAAGCCAAGAATACTATGCGGAAGCGTATGGGCAAGCGACGCCGCTCAAGCTTTGGAACCAATACCTCTACAGTTATCACACCCATAGTTTTGCTAAATTACCACCTCCTGAAATTCATCTGGCACCCGTGACGGCAGACAGCGTAGGGGTGCAAAGCCCGGCGTATTTAGACTTTGAGATTGTGGGACGAGATATTGCCAATGTGGTTCTTTTTGCTGGATTTTACGGCGAGGATGGCACCCGGCGGCTTGTGGAATATGACAATTTGATACCTGAGCCTACTTTTTTGCCTGATGGCAGCTCGATTTATGAATGGCGAGATGGGGTTCATGAGGATTTTTACATCTGGCATACCAAAGTAACCTATCTTTACGACCAGGTGGGAGCCGGTGATTTTGCGGTGATGTGGCCGACTGCGCCCGGGAGTGACTTGTTTACGGTGTCAGGCGAATTCCAGCGCGCCGATGGCACGACGTTTCCGGCCAACCTGGTCTTTGACCATACCACTGACCACTTGACTCGAATTTGGGGGGCGGGGAGCAGCGCCGCCGCTGCCGAGATTACGCCGCAACTGGGTGATACGTTTCAAATGGACACATGGTACTTTGATGAGAATGATGAACTTTATGCGGAACAGGGTGTGATCCTCACTTTTGATGAGACGGGCAGCCTTTATTTTGATTGGCGACCATTGCCAAACGGCCGTTATTTTATTGGCTTTGAGGCAGAAAACGTGGCTGGCGGTTCCGCTCGGGTGGCAACGGATGCCGTTGTTAACAATGAAGAGGTGCTGGACGGATACACCGCCTATCTGGATCCATATCTCGGTTTCCAGTTCATGCATCCCAGCAATTGGTATACGCCCGTTTATACAGACGCGCTGCTCTACACCAGCAGTCGGGATACAGACACCCATCTGCAAGTGATAATTTATCCGCATCTAGAACCTGATACCAATCCGCTGGCCTTGAAAAACCAAACTCTGCACAATTTTGGAGCAGTCGATCTGCTTTATCAAGATGAAATTGCGGTGGCCGGTGTCGGTGGGCAGCAGGTGGCTTATGGCTATGACAAAGCGGGCGTTGGTCCTCGCACTGGCCTATTCTTCACATTTGTGAAAGAGGGCAAAGGGTATGTGGTTGATGTGGATGGTCCGCAGGAGTTGGAAGCAGAAACTATTGCCGCAGTGCAGCAAATGCAGCGCAGTTGGCAATTTACAGACCAGAGATTTGGCTTTAAACCGGGCGATTGGGCTGAATTGGATGAGGAAGCCTTTAGTGTGGCATATCCGCTGGACTTCCGCTATCAAGCGCAAGGGGATTGGCAGCGTTTTGTGGCAGATGGTCACACCTTTGTCGCCTTACGGGCGCAACCAGAAACGCGACCCTCTGTGGACGTGTTGGCGGCGCTCGTGCGGGATGCGGGGGCAGGGGTAGACAGCTTTGAGGCAGAACGGCCGTTTCCTTTCCCGTTAGCTGGTTATGTGTGGGATCGTGTCAACTTTGCCTATACCGCCACCGATGGCACCGAAATTTGGGGCGCTATCATGACCCGCATTGATGACGGGCAAGAAATTGTGGCCTGGGCTGAAGCTCCAGCCACCACCTACAATGACCTCGAAGCAACCATCTTTTTGACTTTGATTGCTGATTTAAGGAACGAAAATTAAATAATACAGGGTAAAATTGTTTTGAGGGATGATGAAACTTCATTAACGGCCGTTTCCATGACACGAGATAAGGGTTCACCCAGGTTGGTATGCAGGGGTTGGATGCCGATAAGCGCGACTTCTGTAGGGGTAACGGCCGTTAAATATTGAGCCAGCATATATGGGGGCATTGTATGCGTCGAAGCACTGATACCAGTCGTTTCTTGCCACGGCAGCCAGCGAACCGTGCCCGGGGGCTCATCCATCTGCGCCATGTCAATCAAAATAGTCAAATCAGGAGAGAATTTGCGAATTGGCCCCGTGTGATTTTCAGGAGCATGCGCTGCTTCTACCAGCAAAACATGCGGGGGAGAAGTAGGAGAAAATGCATCAACCAAACTGCGGATAACGACGATACCAGCCATATCATCACCACGCATTTCATTGCCGATACCCACGAGAGCCACCCGAATGGGCCACCTCCCGGCATTATCCTGACATAGTCTCGACAAAGTCTGCAAGAGCAAATTTTGCCACGGCTTTTGCCAGGTCTTCTTCTCGTCCATAATTGACTTCAAAAGGAACCTTATCCGTTGCTGCCAGTTCCCATTGCTCATCTGACATTTCAATGCAGTTAAAACGACAGCTTTCCACACATTGGGCACAATAAGTACAACGGTCAACATGATACTGCATCACAAACCGTTTCGCTTTCTTGTCAATCGTGATGATCTCAATTGCTTCAGCCGGACAATCCTTGCTGCACAGATTACACCCCGTGCATTTCTCTGGATCCCATTCCAACTTGCCCCGTAGCCGCTCAGGTGCTTCGACACGTTCAAAAGGATATTGCACAGTCGCTGGCTTCTTCCACAGCGATTCGATCACATCACTAAACATGGTTGCAATCTTCATAACATTTTCTCACTCATAAACTAGCTGAAACACCATAATAATCAACCCTTGCAGCAAAACCAGCAGCGCCCCATAACGCCACCATATCCCCACAGTCTGGTCAATGCGCAGCCGCGTCATCAACGATTGCAGCGCCGCCAAAACAGCCAACAGCCCCACAGTTTTAACTAAGAACCACAACGGGTTCGCAACACCACCCATGTAAAAAGCCGTGATCAAAGTCAACCCAATAATCAATTCCGCCCCTTTACCCAAATGGAAAATCGCCAGACCACGACCACTGTATTCAGTTAGGGCTCCAGCAACAATTTCAGTTTCCGCTTCAGGTGAATCGAAGGGCGGCAGTTCTAACTTACCCATCAAGCCAATAAGCGCCACCACAAAGCCAATCGGTTGCACAAACATCATCCACGTGTGCGTTTCAGTGTAAGCTATGATGTCACTAATCTGCCAACTGCCAGCAGCAATAGCTGGTCCAAGAAGTGCCAACAAGAAAGGGGCTTCATAGGCAAACAATTGTGTTAAGGCACGGGTTGATCCCACCAATGAGAAGCGGTCCTTGGCATTGGCACCAGCCAGACCGATACTCAATGTGAGCAAACTCAGCATATAAACCGCCACGATGAGATCGCCAGGGAAACTATACGCCGGCTCCAAACCCGCCATGGGCACGTATAAAGAGGCCGTTAACGCTCCAGCCAAGGCAATGAGCGGCAAAATAGCAAAAAGAACAGGATTGACGCCATCGGGCACAATCTCTTCTTTTGATAACAGCTTAATGGCATCAGCCAAGGGTTGAAACCAGCGCGGCCCTATCCGGTTTTGCGTGCGAGCGATGATTTTGTGATCCAGCCACTCATACATCAACCCCGCAAAAAGGACAAACAATCCGCCAGGGAAAAAGAGCAATGCCACGATATTTCCTAATGCGTCCATAATTAAACCTGTGCTTAATGACCGTCTAAAAATTACTCCCCGTTTTTCCTGGGTAAGGGTCATTTGCAGTGCATCCATCAATTCCATACCTTATTTATGGATGCGCACTTAATTGTGTTTCATCGGCACCCCTAAGCCTTCTTTGCGTAATAATCAATGCCATGCTGACGTAGACGTTCCCACGTCCATTGGCCATGCTTGCCCTGGGAATTGCAAATAGTCACACCCCGGTCATTACAAGAGAAACAAGGGTCGATTCCAACTAAGAGCATAGGCATGTCGGCTAATTGATGGCCGACCGCCATGGCCAGGACAGAGGCCATGTTCATCATCGTAGGGGTGCGCACTTTCAGCCGCTCCGGTGAATCTTTGCCGCTGCTGCGAATGTAGTAGAACACTTCACCACGCGGTGCTTCTACACGGCTGATAACCTCGCCTGGTTTAAGGCGACGAGGGAAACGTTTGACTTGCAAGTCACCTTCAGGCAGATTGTCAAGGATTTCGCGGATCACGCGATAGCTTTCAAACAGCTCTTTCAGACGAACCACAAATCGTGCTTCCAAATCACCGGCCGTTTCCACTACCATTTTGATGGGAAATTGATCATAAGCGGAGTAAGGGGCATCAACGCGGACATCTCGCCTGACACCAGAGGCGCGTGCCGTTGGTCCTAAAATACCAAGTCGTTTAGCTTGTTCCAGATTAGCCACGCCGATACCCCGTGTCCGTTGCAAGAACATCGCATCTGTCGTGACGACATCTAAATAATGCTTGGTACGTTTTTCCATAAAATCGACGGCTTCCAGAATCATTTTACGGTGTTCATCAGTCACATCGAATTTCACACCACCGAGGACATTTGCCGAGTAGTTGACGCGGTTGCCAGTCAGGCTTTCCAGGATGTCCATGATGGTTTCGCGGTCGCGCCAGGAGAACATGAACAGGGTGTCGAAGCCAGCTTCGTGAGCGGCAACGCCGAACCAGAGCATATGGCTGTGGATGCGTTCTAGCTCTGCGACCAAAACACGTATGGCTTGAGCGCGAGCAGGAACGGCCACTTTTGCCAGTCGTTCTACACCACGAGCGTATGTGAAGGCATGAATATGTGAACAAATGCCACATATGCGCTCGACGAGGTAGAGGTTCTGATTCCAGTTTCGGGATTCGGCTCCCTTCTCAATGCCGCGATGGACGTAGCCCAGGCGCACGGTAGCCTCGGTGACCACCTCACCATCTACAGCAAATTCAAAGTGACCAGGCTCTTTGAGTGCCGGATGCTGTGGACCGATGGGGATGATGAATTTTTCTTCTTTTTGGGTCATTTCAAGCATCATAATGATTTTGTTCCTTCACGTGGGAACGGAAATTAGAGCATACGACGACATCGTTTCCTTACCGTTCCGCGAAACTGACGATGTAATTCCATGTTTTATTTCATCGTCACTCCTGCGCATGACATGTCTATATCTGAAATCGTTTATGAAAAGTTAAAAGTGCTTACCATGCCTCTGAAAATGTTTAGTTGGCAGGCATTTCAAAGTCTTTGCGCAGTGGATAGACACCTTTGGGCCACTCGTCGGGTAGGAAGAGATGGTCTGTGTTTGGTGTGTCGGTGATGGTGATCCCTAACATTTCCCGCAGCTCTCGTTCGTAGAAGCTGGCAGAAGGAATAAGGCCACAAACAGTGGGCACTTCTGGATTTTCACGCGGTACTGTCACTACCAGCGTGACGACCGCAGCACCATGACAGAAGTGATACAGCACTTCAATTTCGCCAGCTTCCACGCCCAGGTCAACGCCGGTGATGGTGGCGAGGTATCCCCATTCGTTAGCCAACAGTGCTGCAATTACCGCTAATAAATTTTCAGCGGAGACTTCCATATCGAGAACGTCAGGACGGCCGTTTCCTGTTAACTTGATTCGCCGCTTGTCATAGTCAAACATGAGCTGGTTTTCGCCACGAGTTGGCTCTTTTTCCTCTGGCTGTGGGCGATTTGCTTCAGGAATCCAGGGTTTGAGGATTTCCTCTGCCTGATGCAGCAGTTCATTTACTTCGGTTTCCGATTCACACAACATCTAACAACTCCTCCGGCTTGTTGACCTCAATCGGTTTGCCAGCTTGCAAGGCCGTTAACAACTTCACGAGGCCGTCGATAATCGCTTCTGGGCGAGGTGGGCAGCCTGGAATGTAGGCATCCACCGGAAGGACTTCGTCAATGTGGCCAACCACGTTGTAGCAGCTCCGGAAAACGCCGCCAGAGATGGCACAGGAGCCGACCGCGACCACGAATTTGGGGTCGGGCATCTGTTCGTAGATGCGTTGCAAGCGAGCCCGAGATTGCAGCGTGACGGGACCTGTGCAAACGAGTATATCAGCGTGGCGCGGGCTGCCTTGTAGTTTGACGCCAAGACGCTCTGCATCGTAGCGTGGGGTCAATGTGGCTAAAATTTCAATGTCACAGCCATTGCAGGAACCGCTGTTGTAATGGATGAGCCAGGGTGAGTTCACACGAGCCCATGTTTTTACTTTGTCGAGAATGTCATTCCATTCTTGTGTAATGTTCATAAGAATTCCTTTTTCGTTTGCATGCCACAATCGGTGATCGGTTTGCGAAACACGGAATACAATTCACCCTAGAATCAAAGCTAAGAGTGCCAGAATCAAGCCGCCCAAGTACAAAATCGAGATAGGTGAGACGATAGCACTGCCTAACATGAGTACGCCCAAATGCAAAACGGCAAAGAACAAGGCGATGACGAAGAATGGTTTGTAACCGGGCACGCCAACTTTGACGGGGAGGTTCTCACCACCGGTGTAAGAGCTGGTCTTTTCGGCACTGGGGCTGTTTGGTTCGGCCATAAGCTTACCCAGGCCAGATAAGATGCCGACCAGAACGATATACAGTATAAAGGCAATGGGTGGCATTAGCAGGACACTCATTTATCTATCCTCCAAACATCGCCATCAGGGTGGCGGCGGCGGGGTCTACGATGGGCGTTACCAGGCTGGGCCAGAGACCAATCACGATGACGGCCATTGCCAACAGACCTAGCGGAATATTCATCAATGCAGGCACAGGCTCTCCCTGGAGAACGGCCGTTGATGGGTTTCTTCTATAAACAGCGTTGATCAGGGGGGCGTAGTACGCCAGCGATAGCACACTGTTGAGGGCAGCAAAGAGTACCAACCCAAAGATGATCCAGTTCTTCGTTTCAAAGCCCGCCACAAAAATTTGCCATTTAGACATGAAGCCCACCAGCGGTGGAATCCCGCCCAAACCGAGCAGCGCAATGCTGAACACCAGGGCAATAAACGGATATTTTTGGGAACTGCCCGCCAAATCCTGAATCGTGAGCGGGCTGTGGCTATTCTTGGCGGTGTGCATCACATAAAGCAGGGTGCCTGCCGAGAGGAAGGCCAGCCCTTTCATCAGGCTGTGGCTGAGAATGTGGAACATGCTGCCGCTGGCACCTACTTTACTGCCGAAGTAAATAGCGATGCCCAGACCGATGAGCATGTAGCCAACATGGGTCAAGCTGGAATAGGCTAGCAGGCGTTTGACTTGTTGTTGGCGCAGTGCCAGCAAATTGCCCACGACCATGTTCAGTGTGCCGAAAATCAAGAGCAAGATGCCGAAGGACGAGGCAGAACCAGTCAACGGGGATAAGGCACGAAGCATAGCGATGAGTCCGGCTTCGATGACGATACCGGAGAGTATGGCGCTGATGCCGCTGGGCGCTTGCGCGTGTGCATCTGGCAGCCAGGTGTGCAGGGGCACAATCGCTACTTTAACGCCATAGCCAATGACGAAGAGGGCACCAGCTGTTAGCAGCAGCATGGAGGCTGCGTTGGCGTATGCGGAGATTTCCCAGACATCGAGCGTGCCAGTTTCTGCCAGCACCAGCGCGATACCCAGCAGCACGAAAACGGAGCCTGTCGCACTTTGTACCAGATATTTGATACCTGCCTCCAGCGAAGCGGGTTGGTCGCGGTAAAAAGCAACCAGGAGGTATGAGGTGATGGCCATCGCTTCAAACCAGAGCCACAAGTTGAACAGATCACCGGTGCTGCCGAGGCCGATCATGACGCCGGTAATGGCGAGCAGCATGGCGTAGTATTTAGACTCACCTAGCTCACCGCGCATGTAGGGTGTGGAGTAGATGAGGACGAGGGTGGTTAGGGTGAGAACGGCCGTTGCCAGAAGCAAACTCAAGCCATCTACACGCAGCGTAACTGTCCCGTAGCTCCATTCCCTGATGCTCTCTGCCTGAAACTGCTGCCAGACGCCAACCAACGGTACCCAGACCGTGGCGATGGCCAGCAACGCAATCCAACGGGCAACGGCCGTTTGCTGCGAATTGTGGCGCGTGATAATCCGACCAACCAGGTAGACTATCGGCGACCACAACAGGGGTATCCAGATGAGCCATACGAATAAGGGAATGTTGTCCAAGTTGAACGTTTCCATTTCTCATTCCGTTATTGGTAACCGGTATCCAGTCATCGGCGGCCGGTCATCCTGCACACGGCTGCCTGTTTACTGTATGAAGAACACCACACACAAGACAGCAATCAAACCCAGGAGAATGCCAGCGATATTCCAGTTCAATTGCCCTGTTTGAGTCAGTTGTAACGCTGACGCAGATTTTTGTGTGATGTTGACCAAACCTTTGTTGATGGCTTCAAAACCAAAGCCTTTGTCAGCCCAGTGTCCCCAGAAGGCAAATCGTTTGCTGAGGGCGGCCCATTTGTCCCGGAACCAGTAGAGTGCGGCTCCAAGAGCAACCATGCCCATGGCCACGTAAGCTTCTGGGGCTGTTAAAATTTCCATCACAAATGCCAGCAGCGTGATGGTGTGGAAATGTTGACCAGGCAGCGTGTCTTTCAGCCAATGGCCGAATGAGCCAATGAGGAGCCAGGTGGTCAGGGCACCAATTGCCAGGGGCACAAGCGCCACTTTCATGGCTGTGCCAGCTTGGTGGATGTGAACGGATTCAGTTGCGTTGGCTTTGCCAAAGAAGACCATGCTGACCATGCGCAAGCTGTAGAAGGCGGTCAGACCGGCTGCCAGCAATACGCCGAGGTATGCCCACAGCGGCCCCTCGTGTAAGCCTGCTTCCAAGATGAGTTCTTTACTCCAGAAGCCGTTGAAAATCGGCAGGCCAGCTAATGCAGCTGCCCCGATGATAAAGACAACAGCAGTAAAGGGCATGGCTTTGCGCAAGCCACCCATCTGGCGCATGTCACGAGTGTCAACGCTATGGATGACTGCGCCAGCCGCCAAGAAGAGCAATGCTTTGAAGACGGCATGGCTCATGAGGTGGAATTGGCTGGCCAGCACACCGCCTACGCCAAGGGCATAGACCATGTAGCCCAACTGGCTCACGGTGGAGTAGGCCAGGGTGCGTTTCAAATCGTTGGCGACGACAGCCATGCTGGCAGCTATGAGTGCTGTGATCATCCCCACAAAGAGAACGGCCGTTTTCCAGCCAGCTACATCTTCAAAAGCAGGGTAGAAACGAGCTAACAAGTAGACCCCTGCATTCACCATGGTGGCGGCATGGATGAGCGCACTTACAGGAGTTGGGGCTTCCATCGCATCGGGGAGCCAGGTGTGGAAGGGAACCTGCGCCGATTTTGCCATGGCTGCAATCAAGAAGGAGAAGCCAATGAAGGCCAAAATTTCTGGTGGAATGAGGTACGCTTGCACCAAGAGATCGTTGATTTGGTATGTGCCCAGGTAGCTGTAGGCAGCTAAGGTGCCAGTTAACAAACCAGCACCACCAACCTGCGTGATAATTAACGCTTTGATACCACCACGTACTGCTTTCGGATCGTCATTGAAGAAGGAGATGAGCGCGTAAGAGCAGAAGGCTGTCATTTCCCAAAAGAGGAAGAGCAGCAGCAAACTGCCGGAGAGTACCAACCCGGCCATCGAGCCAATAAAGAGGAGAATCAGCACATAATAGCGGCCCAGCTGAGCTTCACCGCGCATGTAATCGACAGAGAAAATAATCGCTAGACTACCAATTGTGGTAGCGACCACAGCCAGGAAGATGCCTAAACTATTGGGAATGAAAGTAAACGCGCCAAAAGCAGTGCCAAACTCAAAAGAGATGACCGCTTCTTCTGTGGCGTGGGGAATCAGAGCCAGGGCAGCCGCAGCGGCAGCCAGGGAAAAGATGATGGCGAAAGCGTGTTGCAGCCTGCTCCGCTTATCTCCTAACAGCCAGACGCACAGAGCCCCTGCCCAGGTCAAGGTCATTGTCAAAATAACTAACCAAGCTGCAGGTATCATGGCTTATCCTTTCAGCGAGGACAGCACTTTAATGTCCAGCGTGCCCAGGTAGCGTTTGGCCTGAACGGCTAAAGCCAGGCCAATGACAGCCACAATGGTGTCAGCCACGATGACGGTCATGGCCAGGCTTTGTCCCAGCATGATTTGCCCGCTCATTTTACCAGCTACCACTAAGGCGATGATGGCTCCTTTGACGAGCAGTTGCAGGGCAATGATGATTTGGAATAGGTTGCGCACGGTGAGCAGAGCATAAAGTCCTACCCCGATAAGGCAGAAAACACCGATGACAACGATGCTTAATTCTGAACTCATGCGGTTATCTCCGGGAGGGCACCGTCAACGGCACCTTCGATAATGGTTGGTTGTGGCTCAGGTAAGCCGCTTTGGGGTGGGGCTGGCACCGGCTCTGGGATGGCTTGAGCCGCTGGCTCTTTTTCAGCCAAAATGCCCAGGATACCGAGTACTCCAGCGAAGATAAGACCAATCTGAACAAGCACATCCAGTCCGCGCTGCTCCCACAACATGGTGGAGAATGCTGGTTCAGCAACAGCGGCTGCTGGTTCGCTCGTGGGTAGTGTAAACCAGGCGACTAATCCCATGGCTGTCAATGCCACTGCCCCAGCGATAGTCCAGGGCACTAAGGCTGGTTTGCCCATGGCGTCTTCGCCTGCAATACTGATGCCAAACACGAAAAGGACTGTGACCAAACCAGCGCCAACGCTTAGTTCAATCACAGCTACTTCATGGGCACCCAGGGTATACAGCAAACAGGCGGTTAGGGCACTGGTGCAGGCCAGCCATAGGGCAGCAGGTAGCAGGTGTTTTGTTCTTATTGCCTGGAAAACAGCAAGTATGAGCGCCAACACGATGATGAGCGTGGTAACCATGATGGATATCTCCGTCTCATCCAAATGGGTAATGAGTTATTGACTGGATCGCCGCGAACATGCAAGCAGTAAGATACCAGTGATGAAGAAAGGTGAGCTGTATGCCAGTGCAGAGAATAAGGGGGAATCGGTGAAGTTGAAGAAGACGAGGATGCCGATGCCAATGGCGCTTATCACGGCGATCAGTCCGCCAATGAGCTCCCAACGCCAGCTGCATACCAATCCGGCAATGGCTAGGATGAGCAGACCAAATAGAAGGGAAACGGCCGTTAAGCCCTGATTGGTTTGCAAAGAGGCCATTGCTTCCATGCCGATGACGCGCAGATAAATAAGCCCGGTAAGCAGTGCCAAAATGCCAATGGAACGCACCAAATAGCGTGTTTCTTTCACCCGAAAGGTATCTTCGTTGTTACCGTGATTGGAGTTTGATACTTGTGCCATCGTATACCTCCCTATTTGCCTGTAACTGCTTTTGGCAAGGATGATGAGATAGCTCATAGTATGGGACAGACAGGTAGTTGCAGGCTGACCTTTTTTAGGAACGGAAATTAAATAATACGACGAAATCGTTTCCTTAAGTGACCGTTTATAAATTGCTCCCTGTTTTTTAGAGGTAAAGGCCACTTGAAGCGCATCCATCAATTTTGTAGCTTATTTATGGATGCGCACTTACCGTTTCTTAAAGCGTAACGAATTAGCGGTGTGAGGGGAAGTATCAGTTGTCATGTTTCAAATATGACGAATGGCTAAATAACTGTCACTCCTTAGTATTTTTTCCGTTTCTTTTTGGCGCGTTTTTTGGCTTGTTTCATCAGGGCTTTGTGGAAGTTGATGGTGGATTCATTTTCAGCGGGGCGGCGGAGGGTATAACGGCCGTTTGCGTCCAATTCCCAAGCCAAATAGTTGTCTGAGAGTGCGAGTTCGAGGGTGTCTATGAGCCGTTGTTGCAGGGCAGGCTCTTCGATGGGCGTGATCAGTTCTACCCGATCATTGAGGTTGCGTCCGCGCCAGTCGGCGCTGCCGATGAAGGTGAGCGGCGCTCCGTTGTTATGGAAGTAGAAGATGCGGTCATGTTCCAGGAAGCGTCCGAGGATGCTGATAATGCGGATGTGGTCGCTGTAGCCAGGGAGACCCGGGCGCAACCGGCTGTGCCCGCGAATAATCAGGTCGATTTGCACGCCAGCTTGGGAAGCGCGATACAGTTCTCGAATCATGCGTACATCGTCGATGGCATTCATTTTAGCGATGATACGGCCGTTTCCATGTTCTTGATGATGGGCGATTTCTTGTTGGATATGTGCCACGAAGCGGCTGCGCATATTGCTGGGGGCGATGAGGACTTTCTCGTATTGTTGACCAGGGGCGTAACCAGTTAGGAAGTGGAAAAGATTGACAATGTCACGCCCTAATTCAGGATCGCAGGTGAGCAACCCAAAGTCTGTGTAGAGTTTGGCGGTTTTGGGATGGTAGTTGCCGGTGCCGATGTGGCAGTAGGTGCGCGGTCCATGTTTTTCTTGGCGCACAATGAGGGTGGCCTTGGTGTGGGTCTTTAGGCCGACCAGGCCGTAGGCTACATGAACTCCAACGCGCTCTAGTTCTCTAGCCCATCCGATGTTGTTGGCTTCGTCAAAGCGGGCGGTCACTTCAACTAGCACGGCTACCTGTTTGCCTTGTTCGGCTGCTCGTTTGAGCGCGGCCACGATGGGTGAGTCGGAGGAGGTGCGGTAGAGGGTGAGTTTGATGGCGAGTACCAGCGGATCGACGGCCGCTTCTTCGATGAGACATTGTACGCTGGCGGTGAAGGAGTCGTAGGGGTGATGAACGAGGATGTCACCCTGGCGCATGATGGCGAAGATGTCTGTGGTGTCTTTGGTGCGTCCTTCGAGGAAGAGTGGGTAGGGGATGGCTGGCTGCCACGGTTTATCTTTGAGTAACGGCCGTTTTGCCCCGGCAATAGTGAAACAAGCTGTGAGGTCCATTAAGCCGTCTACTTCATATACATCTTCCCCGGTGAGACCTAATTCACGCATAATGAACTGGAGTTCGTTATCTGGCATTCTCTTGTCTATTTCCAGGCGCACCACAGCCGCAAAACGACGTTCGCGCAGTTCTGCTGAAATCATCTTGAGGAGATCATCTGCCACTTCGTCATCGCGGTCGATGCCAGCATTGCGCGTGATGCGGAATGGTTGCACGGCTACGATTTCCATGCCTTCAAATAAATCTTGGGCGTGTTGTGCAATGAGTTGTTCGATGGGCAGGTAACGTAAAAAGCTGTCGTCTTGCTCGCTGTGGGGATCGGGGGGCACGGGAATCCAGCGTGGTTTAGGGATTTTTAACCGCGCAAAGTGGGTTGTGGCGCGTAAGGGGTGCCGAATGACAAAGGCTAAGGAGAGGCTCAAATTGGAAATGAAGGGGAATGGGTGTCCTGGATCAACTGTCAGCGGGGTGAGGATGGGGTAGATGTGGTCGAAGAAGTATTTTGAGAGGGCGGCTTGCTGCCCAGGCGTTAACTCCTCGTAGTCATAAATGTGGATGTTGGCCTCTGTTTTCAGCAATGGTTTGAGGGTGTTTTCCCATAAGTCGGTGACGGTGTTGTGCATGACGAGGATGGCTTCGCGTAGTTCGTCGAGCTGTTCACGGGGAGAACGGCCGTCAGGGCTTAGTTTACGCACGCCTGCCGCTTCTTGTCGTTTGAGACCCCCGATACGTTTTTGCACGAACTCGTCCAGGTTGTTGACGGTGATGGCTGCGAATTTGACCCGTTCAAGCAAGGGGGTGCGTTCGTCGAGGGCGAGATGCAGTACGCGCCAGTTGAAGTCGATCCAGGCGAGTTCCTGGTTGAAGTAGAGGGAGGGGTGCTTGAGTTCGGCTCCTTCTGGCACGGGCTGTGGTCTGACAGCCCAGGGTATCTCGAAGGCGGCGGGTTCGGGTGGTGTTTGGTCGTCTTGGGGAGGTGAGGGGGAAACGGCCGTTTCTGCTTCAATGATTTCGTGTTGTTCTATTTTCACTGATTCATCAATGTTCATTTGTTTATCCTAAATGTCTAAGTGCGTCACAGCTGCTCATGATTGTTCACGTCATTTTAACCATGATACCATGCCTGTCTCAACTGGTGTAGGTTATCATGTGTGCTATACTTCACATCGTCTAATTTTGGCTATTAGACTACTTGACTAATTGAGTAAAAGATTAAAGGATTAAACTATGCGTGGTAGTCTCAAAAGCAAACGTGAAATTGAAAAAATGCGTGTCTCCGGCCGGATGGTGGCCGAGTGTTTCAAACTTTTAGAGGAAAATGTCAAACCAGGCGTCAGTCTGCGTGTGTTAGACCAACTGGTGGAATCCTACATCCTCAAGCAAGGGGCGCAACCCTTGTACAAAGGTTACCAGGGCAGTTCTGCCGATCACCCGCCATTTCCAGGTGTTATTTGCGCCTCTGTTAATCATGAAATTTGCCACGGTTTGCCTGATGATCGCATCCTCAAGGAAGGGGATGTGATCGGCATTGACATTGGCTTGAAATACAAAGGTTACTGTGGCGATGCGTGTGTGACCTTTCCGGTCGGCAGAGTATCTGCTGCCACAGAACGAATGCTAGAAATTGGCAAAGAAGCGTTGAAGATTGGCATTGAGGCGGTGAAACCAGGTGGTTATCTCAACGACATTGGTCAGGCTATCCATGCGTACGCAGATAGCAAGGGCGTTGCCGTTGTGCGGGAGTGGGGCGGACATGGCATTGGCCGCAACTTGCATGAACCCCCTTCTGTTTCCCACATTCGCCAACCGTCCAGGGGACCCAAACTGCGTCCGGGCATGGTCTTTACCATTGAGCCGATGATCAACCAGGGCAATCATGGTTGGATATTGCTCCCTGATGGCTGGACGGTGATAACGGCCGATGGCTCTCTTTCGGTGCAGTTTGAACATACCCTTGCGTTGACAAGGCAGGGTGTAGAGATCTTGACGACGCTGTAAACCGGGAACGGTATCTACAGCGGTTATCATAAGTGGGGAATGGTCGCAGCCAGGCTCTGGAGCTGTTTTTACGCCATCATGCCGACAGACCTAGCTCTCGTGGTCAGGTTCACGCATCACGGAATATGTTTGGGGTGTCGGCTCATCAGGGGGAAGCTGCGAACTGATCTGCACGTCGGGCCAGGGTGGGATGTCCATGATTTTGGCGTGGATATAATGAGCGATAACGGCCGTTGATCCCAACAATGGCACTACAATCAACGCTGCCAATATACCCGCCAAGGATAATGCTCCGATAATACTCACAAACACCACACCCGGGTGCATATTGAGCGACGATCCCATGATTCTTGGGCGCAGCCACACATTTTCCACAGCTTGAACCAAGGCAAACACCCCTATCACGATGAGTGTAAACCAAAGGTTGGACATAGGAATGTAGGTAGAGCCAGCAATCAAAGCCACAATTGCAGCTGCCCCAGCCACAATCACAGGCCCAACCGTCATAATCACGTCAAAAATAGCAGCCAGTATGCCAAAAACGACAGCACCAGGCATGCCAATTGCTGTCAGTAATAACGTGGTCAAAAAGCCAATGAGGAGGGATAAGCGAAGCTGGCCACGCAAATAACGCTGCCACACCAGGCGCACCTCATCATAGACGCGCCGGAAATCACTTTGATAGGCGTCGGGTCCCAAGCCGATGAGCCATTCCCGCAATCGAGGCCAATCTTGCAGTAAATAAAAAGTAGAAATGATAATGACAAGTATCCACGTCAGATTTGTTGATGTGGAGCGCAGCCATTCCCAAATGATGTCTGGGCGTACCAATGCCGAGCTGTCGATAGGGAAATTGTCGATGAGGGTTTGCGGATGGAGTTCTGTGCCTAAAATGACAATGGGGTGGGAGAGTGTTGCTTCTAACCGCTGCCACATCACGCCGTAGATTTCTTGAATATCATTGGCAATATTGCTGATTTGAGCAGGCGCCAGCAGCGCCAAAGTCACCCCGATGGCCACGATACCTGCTAAAGCCGTTAGATACACGATTAAAATGGCCCATTGCCGTTTGAGTTTTGTGTGGCTGTTGAAAAAGGTAACGGTGGGATTAAGCAGCCAGGCCAAAAGGGCTGATATTGTTAGGGGGACGATTAAATCTTTGGCAAATACCGCAAGGGCGATGACAGAAATCAGCACTAAGATGAGACCAATATAGCGAGTTGTTTTGCTCCAACTTTTACTCATAAAGTGTCCTAAGCACGATTACATTCGTCTGTATTTGTTACCGATGCGCGGGGGAGATGGGAATTGGTGGTAACGATGCCATTATAACGATTTTTGGGTTGATGGTTCAACTCCTACTCATGTTTTGGGTTTATAAAATGAAAGTGCCCGGCGCTTTATTCTATTGTTACCGAAACCAACTGTCCGGCGCTTGGTATACACACGTCCTCGTGCTTTCTCTTTACGCGAAGGGTACCAATAGGTTGCAGCTGCAGGGCGTCCTGAACCAACGGATCGGTGGTTCCTCTGCCCTGATTGGCGCAGTGCTGGGCATTTCTATGAGGCTCACTCCTCAAGAAACGTTTTGTTAGCACCCGTTGTGATACATTTTATGAGTTACGTTTCGTCACTGATGCTACAACGTGTATAATTCTTTTCATGTCTATTCCATTGAATTCCCAACTGATTTCCACACTTTTGTTTGATTTAGATGGCACTTTGCTTGACTCGTTTGCGGCACACTACAAAGCATATCAAATCATGTTCCCGCAGTTTGGCATAGAGGTCAGTGAGGCGCATTTTTTTGCGAACTATTCACCTGACTGGTATCACACCTACCGTATGGTGGGCTTGCCAGAGGATCAGTGGCAGGATGCAGACCGTGTTTGGCTAGAAGCTGTGGCTGATATTAATTGTGAGCTTTTTCCTAACACGCTGTCTATGCTGACTAAGTTAGCGCAGACATACCTGCTTGGCTTGATAACCTCTGGTTCAAAGTCTCGTGTGCAGCGCGAACTAAAATATACTGGCTTGGATCAATTTTTTCCGGTGGTCGTGACAGGGGATGATGTGGATCGACCAAAGCCAGACCCGCAGGGTTTACAAATGGCACTTTCGGCGATGGGCAAACCTGGCGAAGGAGCTGTATACATTGGTGATACGGTGGTGGATTACGAAATGGCGACGATGGCTGGTATCCCTTTTGTGGGGGTCAACGGCCGTTTCCAATCCTTCCCTCTTGACGCTGACTTTCCCCGCATTGATTGCCTCAGCGAGCTACCTGCTTTGTTGAAAAAGACTCAGTGACCGTCTAAAGTGCGTTTAAGGAAAGATTGTTCCTCCAATTCTTTAACCAACTCGTCAATCCGCCTAAACTGCCATGTCCAACGCACATTGTAGAGGAATGGGCGCAGGTCGAAGCGGTTGTCGTCGGGGGAGTAGGATTCGGCGTGGTAGGCGGGGGTCAACACGGTGGCCTTGTGCCGATTGATGGCGTAGGTGCGGAAAAAATGCTTGACCTTTGCCGCCACTTCCTCTGGTGGCAAATGATCCCACTCGTAAACCAACTTCTCAAACATGGCTAACGGCCCACAGCGGTTGATTTTGCGCAGGTGGCCAAACTGGCTCAGTTCTTCGTAGGTCATGCCCATGTCGGATTCGTCTTTTTGGGTATAGAACTCGGTGATCGGTTCCAGTTCGGCGGTGGCTGGTGCAGCCACGATTTCAGCCAAAGTCAGGTAGCCTTTGTTTTCTGCGGCCCAGAGCAAAAAGTGGCGTAAATCCACTTTGCTGATGCCGCCGATGGGATTGATGTCAGCGCTGGAGCAATCATATTTGGTGAGGTAGCCGCGCAGCGCTTCATCGACATTGCCTGTGCCAAGAACCAGGAGCGCCCCGGAACGGCCGTTTACCCATAAAAGTAGCTGTGCCATTAAATACGCCAACACCATGCGCAGCCGTGCCTGGATGTTTTGCAGTGCCAGGTTTTCCGCGTTGCTGCCACCATGTACTTTGAATTGAGGGGTTTTGTTGGTGACGCGGATGAAGAGTTGGGTAACGGCCGTTACCACCGAATCGATGTTGATGTCCAGATGAGACGCCCCAATCTCACCCGCCAACTGTTTGGCTCGGCGGCGCGTTTCCTGTGAACTGTTTTGCGTGCCCATATAGCAAGTGTAAAAGAGACGAGAAGCCAACTCAGCTGGATCCGTGGGCACATAACCATCTGCCGCGCCAACGATCCTCCGCGCATCAGCAATCACCTGCTCATTGCCCGCCGCCGCTTCCGCCACCACCATCTGGCACATAATTCCCACCTGCGCCGCCACCGCTGCACTATCCGAACCACCCGACAGCGGCACAAAAAAGCCATTCATCCTCGACCGCCGCAAATAATCCCACAACCATGCCGCTGGCCCATAAGCAATCTCCTCCTCAGGGGTGTGATACTGAGCGTCAACCCGCGACGAAGGACGCCAGGCAGAAGACGCTGCAGCTGGCTCCTGGGGGTCATGGGTAAGGTCAAAGTTTGCCACAATGCGCGGTACCCTTTTTGATTCACTCGCCTGCACCTGCCGGCTGCCAATCGAACCACGATAGGAACGCACATCTTCCAAGTCGATAGTGGCAGTGACCACCTCCACATCTTTGGGTGAGAACTGGGATCCTTGCGCCACCAATTCCCCGTTGACGGCAATCAAAGCGCAGCCATCAAAATAGAGACGGCCACCATCACAGCCTTGTTGGTTGGCGTAGAGGTAGATGCCGCCCCCTTTAGCAGTAGCGTTACGGATGAGGTCAATGCGGCGGTGGAGTTTGCGTAGTTCGTGATGGGAGCCGGAGCCGTTAGCCAGGATCTCCACACCGTTCAGCCCGAGATAACTGTTGGGGCTGTCAACGGCAAACAGTTCTTCGCAAGTTTCAGAGGCAAAGACAGTGTCGCGGGTGGCGATGGCGGCGTCACCAAACGGCACGTTGTCTTGCCCGGTGATGGTGCGAATCATGCGCGGCAGGGCGTGGTCTTCGACGGTACGCAGCTGCTGCCAGGGGGCAAACCACCGTGGTTCGCGGTAGTTGCCATCGTCGGCCAGGATGAGCTTAGGGCGGATAAGCAGAATGCGCCTGTTAACCACGAGGACACGGCAGTTGTAACGCACATTTTTGTGCATAACGGGCATACCGATGTCGCATAGGATGTTGTCGGTGAGGTCGCTGCCGAGGAGTTGAGCCAGGCATTCCCAGGAGTGACGCAGGGTGTCGCCTTCGAGGAAGGCATCTTCACAGCCATAACCTGGGATTTCTAGCTCTGGCCCCAGCCTGAATTTAGCGCCACGCGCCTTGGCGAGGCGGATCGATTCACAGATGCGCTCTAAGTTTCCTTCAAAATCGAGCGCCCACTGGTTAAGGTTGCAGGTGGCGAGGGTTGTTAGTTGCATAGAAAACTCCTTGACAGGATACTAAATAAGCACTTTTGTTCGGTGTGCCAGTCATTATACTATATGTTTGCTGGTCTGTGTGTGACTTCGGGCAGCACCAGTCTGAGTTCAACATTTGATCGCCTGAATAGCTCAAATTCCTGGGGAGATGGTGCTATAATTTGACCAGGAGTCTTTTTATGATTGACCTGGCAAAACTAGAAGCCTTCATCTACGCGGCCGAGCATCTCAGCTTTTCTGAAGCTGGCAGGCATCTCCAACTGGCTCAACCGACCATCAGCCATCGCATCAAAACATTGGAGCAAGAGTTGAACGTGGCACTTTTTGTCCGGTCGGGGCATACGCTCAGCCTGACGGAAGCGGGGCGAGTGCTGCTGCCTTGGGCACATAAGCTCATCCATCAAGCGCTCGAAACAGAAGAGATGATGGCCTCTTTGCAGGATGAAGTGGTAGGCAGTTTGCGGGTGGCTTGCTCTACGACGGCGGGTAAGTATGTGCTGACCCAGTTGGCGGCGCGGTTTTGCCAGCGCTATCCAGGTATTCAGGTGAGCATTTTGGCGTGTACAGCCCACCACGTTATTCCGCGCATGTTGGAGGGTGAAGCGAATTTAGCGGTGGTGAGTAGTTATGATTTGTGTGGTTATGGCTTTGAATGTCAGGAGTTCTTTACGGATCATATCAATTTAATCATCCCTGCTGACCATCCCTGGGTGGGGCGACAGTCTGTCGAGCCAGCGGATTTGTTGTCGGAGACGCTGCTGATGCGGGAATTAACCTCTGGTACGCGGCGCGTGTTGCTAACTGAGCTGGCTAAACATGACATCGCGTTGGGTGATTTAGATGTAGCTTTGGAAGTTGGTAATGCAGAGGCCATTGTGAGGACGGTGGAGGCAGGTTATGGCATTGCTTTTGTCTCGGCGTTGTCTGCGGCGTGGGCGGTGGCGCAGGGTAGCGTGGTGCAGATGGCGGTGCAGGATATGGTACTCGAGCGCAAAGTTTTTATGATTCGGCGCAGTTTGATGACGCCGTATCGTCCGCAAGAGACGTTTTGGGGCTTTGTGCATGATCCGGGCAATGCAGATTTGCTAGAGATGGCATCGCGGGCATTTGTGTAAAACGTTTGCAGTGAAGCTTTGCTAGATGCTTATGGCAAATGTTTTACCACTTTAGTCGTCACTAGCAGACAGAGCAGCCCACTGACCACGGCTGAACTGAGACACCACATGCAAACAGCACCGATGACCAATAGTTCCAGTGAGGTCAGGTAGATGGAAAAGAGGGTGCCAAACAGCGTCAGCCCGACCAGCGCCAGCACTGCGAAACGGCGTCTGTTTTCGAGGCGTTGCAGCAGCCAAAGCCCTGTGATCGTCAAGTAAGAGAGTAACCCCAAGATGGCGACGGGAATGCCTAAAATGCGTGCATACGGGCTGCCTTGTACGATGTTGCACTCACCCACAGGTCCGCAAATGGCCGTTACCTGCATCGACTCTACGTAGGCCAAATAGCCAGCCACAGTCAGCCCCACGGCAATCAACAGCCAAAACAGGATCGTGTGACTTTTGTTCTGGTCGAGCGTGGATTCGGTGTTGATGACTATCTGCCAATGGCTGCCAAGCTGCCAAAGGCAGAACAGTAAGATGATTAAAAGCGTGAGCAGGACGATCCAGCCGAGGGCAAAGCCCACTGGATCCGCAGGTGGCTCTGCCACTGCTGCGTTTTCCATGCTGGTTGTGTCGATAGTTTCCAGCGATTGGGCGGTGGTATTTTTTGGTTCACTGACGGCAGCGACAGGTTCGGGCGTGGGGGTGGGGGTGGGAACGGCCGTTTCTGTTGTTTCAACAGGAGCCACGGTGGATTCTTGGGGGGGTGGGGTTTCTGTTTGCACCGCCCCTGGTGTGGGCGTCAAGGCCACCACAACCTCAGCTAATCCTGGAAATTCAGGCCAACTATTACCACCGACTGCCAATCCCGCCTCAATCATTCCCCGGAATGTGTTTTTAATTTCCATGGTGCTGACCAAAACGGTGTCTTCGACGATCAATGTGGGCACACCTCGTCTGTTTTCTGGCGTTTCGTAATACTTGATCGCTTCCGCAAATAGGTAGCTTCCCGCCTCAGTGGAGGTATCAATGCCAACCACAACCAATTGTTCCCCATATTCATCCATCAAAGGAATCATGATATTGGTGATCGTTTCATGGCAATGGGGACAGGTTGGTGAATAAAACTTCTTCTTCTTGAGCCAATGTGGTGGCATGAAGGACAAAAAAGCTGGCCAGAATGATAAAAAGCCAAATGATTTTGAATTTTTTGCCAAACATATTAATGGAGACGCTCCGGGTGATGTGTGATTTTATTTTCAATGACAGCAGTAACGGCCGTTTCTACATCAGCAATATCAGTGATAATCGTCTGGATATTGGCTTGCTCTAACCCTGTGTAAGCGCCGCGCCCCATGCCGCGTGCTAACAAAATGTCGCAGTCTGTGATAGCGGCAAACATACGCCGATGCTGCTCTGCTGAATGGCGACCATGCCCATGCCCTTTTTCATGATGGTGGTCATGGTCTCCTTCGTGGGCAAAATCATGATGACCTAACTTGTCGCGTAATTCTTGTGTGACAACTTGCCCTTCTACAACCGTATAAACCGCATATTTTTTTGCCCGACCAAAATGAGCGCTGATTTTTTGTCCGTCATCTGTTACTGCTGCAATTTTCATCTTGTAACCCTCCTTGGCATAACTTCTACGAACAAAAAACAGCACCTCTCGTGCTGTTTTTCGCAATATCACCTTTTTTGTTAGAGCAGAAAGTCATATCATTTCATGTCATTGCCTGGTTCCGCCCCAGAGGATCCTCAACATATTGTATCATGGGCAAGACATAGTTAATTATAATCTGGTCAGACTATACGTCAGGATAGCGTTTGGGATAAGTGCCGATTATCACCTGTTCTATTTATTTTTTCGATTGAGAGGTATGGGAATGTTCTATCGAAGCTGGCTTAGGGCAAGCCTCGTTCACCTGCGCTTGCGCAGCCACCACCACCCCAGCAAAAATGCGGCTCCCAGGAATGTTGTGGCCAACAACGGCCGTTTTCCCCTGTCCCTCTTTTTTTGATCTACTGTGTGAAACTTGGTGGCTTTCGCTTCAGCCAGCATTGCTTTCCAATCCGGGATTTGCTCAGGAGCGGGCACGCTGTAACAGCAATCGATCAATGCCAGATAAGCAGCCTCTTCCTGCTGCCACCGGGCATTATCCCAGCCTAGTTCTCCCTGGCAAATAGTGCGAATGCGGGGAAGTAAATTTTTGCCGCCACCTTGCAGAAGCAGGCCAAGCCTGATGCGCCGTAATAACAAATCCTGGAGATGAACTACTCCTTCGGCGCGGGCACCCCAGCGTAATTCTGCCCACAGGGTGTTCGTTCCCGGAATGACCGTTAGCTCATCATCTTGAGCCGCTGCCACCACGTCTGGCGCCGCCGCCGCGTAACGCCCCAATAAGCGACGCCGACAACTTTCAGTTAAACGGCCGTTATCGGCCAACGCCACCTTGACAGGATCGAGAACTGGCAATTTGTGGTCTGGTTCGAGCTTTTCCGGCAAGAGGTGGTCAACCGCTTCCAGAGCATCCAGAGCGATGAGGCGGAAGGTGGTCATTTTGCCGCCAGTGACGGTGAGCAGCCCCTCTTCCTGCCAAACCACATGGTCGCGGGATTCTTCCGATGGGTCTGCCTTGCCCGTGCCGATGACCGGACGCACCCCGGCAAAGGCCGCCACCACATCGTCTAAAGTAATACCTAGCGACGGAAATTGGGATTCGACAGCGGCGAGCAAATAAGCGGTTTCCTCAGGCGAAATGCTCGGTTCTTGATGCAAATCTTGGGCATGGTCAACGTCCGTGGTGCCGACGAGCGTGATGCTTTCCCAGGGGAAAATCATGACTGGCCGTTGGTCGATGGGGTGCATGAAGGTGACCGCTTGGGGCATGGGCAGCCGCCAGCGACGGAAGATGAGATGGCTGCCACGTAAAGGACGAATCTTTGCTGCGCCACCGACTTGTTGGCGCAGTTGGTCAGCCCAGACACCAGTGGCATTGATCACCACCCGGGCATGGACTTCTTTGGTTTCGCCAGACATTTCATTGCGGAGGAGAAGGCCATTGACCTGCCCATCTTCCCCTTTTAACAATGATTGTGCCGCGATATAGTTAACGGCCGTGGCACCATCGGCCACTGCTTCCTGGATCACACGTAACACCAGACGAGCATCATCTGTTTGCGCGTCGCCATAGCGAAACCCGCCTTTGAGACCAGCGGTAGAGAGACGGGGAGCCATCATCTGAAAATCGCGGGGGCTGTAATATTTGTGGCTCCATTGCAGCGCCAATAAATCGTAAAGGGTGAGACCGGCGCCAAAGACGAAGCGACCCGTTTTGTCCGCTTTGTAGTTAGCTAGTAAGAACCCCAGCGGATCAATGAGACCAGGTCCTTCGTCGAGCAGCTGTTCCCGCTCCAGCACAGAGGCTCGTGTCAGCCTCAATCTGCCCTCCTTCAGGTAACGTAAGCCCCCATGAACCAGCTTTGATGAACGACTGGATGTACCCCAGGCAAAATCTTTTTTTTCCACGAGAAGCACCTGCAAGCCCAGGCGGGCTGCCTCGCGCAAGATGCCAGCACCGGTGATTCCCCCACCAATGACGACAATATCCCATGGTTGGTCGATACTTTGCCAGATTTGAGAACGTGCTTGTGTGAACATATCTTTTCCCGTTTATGTGTAGGAACGGAACTTAAACAATACGACAACGTCGTTTCCTTACCGTTCCTTGAAACTGATGAAGCAATTCCATATTTTCTTGCAGCGTCAGTCTTTAACGGTTTGTGGTTTGGGCTTGATGGTTTAAGTCCGCGGCACAGGGTTTCATTGGATGAAGTGCCGGTCACTGGGAGTAATCACCAATCATCAATTTTCCCGGATTCATCATGCCATCTGGATCAAAACGGCGGGCGACATCGTTGAGCAGGGCCATGCCTAATTCTCCTTTTTCGGCGGGGAGGTAGGGGGCGTGGTCTTGGCCGACGCCATGTTGATGGCTGATGGTGCCGCGGTTGGCGACGATGGCGGTGGAGGCGGCTTTTTTGAGCGAACGCCAGCGAGCTAATGTTTCATCCGGGTCATCTGCCAGCCGGAAGAGATAGGTGACGTAGATGCTGGCTCCTTGCGGGTACATGTGGGAGAGGTGGGTGAAAACATGCACCCGCTCATCCCATGCTGCCAGACCGGGGCGCAGGGCGGCTTCGATGTCGGCCAGGGTTTTGTCGATTTTGTGCCAGGAAACGGCCGTTTCCAAAGTATCGATAGCATACCCCATGTCCCACAATGTATTGCGTAAATAGGGTGTGTGGAAACGCCCTTTGATCCACTGTTTGCCAAATCGCTGTCCAGCAATTTCAATGCCCTTATGTGTTTTGATGATCGCCAGAGCGGCTTGTCGTGCCATTTTGACGAGGGGCTTGCTGCCGGTTACACCAAATAGGAGCATGCATTTTTCATCTTTTACGCCGTACAGGCTCAGAATTTTTTCTAGCCCGCCAATGAGCCGTTCATGCCCAGCCAAAGCCAATGTTGTGGTGGTCTCTATGGCGGTGCTGAGGCGCAACATGGAAAGCGGGATTTTGGCCTGGACGATCTGCCGAACGGCCGTTTGCCCCTGCGCAAAGTCTGGGAAGAAAACTGCATGGAACTCTTCTTCTTCGGGCAGAGGTGTGGCGCGGACAGTGGCTTTCGTGAGGATGCCGAGGCGCCCTTCGGAACCTAGCGCAAGTTGGCGGAGGTCAGGGCCAGCGGCCGATGCCGGATGGGGCAGCAGCTGCCAGGTGCCAGCTGGCGTTTCGATGGCACCACCAGCAAACAAATCTTCAATGCGCCCGTATCCCAGCGATTGTTGCCCGCTGGAGCGCGTCATCACCCAGCCACCCAGGGTTGACAGTTCAAAAGATTGGGGATAATGGCCCAGCGTCAGGCCATGAGCGCGGAGCTGGGCTTCTACGTCCGGGCCAGAGGCACCAGCGCCAAAGGTGGCAAGCTGTGATGTTTCATCAAACTGCTGCAGGTTGTTGAGGCGCTGCATGTTGATGGTGAGTACAGGTGTTTCTCCTGGTTTAGGATTGATATGGCCGACAACGCTGGTGCCCCCTCCGTAGGGGATCACTGTGGCGCCAACTTCCTTCGCGTAGTGAAGAAGGTCAGCCACTTCAGCCTCACTTGTGGGCAAAGCAACACCATCGGGAAAGGTGCCAATACGACCGCTGCGCAGGGCTATCCAATCTGGCAGGCTTTGCCCCCGGGCATGTTTGACGCGCACATCGGCGTCTGTGTTGACAAGCGCGTGAGCGGGTAAGCGGGAATTGGGTACCTGCGCGATTATATCTCTGAGATTGGCATCTTGTGGTGTTTGGCTGCTGCCTACCCACTCTGCTAAATAATTTATTGCTTTATCGGGGAGGGGATATGTGGTGTGATCGTCTCCCCAACCATTCCATCGTTTCATGGTTTACTCCAATCTACGTAAGATGGCTATTCACTTTCAGCAGTTTTTGCACTCTGCCATAAATCGATGCTTTCTTTCATCACTTTTCTGCAAATGATTTCGGCACGGGCTGCATCCTGAGCAGCGGCTGTTTCTAGCAGAGCAGCATAAAAATTGCGGGAGCGCCTTCTTGATTCTGGACGGCTGAAGTAGATGCAGGCGATTTGTTCGTAGAAGTCTGTGAAGCCATTGAGAATAAGCGGGTAGATAGGATTGCCAGACTGGATGGTGAGATGTCTGTGGAGCTGCCAATCATATTTGGCGTAAACGGCCGTTTCGTCTGCCAGGGTTAGATGTTGTTCCAGAAATGCCACGACAGCGCCATGCTCTTTGAGGATCGCATCTCGAGTATAGGCAGGGGCTAAGTTGAGACGCACTTCAAGCAAGCTGGCGATGAAGCCAGTGGGCAAATGATCAGGATAATGGATCAGGGTGTTTAGAATATTGAGACCCCCATCACGCCAAATATCGTTGACTGTGGTTGCCTTGCCGTGCTGAACGGTTAGCCAGCCATCTCGTGCCAACCGTTGAATCGCTTCACGCAAGGTGGGGCGGGTCACGCCTAACGCTGCTGCCAGGGTGCGTTCTCCAGGCAGCTTGGAGCTAGGGGGAAAATCTCCATCGAGAATGGCGCTGATGAGGCTGCTTTCCGCGTAATTATTGGGGCGTTGTGGGGCTGTCCAAGTGCTCAATGCTTGCTCCTAAAAACATTATCAACTGGTAAGTGGTCTGACCAGATATTTTGAAGTATGATGGATTTGAGGGGGAAAGTCAAGATGGAGATGGGGGTGACTTAACCGTGATGCTTAAAGATTACTTCACGCAATTGTCGGTTTCTAATCTCTACTATTTCTAATCTCGATTCTGGGCAACAGCGAATCTTCCTGGCTTTTTAAGTGGTGGCATAACTGGCGCAGGCCATCTGGCAAAGCGGTGTTGGCGTGCCAGTTGATGAGAGTGCCTGTTTCCGCTGCGTTGGCGGTTTGGGTGGGAGCGTCGCCGGGGCGACTGGGCAGGGCGCCGGGCAAGGGTTGCCCGCCTCGGTTGACGATTTTGTAGATGAGGTGGGCAACGTCGATGAGGGAGGTGGTGATGCCAGTGCCTATATCGACGGTGGTAGCAGGAGATAAGGCAGCGCCCAACATGGCGAGAAGCCCTGCGGCCACATCTTCTGCATAAATCCAGTCACGTTTTTGGGTGCCTGTGGTCATGGGGAAATTCTCACCAGCCAGTGCTGCCTGAAGGGCGGCGGGGATGAATGTTTGCTGAGGTTGTCCTGGCCCGTATGCTTGAAAAACCATGCCGCCGTGAATGGGCCAGTCTCTGGTGCGGGCATACATCCGGCAAAATTCCCAGGTGGCGGCTTTGCTGGCGGCGTAGGTGTTGATGCCTGACAGTTCCCCAGGGGTTCGCGCTACAATGAGTTGTGTCACCTTGTGTTGTTTCTCGAAGCAAGCATGAATCAGGTTGAGGGTGCCGGTGAGATTATGATGAATGGCTGTTGTCGCGGGCAAAAATGGCTCTGTAGTCCCGGCGGCTGCCAAATGAATAACAGCTTCGGGAGCGGCATCACGTACAGATTGCGCTGTTAGCTTGAAGCTGCGCAGATCTGCGTAAACGACGTTGAATTGGGTACGGAGGGGGCGGAGCGGCGGGGGGAGGGGCTGTTCACGGTAGTTTTCCCTGAGAAGTAGGGTAACGGCCGTTTCTGGTCTTTTTAAGAGTTGGGGGACGAGAAAACGGCCGATAAAGCCTGTGCCGCCAGTAACAAGGACGTGCATGTTTGGGTGGTTTATAGTTCGAGGAACTCTTTATACCAGGTCATCGTTTCTGCCAGTCCCTGCACAAGACTAAACTGAGGTTCCCAGCCTAAGACATCCCCGGCTTTGTCTGAGCAGAGATATTGGTCTTGGATTTCGTTGTCCACTTCATCCAGGATGACAGGATCAAGCTGGCCATGGTCGGATAACTGGATGATGGTATTTGCCATTTCTAGCACAGAGATGGGATTGTCGATGCCAAAGTTGAAAGCTTGACCACGCACCTCGTCACGGTGCATGTTTTGGGCAACCATCATATAGCCTCGAACGACATCCATGATGTAGATGTAGTCTCGTTTCATGGTGCCATCAGAGCGGATGATGGGTGCTTCTCCGCGTAAGACGCTGCGAATGGTGCCGGGCACGATGCGGTTCCAATTTAGATCGCCGCCGCCGTACAGGTTGGCACAGCGTGTCACTACCACTGGCAAGTTGTAGGTATGGGCATAGCTACGAGAGATGAGATCGGCACAGCTTTTGGAGACGTCGTAGGGGTGTTCGCCTTGTAAGGGGGCGTCTTCGGTGTAAGGTAGTTCGGCGTGGGTGCCGTATGCTTTATCGCTGCTGGCGGTGACGATGCGCTTGACTGTGGGATTGCGGCGAGCTGCTTCCAGCAGCACCCATGTTCCTTTGATGTTGGATTCAAATGTGGGTAATGGCACCCGATTGGCGATACCGACTTGAGTTTGGGCTGCTAAATGGAAGATGGTGTCGATCTCGTATTCTGCCAGTGCTCTTTCTATTAACTGGTAATCACAAACGTCACCACGGACGATGTCGATGTGGTTGATATTGCCTGTGCGTATCAGTTGTGAATGCGGAATTTGATCGCGCACAAGACCCACCACGTGAGCCTTGCTTTGTAGTAATGTGGCTGTTAACCAGGAGCCGAGCAGGCCGGTGCAGCCTGTGACAAAAACACGCTTATCTTGCCAAAATATCTTACTCAATGTTTGTCTCCAATCACGTTTTACTAGTTTGAGAATCTGGGAACATCGCTAAGGTTTGAGAAAATGTTGATTCCCTAGTTTTCTCTAACTGTACCCTGTTTTTTTACTCTTCCCAAACTTTCCACGGTGGATTTTTTTGCCAGATTTTTTCGAGCAGCATGGTGTCTTTCATAGTGTTCATCGATTGCCAGAACCCGGTGTGGCGGTAGATCATCAATTCACCTTGGGCGGCGAGGGCGGGCAAAACGTCGGTTTCCAGATTGACATTTTCTTTGGCGCGCATGAGATCGAGGGCTTCCCGTTCAAAGAGCATGAAGCCGCCGTTGATCCA
>PDQY01000035.1 GCA_002746795.1 Chloroflexota bacterium | reverse complement strand
GGGAAGATGTTGGCGGTGGCGGTGGAGAAATTGCAAGGGCAGAACGGCCGTTTCCTCCCCATTCAACAAGTCGCCGACCAACTTCCATTCTCAGACAATACCTTTCATGGCGTTTCCTGCCTGGAGTCACTGGAATTTTTCCCGTCAGATAAAAAAGCGCTGCAAGAAATGGTACGCGTACTCAAACCAGGTGGCAGTCTCATGGTCACGCGCCGCACCGGCTGGGAAGCCAAGACCTTTATCGGTCGTTTTCATTCCCCTGAAGCCTGTGAGGCGATGTTGGCAGAATTGGGTCTGGTTGAAGTGAAGACGTTCCCCTGGCAGGTGGATTATGACCGGGTTATGGCGAGGAAGCCGGTGAACGGCCGTTAGTGACCGGGCAGCGGTAAGGGTGCATTCATAAATAAGTGATGGCGTTGATGGCTCCGCTTCAAGTGACCTTTACCCCTGAGAAACGGGGACTCATGTTTAGACGGTTACTAAGATTGATGATGCAATAAAATAGGGAATTGCATTGTCACTTTTAAACCAGTTCCGCGCTGAAAATTCGATCCAGGCGGAAGGTGCGTTGTTCGTTGTGCCAGTGGCAGTGGGCGATGAGGTAGGTGAGACCTTTGTTTTGAGTGATATATTGGGGGGTGATGGTGCGCTGCGATTCGCCATTGGAACTGATGTAGAGAATGCGGAGTGAACGGCCGTTTTGCATTGCGTCAGCAATCAGGGGAGGGAGATCCACTTGGGGCGCAGGCGGTATGTAAATGGCGCCACCCTGAGCATGAAGAATATCCCCAACCGTTTTAATTTTTTGTTTAGCCAATTTTTGTACCATACGCTTGAAGATTTCGGCAGTCATATAAACATCATTGAGAGCGCGATGGGCACGTCCCATGCGAATGTTGAGCTGCCGGGCAATGTGGCTGAGATTGTTGCGCCCAAAGTAGAAATGTTGACGAGCCAGGAGCAGCGTACAAGCCCACGGATTATGGGGAATACCGGCTCGCGTGTCGTTGATGCAGCCAGAAGCGAAAAACTCATTGCCTATAAAACCGGCGTCGAAAGCGGCGTTATGGGCGACAATAAGTGCCCCCTCCAGTAAATCCAGCAAATCCGGGGCAATCTCTGCAAAGGTGGGCTTTCCTAGCAAATCGATGTCGTTGATGCCGTTGACGCGGCTGGCACCTGGATCCATACGCCGCCCAGGCTGCAAAAGCTGGTCGATTTCAGCTACTTTTTTCCCGTTCTCAAAGCGAACTGCCCCAATCTCCACCACCCGATGACCGAGATGCGGATGCAGCCCCGTGGTTTCTGTATCAAGTACAACAAATGGAGCCGATAACGGCCGTTTCTCAAGCAAATCTTCGTACAATTTAACCCTCTTTTTCAGTGGGAGCTAAGAGCAGTGAGCGGGAATCGCTAGCAGGTCATACCGGTCACTGTTCATTGTCCACTTCCTGATAACGGAACTGCGTGATTTCATCATCACTGACCGTGTCAGCGACGCGCCGGCAGTGCGCATCCCAGCAGTTTTCTGGCTCTTCACCTGGCGTAAACCAGGCAAACTCATTGGCTTCAGGGTTGAGTGCCAGCGTGCCAGCATCAATAACGGCGGCAAAGGTGAAAATAATATGTGCCTCGTTTTTATAGACATAGACGCTGGTTAAATCAGTCAGGGTAACAGTGAGTCCCGTATCTTCATGTGTTTCACGAACGGCCGTTTGCCAGGGCGCCTCCATCTCCTGACCATCACCGCCAGGCAAATTCCAGGCATCATCCTCCCGACGCTTTACCCACAGCACCTCCCCTGCCTCATTACGTATCACAGTAAAAGCGCCAGTGCGCCATTCTGCCGGTGGTACATACTTCGGCTCGCCACGACGTTTACGCTGCCAATCTTTCCACGGATAAACGATCCCGTTGAGCAGGAAACGTCCTATTTTAATAGACAAACTTTGTCTATCTGTACGCCAAAAAGGGGCGCCGCCATGATGGCTGAACCCCAGTAACAAGCGATTTCGGTGCATTGCCGTCATTGGCGCAGGTAGCTTATTGGCTGGATAAAAGCCAACTTGAATTGATTCTGGAGAGGTGGCTAACTCACCGCCCCGTTGAATACAGCGAAAGAAAAAACTGAGCCAGGCAGAATCCCCCCACTTCAGAAAATAGAGAGCCACTAAACGCACCGGCAGCACCTTAAGTCCCGTTTCTTCTTCAACTTCCCGTATGACATTTTCAGTTGGCAGTTCGCCAGTTTCCATGCTGCCGCCCGGTGACGCAAATGTGCGCGTATCATCTCGCTGAATCAGCAAGACCTCTCCCAACTCATTGACCACAACACCGTTGGTACCTAATCTCATACGTCCCCAAACCTTAAGTAGTAAAGAACATCCTTTGTTTCCTGGTTCCTGTCATATTAGTTTTCTCCCCTAACCATCTGCATCGCAATTTTGTTATGGCGTTCCAGAATGACAGGTAGATCCAGCGTCGTTAGCTGTCCGTTTTCC
The DNA here is from genome assembly GCA_002746795.1 of Chloroflexota bacterium. Taxonomy (GTDB): domain Bacteria; phylum Chloroflexota; class Anaerolineae; order Promineifilales; family Promineifilaceae. The sequence goes on along the minus strand of PDQY01000035.1, from coordinate 8,480 downwards.
ACTACAACTTGGCCGTTAATCACAGAATAATCAACGCCAGAAGGTTGACATAACACCACCGCCGCTACCGGATCATGCATACTGCCAGCCAAAGCCACCTGATTCATGTTGATAGCAATAAAGTCGGCACTCATACCCGGTGCCAGGCAACCAATGTCGTCGCGGCCCAACACCTCCGCCCCGCCCCGAGTAGCGAGACGCAACGCTTCCCGCGCTGTCATAGCATCTGGTTTGCCACCAAAGCCGCCACGTCCCCCTGGTTTCTCGCTGAGATACCGCTCGGGAGCCACACGCTGCAAAAGCATCGCCTGTCTTGCTTCAGCAATGAGATGCCCGCCATCGTTGGAGGCAGAGCCATCAACTCCCAGCCCTACCGGCACACCAGCCTGCCACATCGCTGGCACTTTGGCAATGCCGCTGGCGAGGCGCATGTTGCTGCAAGGGCAGTGAGCAACACCAGTCTTCGTTTTGCCGAATAGGTCAATTTCTTCTTGGCTCATGTGGACGCAATGGGCATGCCACACATCGTCACCCGTCCAGCCTAACGATTCAACGTATGGCACTGGGCGTAAGCCAAAAGTCTCCAGGCAAAATTCTTCTTCCTCAACGGTTTCTGCCAGGTGGGTGTGAAGCCGCACCCCGTAGGCGCGTGCTAATTTGGCGGATTCACGCATCAAATCCGGCGTCACGGAAAAGGGAGAGCATGGCGCTAATACGATCCGCATCATAGCGTGGCGGTTGGCGTCGTGATAGGTTTCGATGAGACGGCGGCTGTCTTGGAGGATGAAGGCTTCAGCTTCGGTGACACGGTCGGGCGGCAAACCACCCTGACTTTCTCCCAGGGACATGGAACCCCGCGCTGCATGGAAACGCACCCCAATTTCGCCAGCAGCTCGAATTTGGCTATCCAGCGTGCAATCGTTAGGGAAGATGTAGAGATGATCGCTGCTGGTGGTGCAGCCGGCAAGTGCCAGTTCGGCTAAACCGGTAAGGGTGCTGATGTAGATGGCTTCATCGGTGAGGTTGGCCCAGATGGGATAAAGCGTTTTGAGCCAGGTAAACAAATCAGCATCCTGGGCTAGAACCCGAGTTAAGGATTGGTAGAGGTGGTGGTGGGTGTTGACGAGGCCAGGCAGTATCACGTGGTCGGTTAAATCTAAAACTTTGTCTGCTGTTTCTGGCAGTTTCGGGGTTGGACCAACTTGTTCGATGACATGATCACGGATAAAGAGACCGCCATTAACGATTTCTTGTCCTTCGTCGTTCATGGTGGCTAAAACGGTTGAATTTTTAATGAGGAGTGTGCTCATATTTTCCGTCCTTGGTTCACTGGTTGGGGCTATGGCTCGGACTGGATGCCGACTACAGCCAGTATATTTGCTCAATTTTTAATGAATTGTACTTTAACACGGCCGTTTTTGCTTGGCAATGTGTTTTCCAATGGTATAATTGCCTGCTCGCCGGGGATGTGGCGGAATTGGCAGACGCGCATGACTTAGAATCATGTGCCGTGAGGCGTGTGGGTTCGAGTCCCTCCATCCCCATTTTAACAAAGTGGCTGCGTTGCTTAGGCAACGCGCTTTTTTTTGCAAATTTCGACACCCCGTTGAACTTGTTTAAACGTTACAATTTTGTTGTCTCGGAATTTTGGTCATGGATGACATGGACAGAAAATCTGTGTTCATCTATGTGTATCTGTGTCCTAGAGAAATAAGACGGAGGATTGGGGCGATGGGTTTTGTCGATACGAAACAATTTTTAAGAGAGGTACCCCTGTGACTCTAACGATACATTCTGAAGAAGATGAACAACGGCAATTAGCTGTAACTGTAGAAGTTTCTGAAGATCATGTTAAGAAAGCGATGCGACAGGCTGCCCGTAGACTGGCTAAAGAAGTTCGTATCCCTGGTTTTCGGAAAGGGAAAGCCCCGTACCACGTCATCGTTAATCGGGTAGGGGAGGATTATCTGCGCGGTGAAGCCATTGAAGATCTGGCGCAGCCCTCCTTTGAGGAAGCATTGGAAGAACTTGATGTGATTCCTTATGCTCAACCCGTTCTGGAGCATGTTGATCCTTCTCCATTGGTTCTTAAGTTTACGGTTCCTTTGGAACCTGTTGTGGAATTAGACGAAGCTTATCGTGAACTGCGTAAAGAAATTGAACCAGTGGAAATTACAGACGAAGCTGTTGCTGAAGCGCTGGAGCAAGTTCGCGTGCGTCATCAAGAAATCGAGCCGGTTGAACGAGCTATCAAGGCGGGCGACCTGGTTTCTTTGTCGGGCAAGGGTGTTGTTGTGGTTCCTGCGGCAAGCAGTGATGAAGAAGGGGAAGAAGAGAAAGAGGAAACGGCCGTTGCTGAACCAACTGAAGAGCCCCTTTTCGATGAAGAACAAGTCGAGCTCCTTATGGACGAAGATGTGTTGTTCCCCAATACGCCATTTGTGGAGAATCTCATTGGTTTATCTGCTGGGGAAGAAAAATCTTTCACCTTCTTATTCCCTGAAGATTTTGAAGAAGAAGAGCTTGCTGGCAAAGAAGCGAAATTTGATGTCACAATCCTGGATGTGAAAAACCGAATTTTACCAGAGTTGGATGATGAGTTAGCCCAACAAGAAGGTGTCTTTGAGACCTTAGCTGAGATGCGCGAATCTCTGGCGGAAACGCTAAAATCCCAGGCTGAGATTGAAGCTAAAAATGAATTGATTGACGATATGATGGATGACTTATTAGAAAAAGTTGAGATTATTTATCCGCCAGCCGCAGTTGAATCAGAAATTGATAACATGGTTGACAGGATGAAACAACAAATCGATCGTTCTGGTTGGCTTTGGGATGATTATCTCAAGATTCAAGGTCTCAATGAAGAATCAGTTCGTGATAACTTCCGCGAAGACGCAGAAAAAGCCTTGGCGCGACGCCTGGTCTTGCGGCAGTTTATTATTGATGAGAAATTGACGGTCGAAGCAGAAGACGTAGATGTAAGAGTTGAAGAACGCCTCGTTGATTTTGGTGACAATGAAGATTTGCGCAACAGCATGCGTCAATATTACAGCAGTGGCTATGGCCTCGATATACTCAGTAGTGAAATCTTGATGGATAAAGTGGCGGACCGGGCTCTAGCCATTTATGCCGGTGAAGCCCCTGATTTAGCAGAACTTGAAGCTGCTGCTAAGGCCACTGACGAAGAAGAGTAGGTCTGATAGCTCGACGTGCTGGCACCTGGTGCCATTGTCGCCTAAGTGATCGTCTAAAAGTTACTCCCTATTTTTCAGGGGTAGAGGTCACTTGAAGCGCATCCACCAATGCCGTCACTTATTTATGGATGCACCTTAAACCACATGCTGGGCACTTGTTGCTGAACCTGCGGCGTATTATCAACCATAAATCTAAAGGAGATTTTGATAATGGATATTCCTGTCGCTTTAACGATGCCATACGTGATTGAATCAGATGGTCGTGTGGAACGTTCGTATGACATTTTTTCACTCCTTCTCAAAAACCGGATTATTATGCTGGGCACGCCTATCAATGATACGGTAGCCAATTTGATTGTGTCTCAGCTTCTTTATTTAGCGCGTGAAGATCCATCCAAGCCGGTGATGATGTATATCAACAGCCCCGGTGGGCAAGTTTATTCGGGGATGGCAATTTATGACACGATGCAGCAAGTAGAGTGCCCAGTGTCTACGGTGGCGGTTGGGTTTACGGCCAGCTTTGGTACTGTTTTGCTGACGGCTGGCACGAAAGGAATGCGGTACGCACTGCCTAACACCACGATCCACATGCATCAGCCCTTAGGTGGCGCTCAAGGTCAGGCTTCTGATATTCAAATTCAAGCGAATGAGATTTTGCGCTTACGTACCTCGCTGAACAAGATCCTGAGCCATCACACCGGTCAGACTGTTGAGAAGATTGCGGAAGATACGGATCGAGATGTTTATATGACGGCACAAGATGCCCAAGAGTATGGCCTGGTTGACCAAGTTTTGGACAATCCTGTGCTTTCAGAGTAGTGACAATAGAAACGGCCGTTTTCCAACGAAGTTACCAAATCATAGAAAGCACCTCTTTTGCCAGAGGTGTTTTTTTATTTTGACGATTGCTCCCTAAACTTGCCCTTATAGTATACTCTACATATAATCCACAGCACTTGCAGGCCACCCAGTATTCATGATGCAAATGAACCTGTAGGTCATAGTGACCGTCTAAAAGTTACTCCCTGTTTTTCAGGGGCAAAGGTCACTTGAAGCGCATCCAGCAATGCCGGCACTTGTTTATGGAGGCGCACATAGTCTCAAAATCTAGCATTTTTGAGAAGAGGTTACATCTTGTAACCAGACTAGATAGGTTTCAGCCTATGAAAACAAATAACGAGTATAGGAAAGCGCCCAATAGGATTCCACTCCTGGTTAGTTTAGGAACTATCATTGGTGTTGTATTCGTATTTTTGCTGGTATTTGTAAGCGGGGAAGCTCAAGCCCAAGATGCGACTGTGAGATTTATAAACAGCTCTGTCAATGTGTCAGAAGCCGTTGGCACCCTTCAGGTGGTCGTAAGAATGGAGGCTAGTGGCTTGCAACCAGGTGAGCTTGTCACCATTGATTATGAATCTTTATATGGATCAGCATCTGGTGGAGACTTTACCAGCGTGAACAGCTCATTAACTTTTTCGACAACGCAGGTGACAAGAACCATTGCCATTGCCATTATCAATGATAGTGAATATGAGCAGACTGAGTTTTTCTATGTGGAATTGAAAAACCCCTCCTCAAACGCCGCCTTGGCTGACCCCTATCGGATACAAATATTCATCAATGATAATGATCCACGGCCATCCAGTACCGCGACACCAAGTGGTGTTGTCTACCTGGATGCGTATGAACCCAATAACAGCTTCTCAGAGTCTTATTCAGTTGGGGTTGGTTCAAGAGCCTGTAATATCACTTTTTGGCCTTCAGGCGATGTGGATTATTTCCATTTCTTTGCCAAGCGGGGATCCACATATCGTGTTTATACCAATGACCTTAGCCCAGGTATGGATACCGTATTGACTTTATACGATTCCTCTGGTCAAGAGGTTGCCAGGAATGATGATGTGGGTGTCGTAGGCACCGTTCGTTCGGAGATTCAATTTACCGCTGGTGCAGATGGCTTTTATTACGCCTATATCACCAATAAAGATCCATCTGATCCAACTGGGAAAACTTATTGTTTCGGGACTCAAGAGACTGAGCCTCCTACACCAACTCCTTCAAACACCCCTGTGGCGGGGGCTGATGAGTGTGAATACAACAGCACCGTGGAATACGCTTGTATTATTGCTAAGGATGTTGCTTATAGCATGAGTTTTGTGCCGGTATTGGGCAGCGCTCAAGATACAGATTATTTCTGGTTATGGATAAAATCTGGTTCTTATTACAGTTGTGAGACTTTGAATCTCTCTCCCTATGCTGACACGAATATGATCTTCCTCGATCAAAATGGGAATGATTTTGCGCCCAAGCTGGGTAATGATGATAAGGAGCCTGGAGATTATGGCAGCAAATTAACGATTCTGGCTCCGTACACTGGGTATCTTTCGATTGTGGTGGGGCCAGTGAATCCACCTCCCTATGAAGAATCGTCTTTGCATACCTATGAATTGTTGTGTACGGAATTAGCGGTTACGCCAACGCCTATCCCTACAGAAACACGTCCTTGGGTGCCGCCTGCCAGTGGCGGGGCGGCGTCCACTGCCACACCGACGCCCTCTCCTACTGCGCAAACGGCTACTACGCCGACTACCACTTTTGACCCGTCATCCATCTTTTTGACGTTGACACCGGCACCACCTCCTCAAGTTCAGATTAACCCTTTGCCGACACCAACACCAGAAGTGGGTGGCGGTAGTTTAGCTACGGTGAATGTGACCTTGTTTTATGATAGCAATGATAATTTTATGCCGGAACTGACGGAAGGCATTGTTGATGTTGCTGTGGCGCTCTACGACAACGCGACCGGCCAGCCACTTGCATTTGGGTTTACCAATGAGACAGGGTCTATCCGCTTTGAAAATATTGCAGCAACGGGTGCGTTGCGGGTGTCTGTTCCCTATCTAAACTACAGCCAGATTGTTTTTAGGGATGAAGCGAATATTTTGATACGTGTGGCTCCGCAGCAATTACCTGGACAGATCCCGTAAAAAATTAAATTGATAACTGTTGAATACTCGCAAGAGATTGATCTATGCCGCCTGAATCACAAGAAAGCGTGCCCATGGAAGAAGCACAAGAGCAAGCTGAAGAAAGTTCCCTAACGAGTAAAATAAAGGAAAATCGCGGATTCCTTATTGGAATTTTGGTGGCGATGGCCTTTATGGGCTTGTGTATGTTCCCCATTTTCCTTTATTTGATTTTCCGCAGTGCTGGTGAGGGGATTCTAGGTAGGGAGGCAGCAACGCCATTCCCTACTAATTTGGCGGAAGTTTTGCCCGTACAAACTCCTATTGTTATGGGGATAGATGATACGGGAACTATTTCCACGACGGTTGATATTCCAGCTACATTGACGTTAAACGGCCGTTCTTTTACCGTTCAGCCGCAATTGATTCCTGGAGATGGTGGAGTCTGGCTTCCTGATGTCGAGTCTGATTCTGTGGCTTGGGTGTATGGCACTGTGATCAATTATGTTTTTGGCTTGCCCGACACTGATGATAATCAAACTTTGCTTGATTTATTAGGTTCTGGTGATGAGTTTGAAATGGAAACCCATGAAGGTGTTTCCTACACCTTTGCTTTTGAAAGCAAAGAAGTGGTCATGGCCACGGATCGGGAAATTTACAGTCAGCAATCACCAGGGGCAACCATTATTTTGACAGGGGGGGAAAAGGAAGAGCGTTTGGTGGTGAGGGGGCGTTATGTTGTCCCCAATGAAACGGGGGATAATTTGCAGCCCAATACGTGTCAGATTGGCGAAACCTGCCAGGTTGGGAATATGCAAATTACGGCCGTGGGCACGGCATATGACCCGGGGCAGGCCACCGCGCCCACGGGATTTGCCTTTTACCGAATAGATTATCAGATTGAAAATGTGGGCAGCGGGGTTATCGATACCAACAATGTTCACTTTTCTCTCACCGATGAATTAGGCAATCAGTATGCGTTGAACCCGATGGCGAGCCAGTCGGGGAATTACCCGGTGTTGAGTGGTCCTTTGAATGTGGGGCAGGTGTTGCAAGCTACAGCCGGGTATCAGGTGCCAGCTAGTTTGGAGAGCGGCACTGTGCAGTGGCTGATCTCTGATTTGTCTACTGGGGCTGAGATTCGCATGGTGATCGATTATGGAGGGGGAAATGCCATTGAAGAAACCAGTATTTCGCTTTTAGGGGCAACGATTACTGACGATCAATCCTCATTGCTGATGGATGGCAATATTACGAATTTAGGTACGCAGCAAGTGGTTGTGACGCAGCAAGATTTGGCTTTGCGTACTGGGGATGGAGCCAGCTTCTTGTTGTTGGCGACCAATCCAGAGCTGCCGTGGACAATTCCTCCAGGGGGAACCCTGCAATTTTTTGTCCGGTATCAGAACCCACAAGCGGAAACGGCCGTTTTTACGGTATTGAACCAATCCTTCCAGCTTAACTTTGTGCGGTAGGCTCTTCCTGGTCGCTGCCGTCATTGACCAAAAAATCCATGGAGGAACGGCCGCCGCTAATCCGGCGACTGGAGTGGTAAAGCAGCATACCCGCACTAATGGAAAAGACTCCCAAAAATAAACCTGCTAACTGTAATGGTCCCGCAAATGGTCTGGAAAAAGATGGATCGACATGAGTGCCAATCCCAATTAAATCAGCAAACCCTGCTACATACATAAAGACCAGGCCCGTTGCTCCCAGACGAATGCCAATATCTGCCTGGAGAGATTTGGGGGCATCTGGTTGTCGCAGGGTGTAGAGATAGACAAAGCCCGTCAGTGTGAGACAGGAGACACCAAGCAAAAATTGCAGCATTTGCACGGCTCCGAATCCGGGTGTCGAGCTTCGGTCAACAAAATCCACAGAAATTGCCATGATACAAAGGCCAAGACCTAGAATGAGAGAAATGAGGGACAAAATCCGCTGTAGTCGTTTTGCTCGTTCTAGTTTTGTGGCGGTATCGACTGTCGCTTCGTTGTCAATGTTCATATTCACCTTTTCCGAAAAACCTGTCAGGTCTTGAGGGACTTGACGTTTACCAAACAAAAACGCCGCATCAATCACTGAAGCGGCGTTTTTACCAGTCGGGGCAGCGAGATTCGAACTCACGACCTCTTCAACCCCATTGAAGCGCGCTACCAAGCTGCGCCATGCCCCGAATGCGAGCGGGATTATAGCAAAAAGGGGGGTATAATGCCAACTTTTTTACCCTATCATTTGCTCTAACTGCAAGGTGAGCAAGCTGAACATCCCTAAGATAAAATTGTAGCCAGAATGGACGTAGATTGAGGTGGTCGTGTTATAT
>PDQY01000034.1 GCA_002746795.1 Chloroflexota bacterium | reverse complement strand
GATGAAAGGTAAACTACTCACTTTCCTGGCTTTAGCCTTGCTGGCAATCCCAGCCGCTTCCCCTTACTTTCTGCCCGGTGTGCCACGTACCAATGACCTGATAACACACCTGGTGCGCAGCCTTTTGTGGGGCGAAGCGGTTTCTTATTCTGGTTTGTGGCCCCGTTGGTCAGCGGAGTTGGTCTATGGATACGGTTATCCAGTTTTCAACTTCTTTCCCTCGCTGTTTCATGCTTTTGTGCAATTGATTTATCAATTGGGGCTGCCACTGCTCACCGCTTATCGAGTGGTGGTTTACTTACATTTTTTGTTTGCGGCGGCGACTAGTTATTGGCTGGGTAAGGAGGTTTTTGGCTCAAGTCTGGCTGGCTGGGGCGCAGCAGTGGTTTACGTCTACAGCCCTTATTTGCTGTATGATGCTATTGTGCGCGGTTCTGGTCCGGAGACGCAGGCGTTGGCCTTGCTGCCGCTGCTGGTTTTGGCGATTTGGAAAGCGAGTGAGCCGTTAACAGGGCACCGTGGGCAGCGGGGCGGGAGGTGTCGAGCGGTGATCTTTAATCTCCACGCTCCTGAATGGGTTGTAGTCACGGCCGTTCTCTTTACCATTACCTTGCTTTCTCACCCGATTGTGTACCAACTGCTTATTCCCATTGGCGTGTGGGTTCTGATAAAAGCTGCGTTTGGAGCCAAAAGGGGTGAACTGGGGCAAACGCTTGTTGGGCCTGCTCTGGGCATTGGGTTGGGTGTGATGCTGTCAGCTTTTTATTTGCTGCCGGCGTTTGTTGATGTCGGCATGACGCAATCAGACCAGGCTATTAGCCAGGGCTACACTTACCAGACGAACTTTCTGACATGGCTAGACATGATGCGTTGGCCGACTATCCCTGCTGATCCGGCGCTCATCAATCCACCCGTGGTGCGGTCGCTGCCGGTGGTGGGGCTGTTGTGGGCGGTGGTGGTTATCGCTGGGCATTGGCGGCGCAGTACCCGTTCTCAGCGTGAAATTGCCGTGGCGTGGACGGCCGTTCTCCTTCTTTCTGCCTGGCTTATCACTCCGTATTCTCAGTGGGTTTGGGATTATTTTCCTTTGCTTCGCCTCACGTTTTATCCTTGGCGCTTGTTGAGCATGAGTGCGCTGGCAACGGCCGTTCTTGTGGCGTTGTCCATGAAAATGATTGAAGATCGAAGCCGGAGGATTAAAGATTGGGCTAATTTTCAATCGTCAGCTTTTAATTTTTTGCCTTCGTTGGCTTTCACTTGCCTCATCCTCATCTCCTCTATCCCTTGGCTTTATCCGCCGCGCCTGTCGATGCCGGAAGACATTACAATGGCGTATGCTTTAAGTCAGGAACTGCCGCCGTTGTTTATTGGCACGACGACGCTGGGCGAGTTTTTGCCGGCCACGGTAGCAGAACTGCCTGGTAAGTTACCGGAAGAAGCGGAACTGCGGGCAGGTCATAATCCTGACCGTTTGCAACCGGCAGAAGGGCTTACCTGGACGCGGCTGGATGAGAATCCGATTGATGCCAGGTATGAGGTGGTGATGGAACGGCCGTTAACGGCCGTTTACCGTCAATTTGCTTTCCCTGGTTGGCAGGTGTGGGTCGATGGTGAGGTGGTTCCTATCACGCCTGGCGAGCCACATGGTCTGATCACTTTCCCTGTTCCTGCAGGCAATCATGACGTGCAAATTTCTTTCACTAACACCCGGGCTCGCTGGCTGGGTGGGGTGGTTAGCTTTGTGGCGTTGGTAATGGTGATAGGCTTTGCTATTTATTCGCTGATCAATGGGAAATGGTTCACGGTGGGGGGGCGATGGCGTGAACGCGCTGCCCCGTCGTCGATTCAAAATCCTCAATTGTTAATTCTCTGGGGGATAACGGCCGTTCTCCTTTGGTTGTTTTTCTCTTTTGTAGATACGCCACTGCGCCAAAATACCTTGCTAGCAGAAGGTATTAGGGGCAAACCAGTCATCACGCCGCTGGATTATGCTGGTGAAGTACGGCTGCTGAGTGTTGAAGCCCCCACTGCCCCGGTGGCCGCCGATGACGAGATTGCGCTGACGCTTTACTTTCAGGCATTGCGGGATATTGGCGTGCCGTACCACATTGGCGTGCAGGTACGTGATGCTGATGGGTTTAACTGGATGGCAGATGATGCGCGTCCTTTTGACTGGCGTTTCATTGCTGAGGAGCCGTGGCCGCTGGAGGCATACCGCATGGAGCCCTTCCTCATCACGCTGGCCGAGGGCACGCCGCCCGGAACCTACAAGTTCCACGTTGGCCTGGTGCGAGCTGATACGGGGCAAACGGTGGCGTCTCATGATTTGGGCGATCTGTTTGTCAGTATGCCTAGTACGGGTGAGAAACCGTTGGAAGAGGGCATGGTTGCGGCGGCAGGCGCAGCGAGCGAAAATTTGCAGCTTTTGGGCACACGGTTAGACCGGAAAGAAGCAGCGCCAGGTGATCCGATGCGGGTGACGGCGTTGTGGCAGGCTTTGGCACCAGGGGCGCAAAATGAATTTACGCTGCAGCTGGTTTCATCTGGGGGAGAGGTGCTTCTTAGCCAGGTGGAGACGATTGCTCCGTTATATCCGCCGGAGCAGTGGGAGGCAGGGGATCGGCTGCGCAGTGAGAGTTTGTTCCGTTTGCCTGCCTCTATGCCACAGGGCAAACATACCTGGCAGATCTTTTGGGGGGATGTGTCGGTTGTTGTGGGTGAGGTGCAAGTGAATGCACCGGAGCGCAGTTTTGAGATAGTTGCCATGGAAACGGCCGTTGGTGAAACCTACGGCGACGCAGCGACTTTACTAGGCCTCAACGCAAACCGCGAAACAGGGGAGGTCACGCTTGTCTGGCAGGCCGAAAACGAAACACAGACCAGCTATCGAGTGTTTGTGCATCTGCTGACTGCAGATGATGCCATTCTCAGCCAATCAGATGGCGAGCCAGTTCAGTGGAGCCGCCCCACCACGGGCTGGCTTCCTGGTGAGATTTTGCAAGATACGCATAAACTTTCATTTCCAGATAGCCCAGATGGTTTACGCTTGCGCATTGGCCTATATGATCCCCAAACGGGTCAGCGGCTGCCTACTGAAACTGGAGATTCTGTGACCGTTTTTATTCCTTGAGAGAGTTGAGGGGGAGCCGCCTCTTAAGAAAACCCAGCCTTGATAGGCGTGATTTTTCTTAGGGGCAACCCCCAAAATCTGTTTGACTTGCCTGGCTTGTTCGGATCAATAAGCAATTTCCTAATCCCCAATTTCGGCTTTAAAATCTTTTTGCACAATCATTATCTTTCTCATATACAATGTTAACGCTCGATATACGTTTTTCTTACACAAGGGGAGGATAATGTGGCGTATCTAAACACAAATACACTTTCCTGAAATTTTGGAGGTAACTGACATGAAAACTTTAGTACGCTGGAATCCAACACGCACAATTTTTGATGAAATGGATCGTTTTTTTGAAGAATCAACACCCACACGCACCTGGAACTTACCATTAGACGTGATTGAAAATGAAGATGGTTACGTCATCAAGGCTTCTATTCCCGGTGTCAATGTGGATGATTTGGATGTGGTCTTAGAAGATAATGTTTTGACTATCAAAGCAGAGGTCGAAGCTGAAGAGGTTACTGAAAATGAGCAGTTCCACATTCGTGAACGTCGTAGTGGCAGCTTTAGCCGCAGCTTGCGCTTCCCTGTTGATGTCAATGGTAATGACATCTCAGCTAACTACTCTAACGGTGTTTTGAACCTGAATGTACCGAAAGCTGAGGAAGTCAAGCCAAAACAAATCAATGTAACTATCAACAACTAACGTGTCCCTTGCTGAACGCTTACTTTTTGTGATACTTGGTTTTTAAGTATTATCCAATCCCTCCTTTTGCAAAAAAGGCTCCACCAATATGGCTGGAGCCTTTTTTGTGAAGCAGCTACTATCTCTGGCAGGAGGTCTGTAGCAATGCTCATATGCATGCCCAAGGATAACTCACTGTTAAGGATTGACGATGAAATAAAATATGGAATTGCATCGTCAGTTTTAAGGAACGGTAAGGAAACGACTTCGTCGTATTATTCAATTTCTGTTTCTTGGATTGAGAGCTTGGCGCATCACAGTTAAATTTGGCTCTGTGCCTGTAAACTTAGCAAAAGCTTGAGCGCCTTGGTGGAGGAGCATCCCCAGGCCATTGGCTGCCTGGCAGCCGGCGGCTTGCGCTTGCTGCATGAAGCGGGTGGTGGTGGGGTTGTAGACGAGGTCGTAGGCAAAAGCGCCTGGAGGAAAAGCCAACTCATCTGGCCAGATGGAGGTCTCGATGTGGGGTGACATGCCCAGCGGCGTGGTGTTGATGATGAGGGGAGCCGTGGTGGCGCAAACGGCCGTTTCCATTTCCCCAATCGGCCACGCATTCAGCCAGCCATTGCCATTTACGTGCGGACTAATCTCGTTGACTAGCTGCTGCGCTTGCTCCATGCGTCGTGCCAACACCTGCACCTGTCCCCCAGCTTGTGCCAGCCCATACGCTGCCGCCCGTGCTGAACCGCCCGCACCCAGCACCAGACAAGAACGAGACTTTACCTCTATCCCCAACGATGCCAAATCAGCCAGGAAACCTGACCAGTCGGTGTTGTACCCGGAAAGAAACGACGAATGACGAACGACGAATGATGAATGTTCACTGCCTGCCGAAAACTGTTCACCGATTACGACTGTATTCACCGCCCCAATCGCTTTAGCTCCCGCTTCAATTTCATGCAAGAACGGCATGATTGCTTGCTTATGTGGTACGGTGATGTTAAAACCGCGAAAACCGAGGCTGGGCAGCCCGCGAACGGCCGTTTCTATATCATCAGGGTGAACCGGCATGGCTACATACGCAACATCCAGCCCCAAATCTGCCGCCGCTGTGTTGTGCATCGCCGGACTAAAACTGTGAGAAATCGGCCAACCTATCAGGCCAATGAGTTGGGTTTTGCCAGAAATGTTCATAGGGGCAAAGTAACAAGTTGGAGAGCTGATAAACACAGCTCACTGTTTACGCTTATTCCACCCACGCCATATTTGCGCCTAACGCTTGCATCGTGTCCACGAAGCCAGGAAAGCTGTCATGAATGCAGCGGGCATTGTGGATGAGGGTTTCGCCATACGTGACCAGCCCCATGACCGCGAGAGCCATACCCAGACGATGATCCTCATGGCTATCTACTGCTGCGGAAAACGGCCGTTTGGGACCATGCAGCATATAACCATCCGGGCGTTCAACCATCTCGATGTTTATCTTTGCCAGTTCCCCAGCCAGCACACCAATGCGATCCACCTCTTTTACACGCAGTTCAGCAGCGTCGCGCACGGTGGTTGTGCCTGCTGCCTGCGTGGCGGCCACCGTGAGAATGGGGAACTCGTCAATGCCGCGCACCACAACCTCGCCACCAATATCCGTGCCGTGCAGTTCGCCAAAACGAAAGGTAATGTCCACAGCCGGTTCCCCACCCGTCACTCGTTCATGGCTGATGGTGAATTCAGCTCCCATTTGCTGGAGCATTGTCAATATGCCTGTGCGCGTATCATTGTAGCCCACATGGGTAACGGTCACTTCAGAGTGTGGCACAATCGCTGCTGCCACCAGCGGGAAGGCCGCCGAAGAAATGTCGCCAGGCACAGTTAAATCAAAGGCTTGCAAGCGGCGCTCTTCTTCAGCAGGCGGCATGATGATCCAGTTACCGTCTGTACGCACATCAACGCCGACAGCATTGAGCATACGCTCCGTGTGATCTCGGGCTGGTCCCGGTTGGTAAATCCGAGTTTCGCCTGTGGCATACAGCCCCGCCAACAACAGCGCACTTTTGACCTGCCCACTGGTGACCTTCATCTCATAGGAGATTCCTTCCAGAGAAGCCGGTTTAAGGGAAAGCGGGGCTCGGCCATTGGTCGCTGAAATGTTGGCTTTCATCTGTGTTAAGGGGTCCGTGATACGACGCATGGGGCGTTTGCGTAGTTGTTTGCTGCCATCCAACACTGAGGCAAAAGATTGGCCAGCCATAATACCAGCCAGCAGGCGCATCAAGGTGCCTGCGTTGCGGCAATCAAGGGCTTTTCGCGGATCTTTCAAGCCGTGCAGCCCACGTCCCTCTATGACAAGGTTCCAGGCTGTTGGAGAATGTCGGTCAACATCGATGACGACGCCTAGTGCCTGGAAAGCATTGAGGGTAGCAATGGTATCTCCGGCAGGTAGCCAGTTGCGCACGATACTGGTGCCTTCGGCCAGGGAAGCCAGCATGATAGCACGGTGACTGATTGATTTATCACCTGGAACTGAAATGCTGCCTTTGAGCGGGGTTTTCTGGGGACGAATGAGGAGGTTGGATGAGGCCATGTGATTGAAAAAGATAGCGGGGATTAGTCCTGTGCGTGGGGCACTCTTGCGCAGCGCACAAGAAGGAGACCCTAAAATCCTCTAATCCCCGCAAAGGTTTTTATTCACCGATTTTTTGCCGGGTGGTTTGCCGTATGGGAATATCTTTCACAATTTGCTTTTGCACTTTTTGTTTCATGCGTGAAGCGAGTTTCTGTGTTTTGCCATCTTCTCGGTTTTCATCAAGACGGGCGACGGGTGGGCGGCCAACCCGTTCTGCCTGTTCCAGGGCGTGATGGACGAGGAGATAGCTTTTGGCTCGCATAAAATCCTGGTGCGTGGCATCAGGATGTTCTTCCAGGTAGGTAGCTTCAGCCGCTTTTAGTTTATCGGGCAGGTCTTGAATCTCGTCACTGGGCAGGTAGGCAGGTGAGGAGCTGAATTCTAGCTGATCATGGACGGGCAAAATACGAGCTAAAATAATTTCACCGATGTTTACATTGCCGTGTCCACTTGCTTCAAAAACTTCGTACTCTTCTCCTGAAGTGATCTCTTTCAAGGAAAGTGTTTGGTCTTTGTACCCCGTAAGTTCGTAGGCGCTCGCCGGATCCGCATCAATCCAGCTATCGAGAACAGCTTGTTGATATTCGGATAAATCATCTTGTTTTTCTTCGCGGTAGATTTCGATGAGATAACGGCCGTTTTCCATCTGGTAGTCGAAAGCAAACCAATCTGTGAAACGCATCGCTTCGGGCACGCTCATCTGCTCGACATTGTCCATGTCGTAGTAATCGTTCCAGAAGAGAGGCACAGCCAGGGCAAAACTTTCGTTGAAGCGCTCATCCCGGGCATATTTCATCAGGTCGCGCCGCAGCCAGGTTGCCGCTTGTGTCCACGAACGACGTTCTTTTTCGGCTGCTTTGTCTTCTTTCATGTGACATTGTTTATATTTTTTGCCGCTGCCACAGTAACAAGGATCGTTTCTTCCAATTTTCGACATATTGCACCTCTCTTGGGAGCGAGAGTAAGCGGTTGTCTTCTCGCGTCTTACTCTTGCTTCTCGCTCTGCTCTAAGGCTGCCAGAATCGGCAGTAGTTCTTGTAAGGTTGTGATTTCATAATCAGGAACGACATCACCCAGGTCATATTCGACGTGGGCTGGGTTCATCCAGACGCTGATCAGCCCCACGGCGTTGGCGCCAGCAATGTCATTAGCCGGACGATCACCCACGAAAACGGCCGTTTCCACCTCAACATCCAATAAATTCAGTACCCGTTCATAAATGGCTGGATGTGGTTTCATGTGCCCCGTATCACCGGAGGTAATGCGGGCATCGAAATAATCCACAATGCCATAAGCCCGCAGTTCAATGTCACGCATCCACATCGACATCATCGAATTGGTCACCAGGCCGATTTTGTAGCCTTGCTGCTGCAAGCTGTCCAGCACTGGAATTGTATCATCAAATAAACCTACATCTGGCACAGGTCCCCAATCATAAGCTAATAACACCTCTTGCATGTTGATTGACGCCGTATCCAAGCCTGATGTCTCAAAACAACGGTTTAGCACAGTCTCAAAACTGATACCAGCCCAGGTTTTTTTGGCTTCTTGCCAACTATTGATAATGGCCTCTTGATAATTTTGGAAAAGCGTGTCAAATGTTGGCAGCGATTTCCCATTCATCGCCAGGTAATCATATACCTTTTGAATATGCGGACCGCTGATATTGCTCAGCCAATCCGTCTGCTGAGACCAGTCTAACAGCGTGTCATCCAGGTCAAAAATGACCGCCTGAATACGGCAATCTGTTCGTGTCACCTTAAATAGCCTCGGCTTTTTCTTTTTTCTGTGCGTACCATTCAATCGTAAGCACAATCACGGCACCCAATATGGCCAACCCGATAGCTAACCCCGTTTCAGTGATACCGGCTGCTGTAGAAACATCTGGCCACACGTTGATTTGTTTGATGACTTGAATTTCACCATGACTGTCCAAAATAAATTCGCCAGCTTCGTCCACAAGCCAGGCTATGTCCTCTTTCCATGCCCACAGCTTGCGTAAACTGCCCAGCATCAAGCCAATGAGAACTGCCAAAGTGTAATCATGGAAGCGTTTGAAAAGCCAACTCAGCACTTGCGCAAACGTAACGAGCCCAAAAGCTGCGCCAATGCCGATGAGGGCGATCGTTACCATATCTTGGTTATTGACAGCCGCCAAAACAGTGGCGTATTTGCCTAAAATGAAGAGGATGAAGGCTCCTGAGAGACCTGGCAGAATCATGGCGCAGCTTGCTAACGCACCAGATAGGATGAGGAACCACCAGGTGTTCGGCGTTTGTGCAGGCACCAGTCCCACAATATTGTACGCGGCAATTGTGCCGACAGCTAATGTCAGGAGCAGCTGAGGATTCCATTGGGGGATGCGTTTGCTGACGGTGTACGCCGATGCAATCACCAGGCCGAAGAAGAAGCTCCACAAATACACGGGTTGATTGACCAGCATCCACTCGAGCGGCTGTGCTAGAATCAAAATAGCTAACAAAATACCCATGCCTACAGCTAACAAAAACTGCCAATTAACCAATTGGAACAATGTTTTAATTTTAAAGCGAATGGCGGCACGCCACAAAGCAGGACGGCCAATTGCCCGGATAGAATCAATCAATTCTTCATAGATGCCCAAAATGAGAGCCATCGTCCCCCCAGAAACACCAGGAACAATGTCTGATGCGCCCATTGCCATACCGCGCAACGCCAGGCCTACATAGTCACCTATGCCGCGATTGGGCTTTTCAGTTTGGGCTGCATCTTGTTTTACTTCACTTGCTTCCATATTTACCTCACGCAGATTGGCACAAAACCAATCACATGGTTTACTAAGGAACGGTCAATTATTTGAACCATTGTGAATAAGGTCGTGCCTTAAGGCTGATGATGCTATACCATAACTTATTTACGCGTCAGCCCTGAGCGCGGGATTATAGCACAAGTGTACGCTTAACAGTGAATCAGCGTGGAGGTTACGCGCCAGGAACCAGGTTCCTTTAAACTGGCAAAGCCCCCGATTGGGAGCTTTGCTTTATTAAGGAAGAGGAGGGAGAGGAGAGAGGTTGTTCTTTGTTGTTGATACCATCATAATTGTAGAGTGATGATATATGTTGTATGCTGGGTTACACTTAATTTGTACACTGTCATACTGGAAGCGGCGGTCTCATTTGTGGCTCATCTTTATCTAACATGGTTCATAGATAAGGGCGATAGAATAATGACTTAAATTGAATTTTCCGGAAGTTAATGGTCACAACTGTATCATCACCATGAATTTCCGAGAAGTTAAGGAACAGTCACTTAATCATGTGAACAAATGTGCAGGGTACTGTTCTTTCAGGCTAACGAGGCCATGCCACGATTCATTTAATCGTCGGCTCTAAATTATGAGGAATAACATGGATCGATCATTGAAGCTATTTTCTGTACGCGGAATTGACGTGCGTTTGCATTTTACCTTCCCCTTGATACTGCTTTGGGCAGCAGTACGATTCGGCTCTGCTGGGGGCGGCGTTCGCAGTGCGCTGTTTGGCGTGGTGGTGATGGTGTTAGTGTTTGTGCTGGTGACTTTGCATGAATTGGGGCATAGTTTTGCTGCGATGCATTATGGGGTGCCGGTGAAGCAGATTGTTCTGTCACCTATCGGGGGTGTCGCTCAACTGCAACGCATTCCCGATAAGCCTGTGCAGGAGTTTGTGATTGCGCTTGCCGGACCAGCGGTTAATTTTGCTATTGCGCTGCTCTTGGCGGCGTTTATTCCTGTGTTCGGTTTGAGTATGAGGGGGGTTGTCCTCTCTTTGTCTGATGCAGCAGGTTTGACGATAACGGCCGTTTTCGCCTACATCTTTGTCTACAATATTATCCTGGCTCTATTCAATTTGATTCCCGCATTCCCCTTGGATGGTGGACGGGTGTTTCGGGCTTTGTTGGCTATGAAATTGGATTATAGCCGTGCCACCAACGTAGCTGCCACTGTGGGGAAAGTCATTGCCGTGATGATGGGGCTGTATGGTTTGTTTAACGGCGGTATTTTCATGGTGTTTATTGCCTTGTTTGTGTTTACGGCTGCCGGGAAAGAGGCTGCAATGGTGAAACAGCGCACTTCTTTGAAAGGGCATACTGTTCATGATGTGTATACTACTACTGCCTATACGCTGACCCCTTATCACCGCCTGGAACAAGCAATTCAGCTTATGATGCTGAGTGGTCAAACCAGCTTCCCGGTTGTTCGTAACGATGTGCTTGAAGGTTTTATCACACGCCAAGATCTGTCTGAAGCGATGAAGACGCGCGGCGGACACACCTGGGCCAATATCATCATGCGTCGAGATATTGTGCCTGTGTCTCCGAATATGCCCCTAGAAGAAGCTTTAAAACGAATGATGGTAGAAGAGTTAGATGCCATTCCTGTGGGGGAAAACGGACTTTATTTAGGGCTACTCAGCTATAAGCGTATTAACCAGGTTATGCAGTGGCAGTCTGGCAAGAAACATGCAGGGAAAAGCCCTTTTGAGCGTGTGGTTGGGGGCACGTGATTCCCGCAGATGGAACCTGAAAGTCTGGCGGTTAGTTATTAGAGTTGTTCCTATTTAAAAAATCAGGCAAACTCCAGGTTATAACAACTGGAGAGACCACATGAGTATAAAAATACGTGATGACCGTCATTTGCGT
>PDQY01000104.1 GCA_002746795.1 Chloroflexota bacterium | reverse complement strand
GGATTGATGCCAATCCAGTAAAAATTGCCAAAAACGGGGTGCAGCACGGAAAGAACTCAAATGCCACCGTGGTTATTATTGACACTGCTGGTCGTTTGAACATTGACGAAATGATGATGGATGAGATCAAGTCCATTAAAGCTGAGGTTGAACCCATCGAGACATTGCTTGTGGCAGATGCCATGACGGGGCAAGAAGCCGTGCGCGTCGCTACAGACTTTAACAAGGCCGTAAACATTTCCGGTTTGGTTATGACCAAGATTGATGGTGACGCCCGTGGTGGGGCTGCTATCTCCATGCGGGAAGTTACCAGCGTGCCAATCAAATTCCTGGGCACTGGTGAAAAACTGAACGCCATCGAAGAGTTCCATCCAGATCGCTTGTCAAATCGCATCTTGGGCATGGGCGATATGATGACCCTCATCGAGAAAGCCCAGACGGAGATGGATCAACAAGAGGCTCAAAAAGCGGGTGAGCGCCTGATGGAAGGGAAATTTGATTTGGAAGATTTCCTCAAACAGATGCAGCAAATCAAACGCATGGGTCCCATTGGGCAACTGCTGGAAATGATTCCCGGTATGGGTAAAATGGCGGGTAATGTGGATTTAAGCAGCGCTGAGGGTGAACTAAAGCGCATTGAAGCCATTATCCGGTCGATGACCCCTAAGGAACGGCGCAGTCCAAAGATTATTAAAGCCAGCCGTAAAAAACGCATTGCAGCTGGATCAGGAACAACAGTGCAAGAAGTGAATCAACTTCTGAAACAGTTCCGGGAAATGCAAAAAATGATGAAACAACTGCGCAGCGGGCGTGGGCGCAAGAACCTGATGAATATGTTGGGCGGTGGTTTTTAAGTGGATTTGCAGCGACAGCTTTAGTCATTCTGCAAGCTGCTAAATGTGGTTACGACGAACAAAATTGATCGGTTAAAAACCCCAATTAAAATGTTAAAAAGTCGCCAAGGGGCGATTTCATTAGTCAGATAGTTGCCAGGTCAGATGGTCATTTAGTCAGGCAGTCTAACCGTCCTACTTCCAGACTGAAATACCAACAGACTACACGACTACTGATATATCAAACTATAAGACTAATAATTTTGGAGATTAAGAAAGAACATGTTGCGAATTCGTTTAACTCGAACTGGTAAAAAAGGTCAACCCAGCTACCGTATTGTGGTGACTGAAATCACCGCCAAACGTGATGGTCGTATTGTGGAACGTATTGGTCATTACAATCCGTTGACAGAGCCTTCTGAATATTTGATCCAGGAAGAGCGTGCGTTGTATTGGCTGAGCAAAGGGGCTCAACCAACTGATGCGGTGGAACGTCTCCTGGTGAAACAAGGTACTCGTGATCGCCTGAAAAGATTGCATGCTGGTGAATCTCTGGAAGCTCTGGTTGCGGAGTATGAAGGGGTTGACTTGGCAGCGGTCGCTGCGGCTGAGGTTGCGGTTGAGGCCACGGAAGCGGTTGCTGAGGAAGAGTAAACACAGAGAACCCGTTGCTTGGTATATTTATGAAAGAGCTAGTTGAATTTATCGTTAAATCGTTGGTTGATAACCCGGATGAGGTTCATGTTGATGCCTTTGATGAGCGTTCTGAAACTATTTTGGAATTGTCTGTGGCAGCAGAGGACATGGGTCGGGTCATTGGCAAGAATGGGCGTGTGATCAATTCGATTCGCACCCTGGTGCAAGTGTCGGCAGCTAAAGAAGGCAGGCGCGTTAGTTTGGAAGTGCTGGAAGCTGACCGCGATTAAAGCGCTGTGCAGGCTCGTAGGGGTGGCTTTCGTTATGATCACTGCTGAAGTGGTTACTACGAACTTCATGACCCCGAAACGGTGTTTAATTGACTGGAAAAGCAAATTCTCGTTCAAGTAAGAACGACCGGCGAGGCTTGGTGGAATCATCTACTGAGCCTCGTTTTTTGGTCATTGGTAAGATCCTCAAGGCGCATGGTGTGCGTGGTGAGGTTCGGGTGCTGCCCTATACCGATCTGCCGGAGCGTTTTACCTGGCTGGAAGAGGTGTATGTAGGTGAGTGTCGGCCACAATCTATGGTGGTGGAGGGTGTCCGCTTTCATAAGGATTTGGTGCTGCTAAAGCTGGCGGGCATTGATCATCGAGAGCAAACTGACCGGTTGAAAGGTGAACTGCTTCAGGTGTCGCTGGCGGATGCCATTCCGTTGGAGGAGGATGAATATTTCCTGTTTCAACTGATTGGCCTGCAAGTTTATTCTGATGAAGGTCACTATCTTGGTGAACTGAAAAATGTCATTGAAACGGGCGCGAATAATGTGTTTGTGGTTCAAGGTGAAGATAAGGAGATCTTGCTGCCGGATACTCAGGAAGTGGTCACGGAGATTGATTTTGAGAACGGCCGTTTGACGGTCCATCTGCTGCCGGGATTACTCGTTTAAAAAAAGGGTGCCCTGTGCTGTACAAGGTGGTTGTCTCTGGTTGCTGTTTGCCGTTGACTGATGGCTTAAGTGATATGGTGTTTTAGAAATGATGTCTGAGCTCAAGTATTGGCTGGGATTTAATATTGTCAAAGGTGTTGGCCCGGCTAAGGTCCAGGCGCTGCTCGATTTTTACGGGGAGTTGTCGGCTGCCTGGGTTGCGCCAGAACATGAACTAATGCGAATTGGCCTGGATAAACGGTCGTTAAAAGCGCTGCGTGCGGCACGAGAACGGCTGGATTTGGATGCTGAAATGGCAAAAATCGAGGCTGCTGGCATTCAGCTTTTGACCTGGCACATGCCTGAGTATCCTTCTTATTTAAAGGAGACGCCTACACCGCCACCGTTGATCTATGTGGCTGGTGAATTGTTGGAAGTGGATCAGTTTGCGGTAGCGGTGGTAGGCACACGCCGTTTGACCAGTTATGGCAGGCAGGTGACTAAGGATTTGGTGACTGGGCTTGTTCACAGTGGGGTGACGGTGGTGAGTGGTCTGGCTCGTGGTATTGATGCGGTGGCTCACCAAACGGCCGTTTCCCTTGATGGTCGTACGATTGGTGTGTTGGGCTCTGGTTTGGATTGCATCTATCCTGCCGAACATCGCTCTTTAGCCAAAGAAATCACGAGGGGGAAGGGGGCTTTAATTTCTGAGTATGCGCTTGGTGTGCGACCAGAAGCTAAAAATTTTCCGCCCCGAAATCGCATCATCAGTGGCATGTCGTTGGGGGTGATTGTGGTGGAAGCTGGTGAGCGCAGCGGCGCCTTGATCACGACGAATTTCGCTCTGGAGCAAGATCGTGATGTGTTTGCGGTGCCAGGGAACATCAACAGCCCGGTAAGCAAAGGACCCAACCAGCTCATCCAACAAGGAGCAAAGCTGGTCACAAGTGTAGATGATGTGTTGGAAGAGTTGAATTTGCACATGGTGGCTGAGAAAACGGCCGTTCAACTAGCATTGCCTGAATCGAACGAAGAAGTGGCTCTGTATGCCCATCTGTCGGCACAGCCAGTTCACATTGATGAACTGAGCCGGGCTGCTGGCTTGCCAAGCCATGAGGTAAGCAGCACGCTCACGTTGATGGAACTCAAAGGGATGGTGCAGCAAGTGGGTGGCATGAACTATGTGCTTTGCCGCGAGCCAGAATCTGTCTACGAAATAAAATCTGAAGCCAAGGATACGGATACCGATAATATAATTGAGGAAAACGAATGAAACTAGTCATCTTTGCCGGTGGCTCTGGTCGGCGACTGTGGCCGATTAGCCGCCAGAAATCACCCAAACAATTTGAACCCATCTTAGGGAGTAAATCCACCCTGCAATTGGCTGTAGACCGGGTGTTGGATGTGTATGGCGGAGACAATGTGTTTGTCTCTACGAACTTGAAATATGTGGATATGGTGCGAGAGCAACTGCCAGATGTGCCTGCCCAAAACATCATCGGTGAGCCTACACGGCGGGATTTGGCCGCTGCGGTTGGTTTAGCTATGACGCATCTGGCTCATGCCAGCCAGTCTGAAGATGAGCCGATTGCCATCCTGTGGGGTGACAATTACATGGATCAGGTTGACACTTTCCGGGCTGTGCTGGCAGATGCTGAACAATTGTTAGTTAAGAAACAGGCCGAGATTTTGTTTGTGGGGGAGACGCCCCGTTTTGCCAATGAAAACCTGGGTTGGATTGGTTTGGGTGAAGCGCTAGGACAGGTGAGAGAACGGCCGTTTTACCGGTTTGGCTCCTTAGAATACCGTCCAGAAAAAGCACGCTGCGCACAAATTTTTGCGGAAAAAACACATGTGTGGAATACTGGCTACTTCGTCACCACCGTTGGTTATATTCAAAAACAGTACCAACTACGCCAGGCGGCGATGTGGGCACAGCTCCAAGAAATCGGGGCGAAAATCGGCCAGAATAGCTACATGGATACCTTGCATAAGGTGTATCCCCAAATGCAATCTATCAGTTTTGATGATGCCATTTTAGCCTTTATCCCCTCAGAAGATGCGGCCGTTTTACATGGCGAAATGGGTTGGAGTGATCCGGGCACTTTGTATGCCTTGAAGGAAGCTATCAATCCAGACAAAACAGCTAATGTGACCAAAGGATTGGTGATCACCGAAGGTGTCTCTGATTCATTGGTCTACAATTATGAAGATGATCGCTTGGTAACTGTCGTCGGTGTGGACGGCATGATCGTGGTCAACACAGAAGATGCACTTTTGGTTGTTCCCAAAGACCAAATAAAATTGGTTAAGAAAATGGTGGACGGACTGGAAGGCACTGATTTAGAAAAATATAGTTAACGAATTGTCAAATTGTACATTGTCAACAGCCTGTTGCTAACGGAGAGGGACGTTGACAATTGAAAACTAACTTTTAACCATTGATGACTATCTGGGTTTTTTATGACTGAAGAATTGAAAATAGAAGGATATTGCTTAAAGTGTAAAGAAAAACGGGATATGGTAGCCCCCCAGGCAGAATGGGCTGCCAACGGCAGTCCGGCCACGCGGGGCACCTGCCCGGTATGTGGCACCAATATGTATAAACGGGGTCATACGGCAGCGCACGACAATCTGCCCAAGCCGGAAATTCAGCCACGTCCGCAGAAGAAAAAAAGCACAAAAAAGAAGAAATCAACCAGGAAAAAAGTAAACGCCAAGAAAAAGAGGACTGCCCGTCGCGGTAAATTGGTGATTGTGGAATCACCGGCCAAAGCAAAAACGATTGGGCGTTACTTGGGGCGGGGCTACACGGTGAAATCCAGTGTGGGTCATGTGCGTGATTTGCTTAAATCAAGGCTGAGTGTGGACACGGAAAATGGGTTTGCCCCAGAGTATCGCGTGCCAAATGATAAACGGAAGATCGTGAAGGAATTGGCTGCTGCTGCTGCCAAAGCTAAAGAGATTTACCTGGCAACTGACCCTGACCGTGAGGGGGAAGCGATTGCCTGGCATGTGCAAGAATCGGCTGAGATGGAACCTGCTCGTACTAAACGAGTGGTGTTTAACGAAATCACAAAACCGGCCATCATTGCGGCCTTTGAAGAACCTCGTGAAATCGATATGGATCGGGTGGATGCGCAGCAGGCGCGTCGAATTTTGGATCGACTGGTTGGTTATAAACTAAGTCCGCTGTTGTGGCGCAAAGTGCGTGGGCGTTTGTCGGCGGGGCGGGTGCAGTCTGTGGCTGTGCGTCTTGTGGTCGAGCGTGAGCGTGAGATCGACAATTTTGAGCCGGTTGAATATTGGACGCTCAAGGCTGAGTTGAGCCAACAAAAATATGCACAGGAAGCAGAACGGCCGTTTTTCGTGTCAAAATTCCATAAATTCCAGGGGAAGGATCCGGAACTCAACAGTGAAGCTGATGTCTTGCCTCACCTGGATGTGTTGCAAAAAGCGACCTGGACATTGGGCAAAGTGCGGCTGGGGACGCGCACGCGCAAGCCAGCTGCGCCGTTTACCACCAGCACTATGCAGCAAGAGGCCTCGCGCAAACTGAATTTTGGCACTAGCAAAACTATGCGCATTGCTCAACAACTGTACGAAGGTGTCGATTTAGGAGGCGCAGAGGGCATAACCGGTCTCATTACTTATATGCGTACCGACAGTGTCACTGTCTCTAAAGAGGCGCAAAATGAGGCACGGGACTATGTAAAAGGGGCATTTGGCGAGAAATATGTGCCGGGGAAGCGACCTGTCTATAAAACGCGCTCAAAGTCAGCACAGGAAGCCCATGAAGCGGTGCGCCCCACTTCTGTGCTGCGGACGCCCAAAGTGGCGAAGCCGTATCTCAAGCGAGACCAGTACCGGCTCTATAAGTTGGTCTGGGATCGCTTCGTTGCCAGTCAAATGGCAAACGCGATTTACGATACTGTGTCGGCTGATATTTGGGCTGGAGAAGCGAATGTGGCAGCTGAGAAACGGCCGTATATGTTCCGTGCCTCTGGCTCCTCTTTGCGCTTTGCTGGTTTCCTGGCGTTGTATGAGGAGACAAAACCAGCTGATGCTCCAATTGAAAATGGCAATGGCAAAGTGCCTTCTGATTTGACTGAGGGTGAACAGGTGGATCTGATGCGTTTGCTGCCTGAACAGCATTTCACGCAGCCACCGCCACGTTTTTCTGAGGCGTCTTTGGTGCGCGAACTGGAAGAAAATGGTATTGGCCGTCCCAGCACCTACGCCTCGATTATTTCTACGGTGCAGGCGCGGGGCTACGTAGAGCGTGAGGATAGACGTCTGGTGCCCACGGAAACGGGTGAAATCGTCAACGATTTGTTGGTTGAATATTTCCCTAATATTTTGTCTGTTGATTTTACGGCACGCATGGAAGGTGAACTGGATGAAATCGCGGCGGGCAAACAGGCGTGGGTACCTGTTGTGGCTCAATTTTATGGTCCATTTGCACAGGATTTGGAAAAGGCTGATGCTGCTATTCCTAAGATCGATCTGAAGAAAGAGGTGGTTCCGGCTGGTCGAGATTGTCCGAACTGTGGCAGCCCTTTGTTGTTCCGTGAGGGGCGTTTTGGCCGCTTTATCGGTTGCAGTAATTTCCCTAAATGCCGCTATACGGAGCAGATTCTTGTCAAAATTGGGGTGACTTGCCCCAAAGATGGCGGCGATTTGATTGAGAAGCGCACGCGCAAGGGTCGCATTTTCTACGGTTGTGGTAATTATCCTGATTGTGATTGGACCAGTTGGAAACGGCCGTTAGCGGAACCTGCTTGTTCTCGTTGTGGCGGCTTGCTCATCCAGAGAAACAACACCACGGCTGAATGTACTCAATGTGGGGAACGTCAACCATACTCGCAGCCAGAAAAGGTTTGACCAATCCAAATCGCTGTTCTATAATTTTTCGTGTGAAACCCCTCGTTGGGACTTCCGCAAACTGGTACATTGACTGCAAAATAGCAGCATGAATTTAATTTGGAGAATACTCATAGGACCATGACGGAATCATCCGCCACCCGTCCAAACAATGTGAGTCAAGGCTTCAGGAGGGATGCTGGCCTTGGCTGACCCACATTCAGAACCTCCTGGTTCATATCAGGAACCCCATTTAGGTGATTGCTTAAAGTTATATTGGGTGCAGGTTTGGTGTTCTTGCCGACTGCTTCGCATTTGGTCTAGCAGATCGTTGTGTCTGCCTGGACTATGCCAAATTTGTGTAAAGAGATTCTAAGAGAACATGGCCGAAATATTTTTTATCATAGCAGCTGTTGCATTGATGATCTTTTTTAATGCGCTTTATGTTGGGGCTGAATTTGCAACTGTTTCCTCACACCGCACGCGCATTAGCCAGATGGCGGCGAATGGTAACAGGATGGCATCATTGCTGCTGCCTATCATGGAACAGCCTGTTTCGTTGGACAATTATGTCGCTGCTTGTCAGATTGGTATTACGATTTCTTCGCTTGTTTTAGGTGCATTTGGTCAAAATGTGATTGCGGGCTATCTGGTTGAACCATTGGCTTATTTTGGCGTTGGTACGGCCGCAGCGGAGTCGGCAGCCACGATAACGGTATTGATCTTCATCACGGTATTACAAGTGATTATGGGTGAGTTGTTTCCCAAATCTGTGGCTATTCAATATCCAGAGAATGTAGCTCTTATGCTTGTCATTCCCATGCGGATTTCACTGGTGCTCTTCATGCCATTGATATGGCTTTTTAATGGCAGTGGCAATGTGGTGCTGCGTTTAATGGGCCGGAAACCCCATGAAGGGGGGCACGTCCATTCGCCAGAGGAAATTGAGCTGTTGGTGACGGAGAGTTATGAAAGCGGGCTGCTTGATGATGAAGAGCGGCAGATGCTGCGCAACGCTTTTCGCTTGCGCGATTTAACGGCACGGCAGGTGATGGTGCATCGTACCCGGTTGATTACGGCCAATATCACTGATCCCATGGAGTCTGTGATTAACCTGGCTATTGAGGAGGGATATTCACGAATTCCGTTGATTGGGGAATCGATTGATGATGTGCTTGGCTTTGTGCATGTGAAGGATTTATTCAGCCGGCATGTAAACGGCCGTTCTGATATGGAATCTGCTATCCGTGATGTTATTCATGTCCCTGAGACGATGCCGGTATTAGACTTGTGGGAAAAATTGAACCTGGGCGGCAACTACCTGGCCATTGTGTTTGACGAATATGGTGGCACCGCGGGCATGATAACCTTTGAAGACCTTATCGAAGAGATATTTGGCGAACTTCAAGATGAATTTGATGACGAAATGGCTTTGATCGCTCGAGATAATGAAGGCCGCGTATATTTGCGTGGGGATTTACTTGTTTCTGATGTGAACGAGTATTTAGAGTTGAGTTTGCCCGATGAGACTGATACGCTTAGTGGTCTCATCTTTAGCGAGCTAGGGCGTTCCCCAACAGAAGGTGATGAGGTGACCTTTGGCGGCATTCAAATTCGGGTTGAAGCGATGGCAGATTTAGGCGTGTTGGAGGTGTCTTTGCAAATGTCACCTACGGAAGATGTGGCGCCATTCAGTGAATGGGAGGTGGCCGACTATGACTAAAGGAATTTTGTTTAGTTTGATAATCCCTGGAATGAGTGCGGCTTTCCTCCTGTCGTCTTTTGCAGATGCTCCCAGCGAGGGGGGAACCAATTGGTGGGGACTTCTGGTGGCAGTTGTGATTATCTTAATTTTAGTCACTTTAAATGGCTTTTTCGTGGCGGCGGAGTTTGGAATTATCGGGGTGCGTCCTACTCAGCTAGAAGAAATGGAGGGAGAGGACAATGGTGGCAAGCGGAAAAAAGTTCTGAATATTCTCGATTCACGGAAACAACAGGATCAATATATTGCTACAGCTCAATTGGGTATTACGATTGCTTCACTTGGTTTGGCTATGTATGGTGAACCGCAGATTGCCCATTTCTTGGAGCCGTTTATTGAGCGGCTGTGGTTTGAGCCTAACCCGGCGCTGGTGCGCTCGATTGGATATTTTGTTGGGCTGGGCATCCTGACGTATTTGCATGTTGTTTTGGGTGAGATGGTACCTAAATCGATAGCTCTTGCTGATGCGCCTAAAGTGGTATTGGCGCTGACTCACCCGATGCAGCTCTCGCAAACCATTTTGATTATTCCTGTGCGGATTTTGAATGGTATTGGTAATTTGCTGCTTCGTTTATTCAAGGTGCCACCAGTTGAAGGGCATGATCGTGTGTTGTCGGCGGAAGAGATAGAATTGCTTGTAAGCGAAAGTGCGGAGGGAGGGCTGCTCAACGAAGATGAAGAGGAGATGATCCGCAATATATTTGATTTTAGTGATCGTGTGGTGGGGCAAGTGATGACGCCGCGTACGCGGGTGCAGGCGATTCCTATCAATATTGCCAGGGAAAAGTTGCTTACAATTGTCACTGAAAGCCGCCATAGTCGATTCCCTGTGTATGAAAGGGACAGGGATCATATTGTTGGCATTGTTCATCTCAAGGATATGATCCGGCAAACGGTGAAACCAGATAGTAAATTTGATATCCGTTTGATTTTGCGGATGGCTCCTTCTGTGCCGGAGGATTTTCCGGTTGAGAATTTGTTGGTTGCCTTTAAGAGCCAACGCTTGCATATGGCTATTGTTCTCGATGAATTTGGGGGCATGGCGGGGGTGGTAACCTTGGAGGATTTAGTTGAAGAGATTGTGGGCGAAGTGCGCGATGAGTTTGATCAGGAATATGAGCCTTATGTCCAAATTGAGCCTGGCGTATTGGAAGTGGCTGGGGCTTATTTGGTGGATGATCTTGTTGAGGAGATATATCTTGGCGAGAAGAATAAACTGCCTGATGTAGAAACCGTTGGCGGACTTGTGGTTTCTAAATTGGGACGACCGCCTAAAGTTGGGGATGAGGTCACGTACCAAGACCGTGTTGTTATATCTGTGCTGGATGTTGATGGACGGGCGGTTACGAGAGCAAGAGTTAAGTTCCCGGTATTGGATGAGGAAGAGGAAGATGGTGTTGACGGAAATGAAGCAGTGTGATTTTGTACCAGCCTTGGTATAATCATCCTGAAATATGATTTATGGAGATCCCCTTTATGCAGGAAAATATCATACACGTTGAAAAATGGCCTCATGCACATAAGCCAACTGAACAAGAGCTGCGTGATTTGATGCTTCAGGAAAATTTGGAGCCTTACACCTGGTCGAATCACCCTTTGGATGTGTATGCGGCTCATACGTATGATTATCACAAGGTTGTTTATGTGGTAGAGGGTTCTATCATTTTTGGTTTTCCGATTGAGGCTGAGCCTACTGTATTGAAGCCAGGAGACCGTTTAGAACTGCCGGCTGGCGTGCGCCATAATGCGGCAGTGGGAGCGGAAGGTGTTCTCTGTTTGGAAGCACGCCGCTGATAGAATGGATGGGGATTTTTGTGTATTATCAAAAGATTGCGTGGTTATCCTTTGTAACGCTCTTTAACGTCAACGGCCGTTATGTATCGCATCGCTGTTTGTGCACTGGTCCAGCCAAACCAGGCCATTAATTCATCCACACCATAACCCAACCGCGCCATTTGCGTGGCGCAGTAGTGACGACAATCATGCGCCGATAGTTTTTCGGATAGTCCTGCATTTTTCCCCAAATAAGCAACTCGTTCGCTTAATCGTACCCGGTTCAAGCCTCGATCTTGCAGCAGGCCGCCCTGGCCATCTTTGCGCAGCCGTGTTGTGGTTAGCAGGAGTGCCCCATCAGGGTGTAGAGTGGGGGGGTATAAGGTTTTTAGATAATAGCGGCTAACCGTATACAGATCATCTGTCATCTTGTGGACGGTCCATTCGTGACTGGTGCCTTTGACTTTGGGGCGGAAGAATTGAAGCTCGCTTAAGCGCAGATCAATATTGTCAATGGTCAGCATGGCCACTTCACTGGCTCGCAGCCCATGATCTAGCAGTAGGCACATCAGGAGAGCATCCCGGTAAGCTTGTGGGGATTTATTTTGAGGCTGCTTGAGAATAACGGCCGTTTCTTCATCTAAAACCGCCGCTAACTGTTTTTTTGTGGAGCGGCGCGTAACCACAACACTGCTCTTTTTTCCTTCCAGTTTGTAAGCGTATGACACCTCATTTATCCGTGTTTGGTCACGTTGTAGGTCTACGTTATGACCGCCAGCACGGGAAAAGCCTTTGACTGACTGAATGAGGAGGCCTTCTTGCCGCTCGATTGTTGCAGCTTTGACCGCCATTTGTGCATAAACTTTTACTGTCGATAACCTGGCATTTACTGAGGAGATTGCGTAGCCTTCTCGCAGTTGCCAATGGATAAACCCTTCGACAATCCCCCAAGTGACGCCTTGCCATGCTTGTGGGTTTGTTTGAAAATCTGCACCTTGATCTGGCATGATGCCAATATCTAACATGTATTCGGCAAATAATTCCAGGTCTCGGGCGTGTCTTTTGATGGTGTTGGGTGATTTTTCACTCAAATATCGCTGAAAAATGGTGTCACCAGCGATACGATTTGCGGTTTGCCCGGCGTCGCCTAACGCAGTGTAATCGGAACTGTGCAAGGCGCGATCATGTTGTGCAGGCGTGTAGGGGGTGATTGGTTTGTTGTCGTTCATGCTTGTAATCATACCAGAATTACTGAAAAAGTACATACCGATAAAATATGTACGGCTGTTTCAGGACAGGAAACGGCCGTTTCCCAGCATTGCCCCTTGCACAAACAGATCATCACGGTACGTCATAAGTAGACAACATTAACAAAAAGTGCCACAATGAATCTTGCCATATGGTATGATTTAGATGTTGTTGAGGCCATAAGAGCCAGAGGAATATGAACAGAGCTATGAGAAAAAACAGAAAACTAACTGAATTAAGAAATATCGGTAAAAAGATAGCTGGTCGCTTAAATGAAGTGGGGATTTTCTCTGAAGACGAACTACAAAAAGTTGGGGCGGTTGATGCACACAAAATGATAAGGCAAAAATACCCTAACGAGACTCTGCCTGTTTGTTATTATCTTTACTCATTTGAAGGTGCATTGTCCGATAAACATTGGAATGATATAGGGGAGGAAAAGAAACAGGAGCTAAAAGAAAAGGTCGGCTAAAGAGAATGGCTTTATTTTGAAGCAGCCCAGCCTGGGAATACACCATCGGTTATACCTATAGGGTGTCAGAAATGGCAAGTGAGGTAAATAGCTTTGCGATGTGGAGGCGTGACGGTAAAATTATCTTATGATCAATGCTGAAACAGCAATCGAAGCAACATTAACTAAGTTTAGTGAACTATTAGGCTCCCAATTAAAAGCTGCCTATCTGTTTGGCAGCTTTGTCCAGGGATATTTTCAGTATGGCGAGTCTGATGTCAATTTGCTGTTTATCGTAGACGACGACACAGATATTTTTGAAATCAGAGAGGTTTTTCTACCAATTTGGAAAAACTTTAGTGATGTTTTACGCCGGGCGCCATATATTGCTCGTGTGAACTCGTTTGCACGCTTAATTCAAGTCGATGCTATTTTAGCGCATCATTTGCATGAAAACGGCCGTTTACTCTTGGGCAGCGCAGACTATCTAACAGGGTTTCCTGAATTAGATAAGCAAGAGGTAGCCGCGCGGCTGGTATCAGAAGCGCTTGTGGCCTCAAGCTCGCTCTTGCCATCGCTCATGCCGCCAGAGAAGGCAAAAGCAAGCACCAAAGTGGCGAGGAGATTAGCGAGAAAGTTGTGGCAAGCACCAGTAGCTGAAGAGGAAACGGCCGTTACCACATACGCCCGAATCCAGCAAAAACTTGGCACTCAAATTGCCTGCTTACCGGCAGGAAAAGCCTACGCAAACACAGAAATCCCATCTGTAACAGCGCCATTCTTACCCGGATTACAAGCACTTTACAAAGAAGCTGATAACATCGTCATGGTATTAGCTCACCTCTCAGGCAGCGATATTGAAAAAACCGATTGGGAGCAAATGACAGAGCGACTGTCAACCGAATGCAGCGGATTAGTATTGACCACAAGCGCCCAATTAAGCTTGAGCCTCATTTATGATCGTCCCATTGGCTTGAAAACACAGAAATATCAACACCAGTGGGGCATCGATCATATTGCAAAATTACAATCCTCAAAGCGGCAAATGATGCGAGAAGCCGCCGCCACCCCCACACGAATTGAAACCCAGTTACTGCCCCATGCTTTGCTTACCCAACCTGACGATCAGTTTGGTCGGATTATTCACGATTTTCAAAATAAGTTACTAAATGTCCAGCTTACCCACGAATTGCTATGCCGCTTTGGCGATGTAGAGCGATTCGTGCCTCCCCACCCCCTTCCAGATCGATCAAGCCCCCCCATAAAGCGTTTAGAGGCAATTCTCAAGCACGCTCGTTGGTGGTCCGAGTTCTATACGAAGCAAACACTTGCTGCCTAAATAAAAATGATTCCGTTTGCGGCAGCCGCTAAGGTAATTGCTAAACAACTGAAAGCAGTTACCACAAACCACTGATGACCTCCCCCCCCACAACGCTCAAAAAACAAACTTCAGAGCGCTTCAGCTTCAACATTGCCATGCGGCTGCTCATTCTTTGCCTTGTTTTACCATTATTACTACCTGCACCTCATCTCATAACCCCTGGTCCCCAACAGACAGTTTACACCGAACACCCCATATTAGGCGTCCATACCCGGCTTACCGACGAAGTTGAGGAGTGGAAAATCAAAAAGAGTTTAGAAATGGTGCGAGAAATGGGCGCCAGTTGGATTGTAGAATTCTTTCCCTGGGCATATTATCATGGAGAAGATGGCGGGTTTGCCTGGGAACATCCAGACATGGTCATTCGCTATGCCAGGGCACAAGGGCTCACCGTCATTGCCCGCTTAGGCCTCACCCCCGAATGGGCACGCCCCCCCGATACCCCGCTTACTTATCTTGATGAAACAGCCTATGCTGATTTTGCCGAGTATGCCGCCGCATTTGCTGAAAGATACCAAGGCCAGGTCGAGTACATCATCATCGGCAATGAGCCAAATCTGAGTTATGAGTGGGGATACCGGCCAACCCAACCCAGTGATTACGTTGATTTGTTAGCGGTTGTGTATCCAGCGGTTAAAGAAGCGAATCCAGACATACAACTGTTAGCAGGAGCGCTGGCACCCACCCTTGAACCAGCCGATTCCCCTTGGGGATTGAATGATTTGCTCTATTTACAAGGCATATATGATGCGGGGGGCGCTCAATTCTTCGACGGGTTAGCGGCGCATAGCTACGGGTTAAACTTCCCTCCAGAAGCCGATGCTGATGATGCAGTATTAAATTTTAGGCGTATAGAATTGTTACGCAGAGTTATGGTGAGCAATCATGATTCACAAAAACAAATCTACATCACCGAAACTGGCTGGAACGACCATCCCCGCTGGACTCGTGGGGTGCGCCCCGCCCAAAGAATTCAATACACAATCGATGCGTTAACCTATGCAGAAGAGAATTGGCCCTACGTTGAGATGATGGGCATCTGGGCATTCCGCTTTCCCGCCCCGCACAAAAGTTATATGGACTACTACACGCTAGTTACACCTGAATTTGTAGAGAAACCAATTTACACAGCCTTGCAGGAATACTCAGGAAACAAATGAGCCGAAAATATACAAGAACGGTAAACATCGCCATCGTCATATTTTTGATGGTCTTGTTGGTTGGGTGCAGCCACAACAGCGATACATGGCAAAAAGTTCAAGATACAGGCACACTCTTGGTGGGTTTAGACCCAACTTACCCTCCTTTTGAATCTTTTGATGGCGAAAATCTGTCAGGTTTCGATGTTGATTTAGCATACGCCATCGGTAAAGATTTGGGCGTTGAAATCCAGTTCGTTCATTTTGGGTATGACGGACTTTATGATGCTTTATTGACAGAACAGGCCGATGTCCTTATCTCCGCGCTCGTCATAATCCCGGAAAAGACAAAAGATTTTGCATACAGTGAGCCATACTTTAATGCAGGCGAGGTGTTAGTTGTGCCGCAAGGCGAAACAGAAATTAGCGATATGGAGAGCTTAAACGGCCGTTCTCTTGCTGTGGAATTAGGAGCTCAAGGACACGTATTGGCAACCGAGTGGGAAAGAAAGCTAGATAACTTGACCATTCTGCCCTTTAACACACCAGACGCCGCCTTAACGGCCGTTCTCGAAAACAAAGCCCACGCCGCCATCATCGACAACATCAGCAGCTCCCTATTCCTCAAAACATACCCAGAACTCACCGCAATCGCCCCCCCGCTAACAGTTGAACCATTTGCCATCGTCGTACGCGCCGAAGACAATCAACTACTATCCCACCTAAACAAATCACTCAATAACCTACAAAACACCAACAACCTGACTGAAATTCACGACAAATGGTTTGCAGAAAACTAAATTCTTTGCTACTTTTTTTAAGGATAGCACGTAATAACAGTTGAAATTGTTATGTCAAAAATCCCTACTTCTCGTTTACTTGGAATCGCTTTAATTGCTGGAGCCACCATAGTTGGCATCATCATCATGATACTCATGTCCAACTATGCCCAAACAGGCACATTCGCATCTTCAGAGGCCATCCTGTTCGTCATTATCGCCTTCCTCCTACTTGTCTTACCTCAGATCAGCTTAGGTCTATATCTCATCTGGAAAAGTCCGTAAGAAAAGGAGCCTTCCCCACCAGAAAAACCAGAAAATTAAACCTATCAGAATAGAAACTAAGCAAAAGGTATGTTATACTTTTTTGGTTATCATTGGATATAGTGCCCATCAACAAATCAAGGAGATACTAATGAAAGAGAACATTTCAAATCTTTACGATCAAATTACCGGAGAAAACAACGGGTTGCAAAATTTATTGGACAAGATACCGGGGCTAAGTGGTTACATGGAAAAAGGTCAACGCCGTAAAGCAGACCAAATTTTACGTGAAACATTAGCTGGCCGAATGGAACAATCCCGTCTCAAACTTAGCAACGTACACCAAGACGTCAGCCGTGATATCGTTCTAGCAATGGACTATGCTGAAACATTGGGGCGTGCTGATAATCTCCTGATGGGACTCATTGGTAAAATCAAAGATGCACCTGTCGGTTACGCCGGCTTCTTCGATGCAAACAAAGTTAAAGAAGATGATTTAGCACGCATTTATGCCTTTGATGAAAACATGTTTAATCATGCTGTAGAAATCGACGCCAACATCGATGCTGCCGAAAAAGCAGTTCAAGGGAACGGCGATTTAGCTGCCGCTATCCGCAACCTGACAACTGACCTGCAACAAGCAAATCAAGACTTTGCCACTCGTGATGAGGTCATCAAAGGTGTTCAATCATTATAAAACTCGACTGCTGGCCGGCTCAAAACATAGCCAGGCCACATTCACATTTTCACAAGGAGAAAACTCATGCCACAAGTATTTGACCGTGTAGCCATAGAAACTTGGCTCAGAGATGAAGTCGTACAAAAATTCCCCCGCGGTGGATTGGGTGATATCAAACTTGGTTCCCAACTTATCGTAAATCCTGGTGAAACTTGTGTTTTCGTTCGGGGCGGTGAGCCAATGGGCACCTTCACCTCCGGGCGTCACACCCTGACCACAGAAAACATACCACTCCTGACAGACCTGTTAGAACGTGGGCTGTTTGGCGGGAAAAACGTTTTCACAGCAGATGTATACTTTGTCAAAACAACAGATTTAACCTTGAAATGGGGCACAGCCAACCCAATTATTGTTGAGCATCCCCAACGTATGCCTGGAGCCAGCGCCATTGTCGGAAACGGCACCTACGTCACCAAAGTAAAAGACCCCTGGCGTTTCCTCAATGCACTCGACGCCTTCCGTGAAAGCGTGCGCCAACAAGAAATCAAAACCCGTCTTGACCCCATGCTAGGCGTCATGATGCAAGACAAACTAAGCGAATTAGCCATTGCTAAAAACTTAGGCCCAGCCCAACTCCAATCCTTCTCCAAGGACATAAACGAGCTTCTGGTTGGGCTGCTGCAAGAAGAATTTGATGCTATAGGCATGACTTTGGTTGACTTCAACATTCGTCTCGCGCTCCATCCCAAATCCTTGGAAGTTGTCACCAACATGGGCTATGGCACGAGCTACGTACAAAAACAACAAGCAGATGCCTTTGTGGCAGCTGCCGAAAATCCCTCTGGAGGTGGTATGGGTGAAATTGGTTTTGGTGCCATGGGTATGGCTGCCATGCAAAGTATGCAGAATCAACAGCAAATGCCGCAGCAACAACAAGCGCCACCACCGCCAGCCGCTAGCGGCACACCTGATGTAATGACCCCGTCACAAGTGGCGCAGGTGCTTCAAGTGGCCGAAGAAGATGTGATCGCTGCCATTGAAGATGGGGCTCTCAAAGCACGCAAAATTGGTCGTGCGTATCGTATCAGCAAAGCCAGTCTTGATGAATTTCTGGCTGGATAATCATTAAATTGTAAATAAGACCCGGCGCTTTTGCCGGGTCTTTCTTAAACATCAGCCAAAAGCCGGCACTTTCAATCTGCGCAGGTAAATTGAAGAGAACCACCTCCCTTCCAGCCACACAAATTTATTGTCTCCCCAAACCCATACCGACTATTCAAACTATTCAAAATACACATATTCACGAATTTAAGATTGATCTTCATGTCAATTTAAGCCCTTGCCAATGCTCGACAGCTGCCACTGAAAAATGATAGCAATTGTTAACAAAATCACGACAAGATCAATTGTCTTTTTGCAATATTTGGCATACCATTTCTATCCGCCAACAGCAAGTTGGTCTATACAGATTGGAGCCATTTTACACCATGGGCGCATCCATAAATAAGAGATGGAATCGAGGGATGCGTTTCAAGTGACCCGACCATCTGTAAAAAAAGGAAATGATTTCTAGATGGTCACTATACATCCAACATTCCATATCAGGAGGTTTCCATTAAAGTGCGATCTAAATTTATTTTTATCGTGAATATTCCCTTGGGAAAAACACCACAATGTTCTAATGACGTAAGGAGGTTGATATGAATTTCTCGCGCATGCGCCCTTTGTTTAGTTTGAGTATTGCCACAACTTTTTCTTTTGTATTTCTCTTAATGCTTTTCTCAATATTTATTCCCCAAGTTGCAGCTGATGAAAATGATTTGATCATCACTGGCGTTTTTGACGGCCCGTTACAGGGAGGTACCCCAAAAGGTATTGAATTATATGCCGTCAATGATATTGCAGACTTAAGTGAGTTTGGCGTTGGTTCTGCCAACAATGGTGGCGGATCTAATGGGGAAGAATTTACTTTCCCTGCGGATGCTGTTACAGCAGGCTCCTTTATTTATGTTGCTTCAGAAGCAATTGAGTTTGCTAATTTCTTTGGCTTTGCTCCAGACTACACGACAAGTGCCGTGTCAATAAATGGCGATGATGCCATTGAGTTATTCTACGGGGGATCTGTTTCTGATGTATTTGGCGACATCAACACCGATGGTACCGGAGAGCCTTGGGAATATATGGATGGCTGGGCTTACCGTGTAGATGACACCGGGCCAGATGGCAGCACGTTTGTCCTTAACAACTGGACTTTTAGCGGGCCAAATGCCTTAGATAATGAAACCAGTAATGATACAGCCACAACACCATTTCCCTTGGGTACATTCTCATATGGCACCCCGGACACGGGTCTAGGAATTGCTAAAACGGTACAGCCGAACACCAATGTAAGTTATTTGGGCACGGTGACGTACACAGTGATTTTGAGTAATTCAGGTTCCGTTCCAGAAACGGCCGTTCTTTTCACCGATACCCTGCCCATCTCCACTACTTTTGGTAGTTGGGTTGAGCAGCCAGTTGGAGCCGCCGAATCAGGCAATGAAATCACATGGTCTGGCACCGTCACCAATGGTGAAGCCATCACCTTCACCTTCACTGCCGATCAAACCGCAGGTTATGGCGACACAATTACCAACACAGCAGAATTTAGCGGCACCACCGCGGGCAGTGCCCAGGCAGCTTTCACAGTAGGAACCTTATCAGGTGACATCACATTTGTTTACCATGATTTAGAAGACGTTGTCTTACCTGGTGAAACCGTTTACATCGCTGGTACATTCAATGGTTGGAGCGATTCCGCCACGCCAATGCTCGCAGATGCTGGTTTTGAAACGTTCTCCGTGACAATTCCTGCTCTTAGCACCGGAGTCATCGATTACAAATACATCGTGAACGACGGAGCATCTCAATGGAACTGGCTCAACACAGATAACCGCAATTACACCGTAGCAGGCACAGCCACTGTAGATGACTATCGCAACGTGGTCTCAGGTTGGGAAAATTTAGATGAACCGGCCACCTTGGTTGTCACCCAAACATTCCCCACAGAAGCTATTTTGGGTCAACTCTACATCAATGGCGTTACTGAGCCTGCGGGTGAAGGTCGAGGTATTTTGGCTCAAAATGGCTTTGGCAATGAGTCAGATCCCAGCCTGTGGACCTGGTTTGATGCAGCATACTCTGGAGATAATGGCAACAACGACATTTTCCAGGGTTCAATCACCCCTACCATACCTGGCGTATACTCCTTTACCAATCGCTTTAATGGCAACTGGGGGAGCGGTAATCCAAACTCCGCCTGGACCTACGGTGACCTTACCGGTACTCCATTTGAGTTGGCAAACACAGGTGTCCTCACTGTCAACATAGAGACAGTTCCCATCGCCACAGCCCGTGCCGGCAATGTAGGTGAAACTTTTGCCGTAGAAGGCACTGTCACCTACGTACCGGGAACCTTCTCCTACCCAGGTTGGGCATTGCAAGATGCCAGCGGCGGTATCGCAGTCTATGACAGCGGCTTAGTTCCCACTGTAAACTATGGTGATGTCGTGCAAATCATCGGTAATCGTGGGG
Organism: Chloroflexota bacterium; assembly: GCA_002746795.1. GTDB lineage: Bacteria > Chloroflexota > Anaerolineae > Promineifilales > Promineifilaceae. Next base: position 27,801 of record PDQY01000104.1, on the reverse strand, counting down.
CATATAATGGCGAAGAGCAACTCGGCTCCATCAGTTATTTCAACAATCTTGGCCCAGGTGCAGAAGTCACCCCCATTGTCACGACCACCAATGCCTTGGACAGTGGCAGCGTTGAGGGCTGGATTGTAGAAATTCAAGGTACTATTTCCGATTTGAGCGACTGCAACGGTAATTACAGCTTTAACGTAGATGATGGCTCTGGAATCGCTGCTGTCTATGTTGATCAAGATACAGGTATTGATGTATGTAATTTAGGTGGAGCTAACGGAGAAGAAATTCAAGTTGTAGGCTTTGCCACTGAATACAATGGCTCACATCAATTAAAACCGCGCCGCAGCAGTGATGTGGCAGTCCTTTTAGATACGCCTATCGTAATTAGTACAACCCCAGAAAATAACGCTACCGGCGTTCTAACAGATACCGTTATTTCCATTGAATTTAATATCCCCGTCACCGTGACAGCTAGTTGGTTTGACATCAATTGCTCAATTAGCGGCAGCGTAAGCGGCTCATTTACCCCGGTAGGGCCAGCCAGCAGCTACACGATTACACCAACAACCAATTTCGCCACCGGCGATCTGTGCAATGTGACAGTGGCAGCTGACCAAGTAACAGGCAGCAGCGCGTCTATGGTTACGGATCACACTTTCAGCTTCCAGGTAGGAACATTAGATTTTGGTACCTGCTATGACCCAGCTATTCCTATTCACTTTGTGCAGGGTGATGGTCTGACCTCACCATTGGCAGGCAGTCGTGTGGTCGTGGAAGGTGTGGTGGTTGGAGATTATCAAACAACACTTAACGGGTATTATGTTCAAGAGGAAAACGATGAGTTTGACAGCGACACTATGACTTCAGAAGGCATCTTCGTCTATGACACTCAGTCTGTAGATGAAGGTGATGTGGTACGTGTAGAAGGGACTGTCGTTGAGTATGCCGGCATGACCGAAATTAGTTCGCTCGCTAATCATGCTGTATGCGGTATGGATACCGTCACCCCAACCATCGTCACACTGCCCTTAGCTGAGGGTGATGACTGGGAGTTTTACGAAGGTATGCTCATCGCTATCGAAGATGAATTGACTGTTACCAACAGCTACTTATTAGGCAGATATGGGCAAGTTCAGTTAGGAGTAAACGGCCGTTTAGCTCAACCTACCAATGTCGTGACTCCAGGCTTAGCTGCAAACGCCTTGCAAGAGCTTAATTCCCGCAGTTTTGTCACCATTGATGACGGCAATCCATTACAAAATGTCGATCCCATTGTGCAACCAATGCCCCAATTGACTTTCACCAATACCTTACGCGGCGGTGACGTAGCTCCCAATGGCCTTGTTGGCGTGGTTGACGAATACAATAATGATTCTTCCGATGATTACAGAGTTTTCCCCACTGAAGAAGTTGTGTTCAATCACACCAATACCCGACAGGACACTCCGACTGATGTAGGCGGCAATATGCGGGTTGCCAGCTTCAACGTCCTCAATTATTTCAGCACAATTGATGATGGCGGAGCCATCTGCGGGCCATCGCAAGACATGAACTGCCGAGGGGCAGATACAGCAGAAGAGTTTGCTCGACAGCGTATCAAGATTATCAATGCAATCATAGCTATGGATGCTGACGTTGTAGGGCTCATGGAGATGGAAAATCATCATCTCGATGCCGCTCTCCAAGATTTGATCCAAGGTTTAAATGATGCCGCCGGTGCAGGAACATACGACTACATTGACACCGGTGTCATCGGCACAGATGCCATCAAAGTTGCGCTTATCTACCAACCAGCTAAAGTTACCCCTGTGGGCACCTTTGCTATTTTGGACAACAGTTTTGACCCAGGCTATCAAGACAACCGCAATCGCCCCTCCCTGGCTCAAACCTTCGCTAATAATGATACGAACGAGCAAATTACCATCTCTGTTAGCCATCTAAAATCAAAAGGGTGTCGCGGCGCCGCAGGAGATGACGCTGATCAAGGTGATGGGCAAGGCTGTTGGAATAACGCACGCAACACAGCAGCAGAGATCTTGACAACCTGGTTGGGAACCAATCCCACCAACAGTAACACTGAACGCTTCCTGATTATGGGTGACCTGAATTCTTATGCCATGGAAGACCCTATTCAAACGATTGAAGATGCGGGTTATACCAATCTGGTTTCGCTGTTCCAGGGTGCAGATGCTTATGGTTACAGTTATGATGGTCAATGGGGTTATCTTGATCACGCCCTGGCCAGTGCAGATTTGTTGCCACTAGTTAATAATGTTGCAGATTGGCATATCAATGCTGACGAGCCCATTGCGTTCGATTACAACATGGAATACAAGACAGCTAATCAACATGTCATTCTATACGGTGAAGAACCATACCGGGCTTCGGATCATGATCCAGTTGTCGTGGGTATTACCTTACCTGCGATGAACATTACCAGCCCCACAGCAGGCGAGGTATTCATCAGCACAGACGGAACGGCCGTTTCTGTTCCCGTAACCATCACCACCACAGATTTTGCCATTCCCACAGATGGACATTGGCATATCTGGGTAGATGGCGTGGATATGGGTGCCGTTATGGCTTATGACACAACGGTTGATCTGCTCCCTGGCACGCATGTCATCACAGCTGAACTCAACAGCCCGTCACATACACCGCTAGGCATTGTAGACAGCGTCACCGTCACCGTCACCGTGAATACACAACACACTGTTTATCTGCCTGTTCTTATGAAACCGTAAATCTTACGCGCCTTTCATGCGTCACGAAAGAGGTTGGGTGGCTGTTTTGCCCAACCTCTTTTTTTTATTACCGCTTAAGCGCATAGTGACTGTCTAGACATGATTTCCCTGGCGGGGAATCATGGAGAATTGGTAAACGGCCGTTTTTCCGGTAAACTCCAGTTACAAATCTCTTGGAGAGGAATTGTACACATGACCACCAAATACCAAGCATTACTGGATAAAGTTTACGAAATTCACGATCTGACAAAAGCATTAAGCGTCCTAAGTTGGGATAAAGAAGTCAATATGCCGCCCAAAGGCCTTGAAGCGCGCGTCCAACAAATGACGACGCTCAGCCGACTTACCCATACCCTGTCTACATCTGATGAAATGGGACAACTCATCGAAGATGCAGAAGCCGAACTCAAGGGTGCTGACTATGACAGCAACGAAGCCAGTCTGCTTCGCTATTTGAAGAAAAGCTATGATGACGCCCGTAAAGTGCCCCCTGATTTTGTGGCGCGAGCCTCAGAGTTAAGCGGACAGGCTCATGCCGCCTGGGTCAAAGCACGTGCCGAAAACGACTACCCAAGTTACGTCCCCTTCATGGAACAGGTGATTGAGATGTGCCAGGAATTGGCCGACTACTACGGGTATGAAGATGAGAAATATGACGCCCTGTTAGATCAATTTGAAACAGGCATGAAAACGGCCGATGTCCGCGCCATCTTTGAGGCGAGCAAAGCTGAGTTGGTTCCTTTACGCCAGGCGATTGCAGAACGGGAAACGGCCGTTTCTGATGAACTGGTACACCAATACTTTGATGTAGCTAAACAAAAAGAATTTGCCCGCTACATCGCAACCGCCATTGGCTATGATTTCCAGCGAGGACACCTGAGCACCGTCGTCCATCCCTTTTCCACCAGTTTCAGCCGGAACGATGCCCGCATTACCACACGCTGGTATCCAGACTTCCTCAACCCCTCCCTCTTCGGCACCTTGCACGAATCTGGGCATGCCATGTATGAGCAAGGCACTCACCCCGATTTGGCACGTACACCCTTAGCTCGCGGCACCTCATTGGGTATCCATGAATCCCAATCCCGCATGATGGAAAACTTTGTAGGACGCAATCGTGGTTTCTGGCAAGCTCACTTCCCTAAATTACAAGAAACCTTTCCCACACAACTTGGCAACGCCACAGCAGAAGATTTCTACCTGGCCATCAACAAAGTACAACCCTCCTTCATTCGGGTAGAAGCTGATGAACTCACCTACAACTTCCACATCATCCTTCGTTTTGAGCTAGAACAAGCGATGCTAAACGGCGAGATAGCCGCCAAAGCATTACCAGATGCCTGGAACACCAAAATGGAAGCATTACTGGGCATCATCCCCCCCACCGACAGCCAGGGATGTTTGCAAGATGTTCATTGGACCCGCCCAGGATTTGGCTACTTCCCCACCTACGCTCTCGGTAATTTGTATGCGGCACAGTTCATGGAAACGGCCGTTTCCCAAAATCCAACCATCGAGAGCGAACTGGCATCAGGACAAACCACAGCCCTACTCGCCTGGCTGCGTGAAAACATCCACCAACATGGGCACAAATTCACACCCAAAGAGCTGGTACAGCGCGTCACCGGCAAGCCATTAAGCCACCAAGCCTTCACGCGCTACGCCACCACCAAATTCAGCGATATTTACCTCCAGTAATCTGCTCTGGTTTCTTGCTGATTTATAAATTAGTCAAATCAACAGGCTCTAGGTCACTGTTTTCAGTGGGGGCACGCCCTATTTTTGCCATGTCTACCCAACGGCCGTTTACACATACCCGCACCACATCAGCCGTGAAATCAGTATTCGTCCTTTTATCATTTGCCAGCAAAGAAGACCCAACTCCGTAAATATCAGCAGGCACGCCTAATTTCTCAAAACGCTCAATTTTTTCAGGATTAAATCCACCCGTCACCACAATTTGTACATTGCGGCAGTAAGCCTTCGCCATCTCTTCCTGCTCAGGAGATATATCCCAGCTTTCCCAGGCACTGTCCAAAGCCTGACGCACATTAAACACCAAACGAGGCGTCACTCCCAAATCAAGCGCCGGATCGCCCAGTGGTGGCACACTCACATCACGCAAGCTGCCGCTAGTGTCCAGGCGCACGCCATACAGCACAAATTTCTGCGCTTCATCCCGCTGCCCAGCAGCCATCCGTTCCGCATAACGGGTAAACATCCCCTTCATGGTACGCAAACTGTCCCTCACCGAATCATTATTGAAATCAACCAGAGCAATGCGCGGAATTTCAGCCGGACGGTGTTCAGCAAAAGCCATCATAGCAGCGGCCGTATCGCCCAAAAAGCAGGCAATAGCGGCATGCGCCACCGTACCGCCAGCAGCGCCCCCCCACCAGTCGCCTTGGGCATCAGTCGAAACAAGCGAGCGCAGTTCCCCTTGAAACTCCCGGTTAAATCGCGCCACCGCAATATCATAAGCATACCCATCAGCCGCTTGCACCTCATGCAAATCAAAGCGAGCCGGGAAGAAAAGCACCTGTTTGCCGCGAGCTGCCCGTAACACCTGGTAAACATTAGTGGCAATACGGCTGCTGCGGCTGAGAATGCCCAGCATCGGCGTCTCTAGCAAGGCAAAATCCCGATAACGGCCGTGAATACGGATAACTGGCTGCACCTGGAGTGGATCGCCATGATATTCGGTGATAGAGCCATCGTGAACGGCCGTTACCTGCAAAGCCGACCACGTTTCCACCCAATCATCATTCTCGTCAAAATAGCCCGTGCAATGCCGCAGCATCGACAGCGCCTTATCCACCCCCACGATCACCGTCTTACCCCGGCGTCGCGTAAAAAACTGAACCTCAACCTCCAAATCTCCAACATTTAATCCCAATGGATCTTGGCCAATGCCACGAGCATACTGCCCCTGATAGCCACCTGCTTCACTCACCCCCTGCAACATCGCTAAAATATTGGCAAAATACTTATCTGAATACCAGCCACGACGCATCCGTTCCACATCTAGTTTAAACACTTTGTTCGTCAATCGTTCATTATTAAACAGACTCATTTGTCACATATCCTTTACCGGGTAAACTTATGGGTATTGCAGTTCCTGGCAATACATTATTTTTCTTGTTCAAACAGCATGATAATGCTATTTATGATATTCACAAAAGCTTGTAAAATAAGGTCATCAAACGATTGTAAATAATCTAATGGTAACCGCCAACCAAATGCCTTTTTCAGGCGAACAGTGATAAAGCAGTGTTCCTAATGATAGCAACTGACAGCTAACCTATCAAAACAGAGCCCAAAACCACGCATGATCAAAATTTCCGCAAAAGCCCGTTTTTCCTTCATGTTTCCTGCGGATCGAAACACCACTTTCGAGTTCTACAGCGACATGAAACGCTTGGCTACTTATTTACAACATATCGACCTGATCGATACCCAGTTAAATAATGAGTACAGGCTCTATTACAACACAGTCGAATTAGGTACCTACCACATACACGTTTACTGTGATGTGCGTATGGAAGCTTCCCCCGCCAATTACGAAATAGCTATCCTTTCCATTGAAAACCTCCCCCCCATCGAAACCCATGTCACCATCAACGCCACCACCACTCGTGGGTTTTATAGCAGTGAAGCCAAATTCCACGCCGAAGGAAACGAAACCCGTGTTGAGTATGCCCTTGCCATGCAAGCCAAGCCGCCACGCCCTAAAGGGATGCGTTTCATGCCCGGGAAAATGGTGGACAAAATCGCCAACAACATCACCAATCATCGCATGCGCGAAATTGCCGAACATTTCATCGAATCCTCCATAGCAGACTTCTCTCGCTGGCAAGCCGAAAGACAGCCAAATTGATCAAGTCATTATTTCTAGGCCAGCATAGACAAAAACTCGTCACGTTGGCTTTCTGGCTACTTGTTCTGGGCACATATGTCTATTACGGGCAAGCAAACGATTTAACGCTGGCTGATTCAGTGGAAAACATTGCCATTTTGCTCACGACGAGTGCAGTTGGGCCGCTTTTGTATATCATTATCTATTGGCTGCGCCCCCTGATTTTTTCCCAGCCACGATATTAACTGTTCTCAGCGGCTTTTTGTTTGGTCCCATGGGCATTCTCTTTACTATCGTTGGCGCCAATGGCTCTGCCATGGCAGCCTTTGCCATCGGTTATTTCTTCGGGCAAGGTATCTTGGAAGATAATGGAGACAGTGCCGGCTTCATTCAAAAATACACCACACGTATGCGTGAAAACAGCTTTGAGACTGTTCTGCTGATGCGCCTCATCTTCCTGCCTTATGATTTGGTTAACTACTCAGCGGGCTTTTTGCGCATCAAATGGCTGCCCTTCCTGCTGGCGACCGCCATTGGCTCTATCCCTGGCACCATCTCCTTTGTCTTGCTCGGTACTTCTTTTGGCACCTTAGATGAGCTGTTGGCTGGCGAACTGAAAGTTAATCCACCAGTGCTGATTTTCTCTATTGTTCTCATTCTGGTTAGCATGGGCGCTTCTCGCCTCCTCAAAAAACGGGAAGCAGCTAAGAACAAAGCGTAAATTTTGCCTTTTTCCTTCTGATTTTTGCCTTCACATTTGGAGTGTTTTTATGTCTGAAGTTACCCTTCTCCCCAATGATGTTTACAACCGTGAACTGATTGAACAAGTTCATCCATCCGGGTGGCAAAATCCAGCGCCAAACGGCCGTTATAATCTCCTTGTCATCGGTGGCGGAGCGGCAGGACTGGTTTGCGCCGTGGGGGCAGCCGGCGTTGGTGCCAAAGTGGCTCTCGTGGAAAAACATCTGCTAGGCGGCGATTGCCTCAATACTGGCTGCGTACCCTCAAAAGCAATAATTCGTTCCGCAAAAGTCATTGGCGATATTCAGAAAGCGGCGCAATTGGGCATACACGTGCCAGAAGGCACCACCGCCAATTTTAGCGAAGTCATGACACGCATGCGCAAGATTCGCGCCGACATCAGCCACCATGATTCAGCCGCTCGCTTCACCAGCATGGGCATCGACGTTTTCTGGGGCGAAGGCAAATTTACCAGCGGCAGCACATTTGCTGTGGGTGGCAAGACCATCGAGTTTAAGAAGGCAGTCATTGCGACCGGCTCTCGGGCGGCAGAGCTCCCCATTCCCGGGCTGGCTGAGACGGGCTACATGACCAACGAGACCTTCTTTCAGTTAACAGAACGGCCGTTACGTCTGGCCGTAATTGGCGCTGGCTCCATCGGCTCAGAATTGGCTCAAGCGATGCAGCGACTGGGCACTCAGGTCTCCCTCTTCGACATATTGCCCCAGGTCTTAGGGCGTGAAGACAGGGATGCCGCCGCCATCGTGCAAAAGCAGATGGAGAAAGACGGGGTCAACTTGTGTTTAGGCACCAACATCACCCAGATTCAGCAAACTGAGGCAGGAAAAATCATCGAATTCACAACAGCAGGCCACCCGGAGACGGTGTTAGTCGATAAAATTCTACTGGCCGTGGGGCGGTGTCCTAATGTAGAGAATTTAGGGTTAGGTGTGGCTCAAGTTGAATACACGAAAACAGGCGTCACCGTCAATGACAAATTACAAACAACCAACAAAAACATTTACGCGGCTGGGGATGTCGCTCTCCGCTATCAATTCACACATACAGCTGATGCCGCCGCCCGCATCGTCCTGCAAAATGCCTTGTTCCTGGGTCGCAAAAAGTTCAGCAGCTTGACAATTCCTGCGGTGACATACACAGACCCCGAGGTAGCACATGTCGGCGTTTATCCAGCTGAGGCTGAAGCGCAAGGCATTCAAATCGACACCTACACCACTTACCTCCAAGAGATCGACCGGGGGCGGACAGATGGTGAAGAAGCAGGCTTCGTCAAGATCCATGTCAAGAAAGGCTCCGACAAGATTTTAGGCGCGACAATTGTCGCCAGCCACGCCGGGGATATGATCAGTGAAGTCACCCTGGCCATGGTCGGCAAACTTGGCCTGAATACCATGCAACAAGTCATTCACCCTTACCCCACCCTGGCAGAAGCGATCCGCAAAACGGCCGATGCCTGGAATCGCACAAGGTTAACGCCAACAGTAGCGAAGGTGTTTGATAAATGGCTGGCCTGGAATCGTTAAAAACGTACCTCAGTTTGTAGTACGTGAAAGTTAGTTTGTAGTACGTGCTTTAGCACGTAAAGACAGCGCACTAAAGTGCGCACTACGAGCTTTGGGTTGACTTGTTATACAAAAGGTAATTGACTACACGAAGTAACTACAGAACAAACACACAGCAGCGCTAACTCGCTACACGAAATACAACCAACTCATGACGCAAAATAAGCTGCCCCTAAAACAAAAAAAAGACCAGGCGCTTCAATAACGTAAACCTTGGTCTTTTTATTGTGCAAAAAAATTTTTACTGTTTGCGGAAAACCGCCAATTGTTAACTAATTAAAGACGTATCCCCCTCATACGGTTCAATTTCCGTGGCCTCTGGCCCTTTGCGGGTTTCCTCAATGTCATAGAGAACCCACTCCCCCTCTTTCAGCTCTTCAGGACGACCAACTGTGCTTGATTTATGGAAAAAGATCTCTTCGCCAGCCCCGCGAACTAAAAAGCCATACCCTTTCTTTAAATTGTACCATTTCATCCGACCAATGTATTTTCCAGTTTGGGGATCAATTTGAATGTCAAAGGTATTCAAATCCTCTTTTGGTTCGCTTGGACCGTCAACAGACTCAGTTGATCGCCATGAGGTATCAGCTGTTTGTTTCGGTGCCCGAGGGGCAATATCAAGTTGCGACAAATTAGCAGGCTCCACGGCCAATCCATTTTGGCTCAAGCGGCGTTGCATTTCAACGGTAAATATGAACTCTTTACCGTTCTCATCTTTTTCCCATCGATCTTTAAAATTCATACTCATACTTTGTTGTCTCCGAATCTTGATCTTTCTCGTGTTGTCACTTCATATATTTGCGTATGCGTTCTTCATCCAAGCCAACTATGCTGACACTGTCGAGTAGAACCTTGACTGATTCCACTGCCAACGGTAATGGTTTAAGCTGTTAATTCAATATATTATACCCGTTATGGAAGCTTACAAAAGTTTTTACCAATTTTGGCATGGGTGAACTATTTTTTCCGCGTTTTTCTCACGGCCGTTTTTTAATCGTGGCGGTCTCATCAATAAAGGAAAGTTGCTGGGGAACGGCCGTTTCGCCATCACCGTCCACCTCATCACCAGGCACATCGACACGAGTTATCATCCGCAGCGCCCCCATAACACGGTCTCGCTGCCCAACCTTCCATAACAGCCGGGGCTTAATTGAGCGGCTGCCCACTGCAGTTTTGCCCAACTTGAACTGCCGCGTCGAACCAAACAACGTGGTAATGATGAGATCAGTTTCCAATGAACCCACCACAATTGCCACCACCTCAGAGGCATCTTTAGGTAAACGTACATTAATGACCCCCTGACCATGACGCCCCTGCGTTGGATATTGGCTCAACTCCGTCGCTTTAGCCATGCCATTGTCGGTAATACTCCAAACATAAGCCTCAGGATCAACCACCTCCATACCCACAATGCCATCCACATCATCTTTCAGTTTAATGCCCATCACTCCACCAGCAGGTAAGCCCATAGAGCGCACTGAACTTTCTTTAAATCGTATCAATTGCCCCAAAGCTGATGCCAGCAACACCTCATCTTCACCAGAGGTAATCTTTGCCCAGCCTAAAGAATCATCATCATGAACATTAATAACGGTAAACGCATCCGTAGAAATGCCAGGTAAATCTTCCAGCTTCACTTTTTTAACAACGCCACCTATCGTAGTCAGAAACAGATACCCCTCAGCATCAGGTGGGATCACGAGAGCAGCCGCTAAATGGCTGCGTTTGGTCAACGAGGTTAGCTCAGACCAATGCTTACCCATCCCCACTTCTCGAGCCTGTGCCAACTGATACACAGGCAAACTCACAGCCTGCCCATCAGCCGTAAACAAATAAAGAATATCCTGGGTATTGGCTTCCAGGATAGCGACAGGCTGCTCAGGCGGCTTGGTAGGCACTTTCACCCGCTCAGCCGACGTGGTGCGACCAATGGTGCCTTTTTCACCCACCATGATCCACACTTGCTGATCCGGCAGCAAATCTGTGGCTGTGATGGTTTTACTTTGGCTGCCTTCCACGATTTGGGTACGTCGGTTATTGGCATATTTCTCACGAACGGCCGTTAACTCATCCTTGATCAAATCTCGCATCAACTTAGGACTGGACAGCAGCCGCTCCAAATACTTGATTAACCTCTGCTTCTCTTTATACTCCTCTTGAATTTTCTTGCGCTCCAACCCCGCCAGGCGGCGCAACTGCATATCTAAAATAGCTTGAGCCTGAACTTCAGTGAACTTAAACTTGCTGCACAGGTTATTCCGCGCCGTCTCCACAGTACGCGAGCGCCGAATCACGTCAATCACCGCATCCAGATTGTCCAACGCCTTCATCAAACCTTCCAGAATGTGAGCCCGATGCTTCGCCTTTGCCAAATCATGTTCACTGCGCCGCCGGATGATTTCCAAACGATGCTCCAGGTAAACACGCAGCGCCTGTTTAAGCGTCAGCAGCCGTGGTTCACCATCAACTAGAGCTAACAAAGAAATACTAAATGTAGACTGCATCGGTGTCAGGCGGAACAGATTCGCCAGCACATCTTCTGGCTCAACGTTACGTGTAGTTTCCAGAATAATACGCATCCCGTTCCGGTCAGATTCATCACGTAAATCAGTTAAGCCCTCAATCTTGCCATCCCGATGCAAATCTGCGATACGCCCCAACAAGTTCGTTTTATTAGCTTGATAAGGCAGCTCCGTGATAACAATACGAGATTTATTTCGACCCATCCGTTCCACATGCGCCTTCGCACGCACAGTCACCCGACCACGCCCTGTGCCATAAGCAGTAGCAATGGCATCATTCTCATTTTCATCCCCCCTGTACCTGAAAACAAGCCCTCCAGTCGGAAAATCAGGCCCCTTGATGAACTGCATCAAATCCGCAATTGAAATATCATCTAATTCTTCCCACTTATCCAGCATATAGCTAAGGGCGTCAACAACCTCACCCAAATTATGAGGCGGGATACTGGTGGCCATCCCCACAGCAATACCAGAAGACCCATTCACCAGCAGATTAGGCACAGTGGCTGGTAAAACAGTCGGTTCCTTCAGCGAATCATCGAAATTGGTGGTGTAATCAACAGTATCCTTGGCAATGTCTTCTAACATGTCATAGCCCATGTGAGACATGCGTGCTTCGGTGTAGCGCATGGCAGCAGCGGGATCACCGTCAATAGAGCCAAAGTTTCCCTGGCCATCTACCAACATCGCCCGCATAGAGAAATCTTGCGCCATACGTACCATGGCATCGTATACAGATTGATCCCCATGAGGATGATATTTACCTAGCACTTCACCTACGACACGGGCAGATTTCTTATAAGAACTATCCGGTCTTAACCCCATGTCATACATGGCGTAGAGGATACGCCGCTGCACAGGTTTGAGGCCATCCCGGGCATCTGGCAATGCTCGGGAAACGATGACGCTCATAGCGTAACTCAGGTAGGAATCCCGCATTTCATTTTCGATGTCTATTTGCTTTACAAGTCCGATTTCCATAGTTTGCTTCTGTAGTGGTTGCTGCTTGACGCAAACTGCATATCATAATCCAAGGTTCAAATTGGGGATTGAGCGCACCGTCAGGTTAATCTCACAATTAGCGGGGAAATTGGCCGCGTCAAGTCAGCAACAATTCTAAGTAGTATGAAATATTTGTTCTAGGTTGACTGCTAAATATAGGCAATTTTGGGGCGGCTGTCAAACAAAAACCCGTTAATCAAGGAGGATGAATAACGGGTTCGCGTCAGGGAAAAATTGAACCAATCTTGGTAATTGCTCAACTTTTATCTTTATGTATTTCGTCCGGATTAGGAACGCCATAAGCGCCAGCTTTGAGCACCTTCAGAGATAACAAGGCACATTTCACACGCCCCATGTTTAACGGGACACCAATTAATTCTAGCAACGTATCTTTGTCAAACGCCTTAATTTCAGCCAAAGTCATCCCTTTGATTTCTTCGGTGAGCAATGAAGCAGAAATCTGGCTAATGATACAACCTTCACCACTCCAAGCCACATCCCCCACACGGCCGTTTTCATCAAACTTAACCTCTATACGAATCGTATCCCCACACAGCGGGTTGTCATCCTCGTAAGAAAAATCCGCATTCTCCAGCTCGCCATAATTCAACGGATTCTCGTGTAAGTCCATGATTTGTTCTATGTAAATATCCATTTTGAAAACCCTTTTAGTATTCAGAAATCAGTAGCCGGTCACCCGGGTCACTGCCCACATTATAGCCTAAAAAGCCTCCGGGCATTATTGAGGCTCGTCACTAACTTATCAATCTCTTCAGTTGTGGTATGGACATAGAAACTAGCGCGAGCAGTTGAACTAACTTTGAGTTTTTGATGCAGTGGCATCGCACAATGGTGGCCAGCCCGCACAGCAATGCCATCTTTGTCCAAAATTTCGGCAATATCGTGCGGGTGCATCCCCATCAGCGAAAATGAGGCAACGCCAGCCCGTTGTGATGCACCAGGTCCATACAACTTAATCCCTTTGACCTCGCTCAAGGCTTCAAGAGCATAGCTCGTAATGAACTGTTCGTGTTCATGCACCGCAGCCATGCCAAGATCGTTTAGATAATCCACAGCGGCACCCAAACCGATCCCCTCAGCGATGCTGGGCGTTCCTGCTTCAAATTTCCAGGGCAGCTCATTCCAGGTCGATTTTTCCAATGTGACGCGACGGATCATATCTCCCCCACCCATAAACGGGGGCATAGCTTCCAACAACTCTCGTTTGCCGTAGAGAATGCCAATTCCTGTGGGGCCAAGCATTTTGTGACCAGAAAAAGCCATGAAGTCACAATCCCAATCCTGCACATCAATAGCAGTATGGGGCACCGCTTGAGCGCCATCGATCATCACGGTGGCACCCACAGCATGACCCGCTTGAATGAGTTTTTTGACTGGGTTGATGGTACCAAACACATTAGAAACGGCCGTTACCGACAACAGTTTCGTCTTCTCCGTGAGCAGTTCATCAAGAGAAGATAAATCCAACGTGCCATCATCCAAAAAGGGAATATAACGCACCACGGCTCCTTTTTCTTGAGCCAGCATTTGCCAAGGCACCAAATTGGCATGGTGTTCCATTTCAGACAGCAAAATTTCATCCCCAGCCTGAATATTTTGGCGTCCCCAACTGTAAGCAACCAAATTAAAACCCTCAGTCGCGTTACGCACATAAATCACCTGCGTGGAGTCTGCTGCATTGATAAACTTTGCTACTTTCTCCCGCGCCGCCTCATAAGCAATAGTCGCCTCTTCGCTCAAACGATGAATGCCCCGATGTACGTTGGCGTGATACATCCGGTAATAATGATTCATTGCCTCAATGACCGGCAGCGGTTTTTGAGAGGAGGCTGCACTATCTAAAAAGACAAGTGGCACCCCCGGATAAATTTCCTGATCTAGAATGGGAAAATCAGCTCGAATTTTTTTTACGTCTAACATTTTCAGTTTCCAGCAAACAGTGTGTAGTAAACAGCATACAGTCAGCAGTCATGACACCCCTTCCCTGATCACTGTTCACAGCTCACCGTCTACTTGCTCTTAGATGGATTTTCAATGGGAACTCCGACCAAATTACCCCACTCAGTCCAAGACCCATCGTAATTGCGCACGTTAGGATAACCCAACAGGTAGGTTAACACAAACCAGGTATGAGAACTGCGTTCCCCAATCCGGCAGTAGGCCACAATATTGTCATCAGCAGATAATCCCTGCTCTTCTTCATAAATAGCACGTAACTGACTAGCTGGCTTAAAAGTCCCATCTGGAGCCACAGCACGACTCCAGGGAACGCTCTTGGCACCACGAATGTGACCACCGCGCAGCGCCCCTTCTTGTGGCGACCCTGGCATATGCAGCAATTCACCACTAAATTCTTGGGGGCTGCGTACATCAACTAACGGCCGTTCTGCTTTCACATGATCCAACACCTGATCCCGAAACGCCCGAATCTTGTAATCCGCTCGTGTCGGTGGTGTGTACTCAGAGGTAGGGAACACTGGTTTTTCCTTCGTCACCGGGCGTCCTTCATCCAGCCACCGGCGCCGTCCACCATCCATCACCCGGCAATCCGTATGGCCAAACAATTTAAAAACCCAAAATGCATAACAAGCCCACCAGTTATTCTTATCCCCATAAAACACAACCGTGGTATCTGCGGCAATGCCATGTTTCTTCATCAACTCGGCAAACGCCACCTTGTCCAAATAATCCCGGCGAATATCATCATTCAAATCGCCTATCCAATCGATATGCACCGCATTTTCAATATGACCAGTCCTGTACAACAGCAAATCTTCATTCGATTCCACCAACCGAATCTTAGCTGTGTTTCCCAAATTTTCAGCCACCCACTCCGTGGAAACAACCACCTCAGGGTGAACATACCCTTTGCTCATTTGAACCTCCTCATTCATTGACGAAAGAGCAATGACAAACGACAAAACTTCTTAGTCTATCCTCCCTCGTCTTTTAAGTCGAAACAAAAACGATGGCTGTTCCCCACAAAATCACCCTGATTCAGCGAAGGTCACAGCCACCGTTTGCAATCATCAATATGCAGGCGCGTGATTAAGCCACCTCACCTGTTACACAAGCATGGGCACCACGCCCAATGCCCAATCATTAACCGATCTTCTCGACAATACGGCCAAAAATGCGTTCACGGATCCCCTCAAACGGAATCCGGCGCATCAGCGGATCAAAGAAACCTTGCACCGACATCTCAACGGCCGTTTTCCGTGGAATGCCACGGCTCATCAAGTAGAACAACTCTTCCTCATCCAGCTTACCAACCGCCGAAGCATGCGTACAGCGTACATCATCCGCTTCAATTTCCAAACCAGGAATCGAGTCAGCCCGGGCTGATGGATCCAGCATCAAGTTCCGATTCGCCTGGAAACCATCAATGCGCTGTGAGCCAGGCAGCGCCTTAATCATTCCTTGCCATACCACTCGGGATTTCTCACGCAGCGCCCCCTTGTAAAGCAAGTCACTGACACTGTCACCGGCATTGTGGATTTGTTCCGTATCCATATCCAAATGTTGACGGCCGTTTGTGAAGAAAATCCCACTCATACGCCCCCAGCTACCCGGTTCGTCCAACTCCAACGTTTGGAACGCCTTCGTCAAACGAGTGCCCATAATGCTCGTCACCCAGTCCAACTTGGCATCCCGGCCCACACGACCTCGTTCATGGTTAAACTGCCACACATTCTGCCCAAAATCTTGCAGACCAGCGTAAATCAAATTGGCATTGTCACCCACCAACAGCTCAATAGCGCCATTGTGGAAACCTTGTTCATCACCATCAGCAGAAGCATATTCATCCATAAAAATCGCTTCCGCTCCCTCTTCAATCACAGCCAGCGTATGGGTAAACGTGCGTCCATTAACAGACCACAACACACTGTGCATCGGCGCATCTGCCTTCACATTTTTGGGTACATACAAGAACGTGCCACCACGCCAAAAAGCGCCATGCAAAGCAGCAAACTTACCCTCCGTCACCTGCACACCCCGCGTCATGAAATGTTTCCGAACCAGTTCCGGATATTCCGCCACAGCCATGTGCATATCGCAGAAAATAACCCCTTGCGCCTTCAATTCGTCGCTCAGTTCATAATTCTGGGTCACCCCATCAATCTGCAGCAGATTGCCGCCAGCCTTATCACCCGTCAACTGTTCACCCAAATATGACGGTAATTCAACCTCTGCAACCCTACCACCATTAAGAGATGGACCCATTTCATCAAATTTCAGCAAGCGCAAATTCGTGCGCCGCCATGCTTCATCTTTCATCGTCGGCATCGGCGTATTTTCATAAACTTCAAACGCCTTCAACCGCAGATCAAGCATCCATTCCGGCTCATTCAAAGAGGCCGACAATTGTTTAACTGCTTCCTTCGTAAATGTAATCATAATTCAAATATCACAAATAACGTTTGTGGTGGTTTTTCATAAAAAACCATGCACTACATATTAGCCTATGCTCCCTTCCATTTGCAGCTGAATCAACCGGTTCATTTCAATGGCATATTCCATTGGCAATTCCTTAACCAGCGGTTCCAGGAATCCGTTGACAATCATCGAAATCGCCATTTCTTCTGAGATACCACGGCTCATCAAATAAAACAGCTGCTCTTCACCCACCTTACTCACCGAAGCCTCATGTCCAATCGTCACATCGTCTTCGTTAATTTCAATGTATGGATAGGTATCTGAACGGCTATGTTCATCTAACAAAAGCGCATCACACACCACATTCGATTTCACATTCCCCGTGCCTGATTTCACTTTCAACAAACCACGGTAAGAAGAACGGCCGCCATTCTTGCAAATCGACTTAGAAATGATGCGGCTGGTGGTATTTGGTGCCAGGTGTATAGCCTTACCACCGGCGTCTTGATACTGACCCTCTGTGGCAAAAGCGATAGAAAGCACTTCACCATGTGCGCCATCACCTTTCAAAATAACAGCGGGATATTTCATCGTAATTTTTGAGCCAAGGTTGGCATCAACCCACTCCATCGTTCCATTCTCTTCAACAATAGAACGCTGTGTTACCAAATTGTAAACATTAGTAGACCAGTTTTGAATGGTGGAGTAACGGCAGCGTGCCCCTTTCTTCACGTGAATTTCAATGACGCCAGAGTGAAATGAATCAGAAGAGTAAATCGGCGCGGTACAACCTTCCACATAGTGAACGTAAGCCCCTTCATCCACGATGATGAGTGTGCGTTCAAATTGCCCCATGTTTTTGGCATTAATGCGGAAGTAAGCCTGCAGCGGCATGTCCACTTTTACCCCAGGTGGCACATAAATAAAGCTGCCACCAGACCAAACGGCTGTGTTCAACGCCGAAAATTTATTGTCTGTATAGGGAATGATCGTGTTGAAGTATTCACGTACTATCTCAGGATACTCTTGGACTGCATCATCCATACCCAGGAAAATAACGCCTTGATCTGCCAATTCTTTCTTGATGTTGTGATAAATCATTTCTGATTCATACTGAGCGCCAACACCAGAAAGGAATTTTTGTTCTGCTTCGGGAATACCCAGTTTATCAAACGTATCTTTGATATTCTCAGGTACATCGTCCCAAGAAGTGCTGTGTTCATCAGTCGGCTTGATGTAGTAGTAAATGTCGTCAAAGTCGATCTGGTGCAGGTCTGGCCCCCATTCGGGTAACGGCCGTTTCAGATAATGAGCATAACCCTTCAAGCGGAACTCCAGCATCCATTCCGGCTCGTTTTTCATCTTAGAGATGGCACGAACGATATCTTCATTTAAGCCTTTCTCAGCTTTAAATACATAATCCTCTTCATCAGCAAAGCCATACCTTTCAGCGTAATCTTGATTAACCTCAGCAACAATTTCCTCTTCAGTTAATTCACGCGCAATGGTTTCTTCAGCCATACTACGCCTCCTCAGCAATACCGTGCTTATCACGGAGCCAATCGTAGCCGCTTTCTTCCAATTTCAACGCCAGGTCTGGGCCGCCACTTTCCACAATACGACCATCCATCATGATGTGTACATAATGTGGCTTAATATGGTTGAGAATACGTTGATAGTGAGTAATCACCAAAGCCCCCATATTCATCTCTTTATACAAGTGGTTGGCCCCTTCAGACACAACCCGCAGCGCATCAATATCCAAACCAGAATCCGTCTCATCCATAATAGCAATTTTCGGTTCAACCGTTGCCATCTGGAGAATCTCTACCCGCTTCTTCTCCCCGCCGGAAAAGCCTTCATTTAGATAACGACCCGCAAATTTGTGGTCGATACCAAGCATATTCATCTTCTCTTTCAACAAGCGGCGAAAAGCAGGAATAGAAATCCCTTTATCGTCCGGGTCTTCCGCTTTACGGCGAGAGTTGATAGTCTGGCGCAAAAACTTTGCCAAAGTAACGCCAGGTACAGCCGCCGGATATTGAAAAGCCAAAAACAAGCCGGCGCGAGAACGTTCATCCGCTTCCATTTCCAATAAATCCTCACCACCAAAGATCACTTGCCCGGCGGTCGGTTCATAAGCCGGATGCCCTGCTAAGGTATAAGCCAACGTGCTTTTACCAGAACCATTTGGTCCCATCAGTGCGTGAATCTCGCCTTGTTTAATCAACAAATCAATACCTTTCAAAATGGGCTGATCACCGGCACTGGCATGTAAATTTTTTATTTCCAATGCTATTGTCATTTTAGAAATTCTCCTACAAAAATGATGTTTGTCAGAAACAACCACCTGAAGCTCCCTGCCTGATTGCAAACCCTGATCCAGTCACTTTTCACAAGGCTGCCATCGTCATTCCTAACCTAAAAATTGTTTACGTCCAACTTAGTTGACTCTCTGAAAAGTGGGGTTTTCCAACCGCGGAAAATTATAGCATTTACCAGAGACTGCGTCAATTTTTATTAAAATAATGATAAAAATAGCAGTTATTGACAATAAATGTCCATGTTGCTATAATCTCGGCTAGAGTGCAGAGGAATTCTATCGTGAAAACTGTAACAGGCAACCGCAAGCAAAGTACACGTGATGTCATTTTGCATACATTAAAATCCTCTAATCAACTGAAGGTTGAAGATTTAGCCAAGGCGGCAGATGTTTCTCCAGTAACTGTGCGTCACCATCTTAATTCCCTTCAGGCAGATGGTCTTATCGAGGTCAGCAGTGTACGCCGCAAAGTAGGACGGCCGTTTTACGTGTACAGTTTAAGCGAAACAGGCCATGAACTCTTCCCCAAGAAATATGTCTACCTCACCAACATGCTCCTTGACGAATTAAAAAATCACATGCCAGAAGAGCAAGTGAATCAGTTATTTGGCAAGGCTGTGCAGCGCATTGTGGATGAACATCGTGATCAGTTTGAAAAACTAACCTTTGAAGCCAGGCTGACATATTTAATGGACATGTTGGCAGCAGAAGGTTTCCTGGCCAAATGGGAAAAAATTGGCAAAGAATACCGCATCACAGAATACAGCTGCCCTTACCTCTCCGTAGGTACCAAGCATGATGAAGTATGCATGTTAGATAAAGAACTCATTATCAGCGTCATGGAAACGCCCATTAGCCAAAACAGTTGTATGCTTGAGGGCGATGAATGCTGTCAATTTACTATATCAAGCAAAACAATCAATCTAGTCGATATTAATTAGGTGAATTATGGTCCTCAGTAAAGGGGAAGAACTATGGGAAACGTTGCGTTCGGTTATTGATCCAGAAATTGGGTTAAATGTTGTTGAATTAGGCCTTATCCGCAACACTGAAGTTAATGAGAAAGAAAATTCTGCCAAAATCACAATGATTTTGACCACACCTTTTTGTCCTTATGGGCCACAAATGATTGAGCAGGTGCGTATTGTGGCCAGCACAGTCATGACAGGTGGCGTTGAAGTGGAGATTGGCACCGAATTATGGGATCCATCCATGATGGAAGAAGGTGCTGGTGGAGATTGGGGACTTTTCTAAGTTGACCCGTTTTAGCAATAATGATCAAAAAAGCCTCTGGCAATAACCAGGGGCTTTTTATTTTTGTGAACGGCCACTAAGAGAACAAGCCATGTTTTGTGATGACATAGACAGCCCGTACGCCATCCTTCCAGTTAATCTTCTTCCCTTCTGCATAAGTGCGCCCATGATATGAAATGCCTACTTCATACACAACACATCCCTTCCGGGCGATTTTAGCTGTAAATTCTGGTTCAAAGCCAAACCGATCCTCAGTGAGAGTCATCCCATTTAACACTGATTTCTTGAACACCTTGTAACACACTTCCATGTCAGTCAGGTTCAAATTTGTGAACATATTAGACATGAGCGTCAGTATTTTGTTGCCCAATGAATGCCAGAAGTAGAGCACCCGGTGAGATTCACCACCAGCAAAGCGAGAGCCATAAACCACATCAGCTTTACCATCATAAATGGGCTTTAACAATTTACAATATTCGCCGGGATCATATTCAAGATCGGCATCTTGGATGATGATGATATCGCCAGTAGCTTTTTCAAAGCCGGTGCGCAAGGCAACCCCTTTGCCCTGGTTTTTCTCATGGAAGACAACCTGGATGTCTTCATCGTCTACGATAGCAGCCAGATAATCTCTTGTTCCATCTTGGGAGTAATCATCTACAATAACAAGCTCTTTATCTAATCCGGTTTCGGCAGCTCGCACCAGGCCAATAATTGTTTCAATCGTATCAATTTCGTTATAACAAGGAATCACAATTGAAACTTTGCTAAATTCATTCATATTTTTCACAAGTCCATTACTGGGACAAATATTTTCGCCACATATAAAGACCTCAATTATAAACACCAGCACAAAAGCTACAACTACAGCAGCGATATTTGTTTTATCCAAGCCCAATTTAGCAAAAGCATCAATCGTATGCGGGTTCAATTCTAGCAACGGCCGCTGACAGGTCAGCAGGGAAACCCCGCTGACCCTTTTTACTTAAAAAAAAAGCGACCTGACTACGCAGCCAGGTCGCCTCAGAACTTTTTAGAACTGCCAGGTTTATCTTCGTGTAAAAGGTAACAGTTGAAGAAACCTGACTACTCTTTTTTTATTGAGCATCACGAGGCCAGGGACCAAGGATGACTGTGTCAACCACATGAATGACGCCATTGTCAGCCTGAATGTCTTGGATGATAATCTTGGAATCGTCATTAATGTATAAACTGCCATCAAAGAATTTCAAGCCAGCCAATTGGTTGTTGCCCATAACAATATCACCTTGATCGACTTTCGCCTCTTCAGTGCTAACAGGTTTGGTGAGCACGTGGTAGAGGAGAATATCTGCCAACTCTTCTTTGCTGTAAGCAGCAGCGATATTTGTTTCATCCAAGCCCAATTTAGCAAAAGCATCATCGGTGGGAGCGAATACGGTCCAACTGCCACTAGAGAGTGTATCGACTAAGTCTGCGGCGGCAACGGCGGCGGCAAGGGTGTCAAAACGGCCGTCATTGACAGCGATGTCTACAATAGTGTTGCTCCCAGCAGGGGCAGCAACATTGCCACTAATTTCACCATGAGGCGCATCTTCGGTACGTGGCCATGGGGGCAAAATCACATTGTCCACCACATGAATCACACCATTAGAGGCTTGCAAATCGGGGGTAATGATTTTGGCATCATCATTCATATACAGGCTACCATCAAAGTACTTTAGACCAGCTATTTGGCCATTGCCCATGGTGATGTTACCTTGGTGGTTAGCTTTTGCTTCTTCTGAGCTAACAGGTTCAGTTAATACATGGTAAAGAAGAAGGTCTGTTAGTTCAGCTTTAGTGAACGAAGTGCCAACATTGCTGGCATCTAGGCCTAACTTTGCAAAAGCCTCATCAGTCGGGGCAAATACAGTCCAACTCCCCTCAGATAAGGACGCATCTAAACCGGCAGCCTTGACTGCGGCTGTCAACGTGTCAAAATCTTCACTACCTGCGGCAATGTCAACGATTGTGCTTTCATGACCATCTGCAAAGACAAAAGGAACGGCTAATATCAAAACTAGAACTGTCAGGGTGATGCTTTTCATCAAACGACTCATGAGTAATTCTCCTTAGATTGAATTTTTTTTGACTTTGGCAGGAAGATTTCCGTGCCCCGTTAATATCATCATATGTCTTATCCAGGCTCTGTCAATATGTAACTCAGATTTTACTAATGTATTATATAGAATTCTCAAATCTTCCCTATCCCAAGCGGATCCTCTGCCCTATTTCCGGCTCGGCGAGAGAGGTAAAATTAAGTCTTGCTGCCCTCAATGATGCAAGATTCTGCTCAACCAATCCCGTGTTTCGACAGGGCGCAAAAATTGACCCAAATAGTAATCCCCCAACCATAGTTCAAAATGCAAGTGAGCATCACTGTCTGGGCTTTCCAGGGAGGCTGGTGACCCTGAATTGCCCACTGTGCCCACAAGCTGCCCCTGTTGCACAGGCTGGCCTTCCTCTAAATCCCAAGCGACACTCGCCAGATGAATATACCGAGATACAATGTCATTTTCATGTTCAATCCATACCTGCCGCCCCCGATAAAAATCAAGAGCCTCCTCTGAGGTATACCCCAGTTCGTGAGATTGCGTGCGCATGTCGTAAAAGGCGGCCGGGAATGGCGGTTCATAATCCTGTGTGGCGCGAATCACAATGCCATCGGCCGCTGCAAAGACCTGGGAGTCTCGCGCCCAATAAAAATCAGCCCCTTGATGCACCCCCAGGCGATAATGACGCGGCGCTCCAGGCATTTGTAGATCTCGGGTGGTAATGTCCCAGCCAATGGGCGGGGCAAAGCCCGTTATGGCATGAAGCACGGCAAAATCGTGGGGCTGGATGCCTGTAAGGAGCGGTTGCCCAGGCACATTGGCTAGTTCTCCTGGCCTATCAAAGAGATAGAGGCGATTTTTGCCCGCAAATAAGAGTTGGTTGGTTTCAGGATGGATACCAAAAGCAGAAATGACATCATCTTGGGGCAATTGCATGAGGGTTTGCAGCTGCCCATCTTGCGGCGTGAAAATGAGCAATCTTTTCCCATTTTGATCCAGGATGTAAACGGCCGTTTCCGTTGCTAAAACCTGCCTTGCCTGATCTATCACGGTGGCTGGTTGGAACTCCCCTACCTTACTCGTCTGCTCATATTTGGTTAGCTGTGCTTCTGTGTCATACATGTTTTGCGCTAACACATAAACAACGTCACCAGCAGCAGCAATATCAATACCCCGGGCTTCCGCTAAATTCCACAAGGATTGCTGCACCCCATCTGCATACAACATGGTGTAGTTGTAGCTTGTTTCCAGGAGATAACGGCCGTTTCGCACCAACGCCGTGCCAGCATTGCCCTCGCCAGCCAGCGCCACATAATAATGGCTGGAGGTGTCACTGATGGGGCGGTCATAGCGGTCAACATGCCAGGCAGACTCCTGCCAATCATAACGGTATACATCACCAGCACGGTCTAACACCAACAGACCATCTGGCGCTGCATGCAAATCTAACGGCTCAAGCACAGTCACGCCCTCGATGACATCGCCCCCTTTCAGTAACAACACCGGCTGCTCAGGCATGGCCAAATTCAGGATCAAGATCTGCCCCGCATCCAGTAGATAAGCGCGGTTGTCGTGGATGGCGAAGGCAAGGGGATGGATGAAAGTATCTTCAGGATATTGCCACACGCCAGTATTATCCTCGTCCACCACAACAAGAGGCACACCAGCCGTGTCAGCCATGTTGATAAAATCTGGGTGCGCCGGGTTTTGCAAGGTGGGCAAGGGACGCGTAGGCTCGATAACGGCCGTTTCAACTGGGCTTTGTGTCGGCATTGGTGTAGGAGTCGCGGGCGGGAGAGCAGTCGGAGTTTCAACGATGCTCTGAGGAACCTCTTTCGTAAGAACGGCCGTTTCCAAGACTGGCACTTCTTCGCTTGCAGGAGTTGCGTGGCAAGCCACAAGCAGCAAAACAATCAGGCTGCCCCTGACAATCAACCACCAATACTTGATCTCATTTCTCTTCACCACGCGAGAATTGTAGACCAGTTCACAAATCCGGCAACGAACCAACCCTCTCCATTCACAAGACCTCATGACAACCAGCGCTGCCAATGGCATGTAACGTTTTTTTTGTGATAAAATGCTGCTTCAATGGACGAATCATCAACAAAACCACAGCGTCTCACAAAACGAAAACGGGCAGCTCTCATGACGCTACCCTTCATCCTCATGCTGCTGGTTTTAGCATTACTCAATATGTGGGCACGCTCTGTAGTCGAAACCATGCCTCCCCCCACCCCAAACGCTCAAGACGAAGCAGTTACAGAGCGTGTCGCTGCAGCCACCCCACCTCCAACCGTAAAATCAGTCACACCAGAAACTCAGGCCACCGCCACAGAGGCGGCCTTACCCACTAGAGCTATCACACCCACCCACACACCCACCGCAACCCCCATCTCATTGCCCACATTGCCCCCCACGGCCACCATCACCCTGCTTGGCCCGCCAGACCAAAGCCGCCTCATGGCTGACGACAGCATCACCATCTACTGGACCTGGCCACTCCCCCTGGCAGCAGACCAGTTCTTTGGCATCTACCAGCAAGAAGAAGACAGTGAGTTCCGCATTGGCCGTTTAGAACAAGCCAACTTCGGCACTGGCTACCGTTGGCAAACAGACGCCCAACACCTCACCACTGGCCACGGCGAAGTGCGCTACCTCATCAAACTAGAAACCAACCGCGGCGACAGCCCCCTCATCACCAGCGAACCACGCACGTTGTTCATCCTTGCTGCCCACGAGTAAAGATAGTGTCATCTAAATCCATCACCGTGACATGCGCAGCCACACCCCGGATGATGTCATTAGACGTAATCCGCAAACTGTGAACCATGTTCCCATAACCAATCACAGCTTACGGATTACAAATTACACATCATAGATGACAGATAACCGATTACGGTTCACCACATACGCTCAATATCCCGGAGGTGTATCCACGAAAAAACTCTCCATCACATTGAACACACCACCCTGCGGATCTTGCACGACAGCCATCTTTCCCATTTCAGCAACCGGGAACGGTGGGCGTAAGACAGTGCCACCCAACTCATGGACTTTGGCAACGGCCGTTTCTACATCCTCCACCAAGAAATAGACAGACCAATGTGGCGGCACGTCGCCCCATTCCTCCTGAAGCGCCATCATGCCAGCCTGCATCCGACCATCAACAGACACCACCACATAACCATCCTCACCCGTTTCATGCGCCCAACCAAATACAGAAGCATAAAAAGCCTGTGCCGCCTCTACATCATGTGTTTGCAATTCATTCCAGAGCAGACTGTTCGGGGCATTGACCACCTGCGCTCCAATATTGTCCTGCGGCTCCCACACACCAAACAAGGCACCGGTAGGATCCGTGGCCAACAACATGCGCCCCTCCGTCATCACATCTGTCACAGGCATCACGATATTTCCACCACCTGCCGTAATTTTGGCGGCAACCGCTTCAATATCATCATGCTTCACAAAGGAAGACCAGGATGTTGGTATCCCTTGTTCTTCTGCATCTGGAGGCAGCGATCCCAGCCCTGCTACACTGTGGCCATCAATACAGGCTATCGTGTATGACGCCCCCATATCCGCAGGCTTATCTTCAAAGAGCCAGCCAAACAATCCGCCATAAAATACCTTAGCTCCTTCAAAGTCAGAAGTTCCTAAATTGACCCAACAAAAGAGACTATTTGGATATTTTTTCACAATTCGCATTAGTTTTCACTCCTTATGTGCAATAAAAACAGAAAATATAGTTATGCATGCTATCATGCGCCACACAGTATACCACAAAATAGAACATTTGGTCTAGTCTATTTTATATTCGCAAACTCATCCACCCTTGTTACAATTGGTTTCACAGCATACCCCAAGAGGAGAACATTAGATGAGCGAATTTGGTGTCTATTCTGAAGTTGGAAAATTGCGGAAAGTCATTGTCCACCGTCCGGGGATGGAAATGCGGCGTCTCACCCCAACAAACTGTGCAGAACTGCTGTTTGAAGATGTGATCTGGACACGACAAGCGCGGCAAGATCACAATACCTTTGTCGATTTGATGCGCGTGGAATTTGGTATTGATGTCATGCGAGTCCACCAGTTATTACAAGATGTGGTGAAGGATGAAAACGGCCGTTCCTACATCCTGGATCGCAAATTGACGCCAAACGAAGTGGGGGTTGGAGCCGTGGCTGAACTGCGTGCCTGGATGGACGAGCTGCCAGCCAAAACACTTGTCTCGCATCTTATTGGCGGCATCACCGTCAACGAACTCCCCTCAGACCTCAGCGCCTTTGTGCAAAAAGCGTACGGCGGCACCGAATTTGTGCTGCCGCCGCTGCCCAATCAGATGTTTACCCGCGACAGTTCTTGTTGGATTTACGGCGGCGTCACCCTCAATCCCATGTACTTCCCCAGCCGGCACCAAGAAACCTTGCACATGGCTGCCATCTACAAATTCCATCCCAAATTCAAAGATGGCAACTTTAAGGTCTGGTGGGGCGATCCCGACCAATACTTTGGCAGCGCCACCATCGAAGGTGGCGATGTCATGCCTGTGGGCAATGGCGTCGTGCTTATCGGCATGGGCGAACGCACCACCTACCAGGCTGTAGGGCAAGTGGCCTTGGAGCTGTTCAAAAACGAAGCAGCCAGCCACGTTATCGCCGCCAAAATGCCTCATGATCGTGCCAGCATGCACCTGGACACCGTTTTCACCTTCTGTGATCGTGATCTCGTCACGATTTATGAACAGGTCATCGAAAACATCCAGCCTATCAGCTATCGCCCAGGCAGCAAAGAGGGAACGCTTGATGTCACCGTGGAAGAAAAAGGGTGGCTGGACGTGGTAGCGCAAGCAATGGGTCTGGAAAAATTGCGCGTTATTCCCACCGGGGGTGATGAATTCGAGCAAGCCCGCGAGCAATGGGATGATGGCAACAACGTGGTGGCGCTGGAGCCAGGCGTGGTGGTTGCCTATGACCGCAATGAATGGACGAACACCCGTCTGCGCCGTGCCGGGGTGGCGGTTCTCACCATTCCCGGCGCTGAACTAGGTCGCGGTCGAGGTGGCGGCCACTGCATGACCTGCCCCGTTTGGCGCGATCCCCTTTAGCAAGCAGACACGGAGCCGCCCATTGGCCAACCGATGATCGCCAGGGCGTCATCCTCACCATGCCCTAACCAGACACCTAGAGAACGGCCGTTTACCTGAGAAGCAAAACCTAATTTCTGACGATATTGGGTAACACAACTGGCTTTGACTTTGTATTATGATAGAAGAATGTCTGCAAAGTTTCGCGCACAATGTCATCAGG
>PDQY01000103.1 GCA_002746795.1 Chloroflexota bacterium | reverse complement strand
TCAAAAATCTCTTTGACGTTGCTTTCTGACCCAGGGGTTTTGATAGTTTCACCAGCGACAGAGGCCAACCAATCGAACCGTTCCTGGCTCATTTCTTCAGGCAAGATGGCGATGGATTCGCAGGCTAACAGGTTGGAGTCGTAAGCGCCACCACGGCAGTAGTTGCCGGTGGAGGGCCAGACAGCTTTCTGGGTGGTGGGGTCAAATTGTCCTGTTACGAGACGAGGTACCAAACAACCAAAGGCGGCACCGACTTTGTGAGCCCCGGTGGGGAACCATTTGCCCAGGAGGATAATGATTTTGGCGTCAACGCCGGTCAGTTCTTTAGGCAGTACCAGGTAGTTAACGCCGCCGAAGTTGCCCCCGCTGGGTTTGGCTTCGTTATGCCAGGTGATGCGGAACAGGTTCAGTGGATTCAGATCCCACAGACCCACGTTTGCCAGTTTTTTCTTGATAGGTTCTGGCGTCAGGCTGGGGTCAATCATCTGCTTGAAGGTGGGGATAATGATATTTTGTTTGCGGGCGCGTTGGATGGCTTGTTCTAACTTGCCCTCGTCGTGAATGGTTAAATCAATTAAATCGCTCATAATGTTTCCTTTGAAGAGATTGATGATTGAAGATTGGCGCACAAATCATCACCGATCTTCAATCTTCGATCTTTTTTCTCTATTATTTGTCTGCCATGATTCGTTTCAGATCCGCCATATCCGGTTCTACTAATGTTGCTTTGGTGCCGACCATGTCAACTGCTTTCATGGCGCTGGCGACATCTTTCAGGCCGTTGCCGGTGTTGAGGACGACAATGCGATGGTTTGCATTGACCAGGTCTAGTTCAAGGGCTTTGATGAGGCCAGCATAGGCAGTGGCACCAGCCGGTTCGGCAAACACGCCACAGCCGCGAGCCAAAGCAGGAATGGCTTCTAAAATTTCGTCGTCGGTGACGCTGACGTAGGCGCCGTTGGTTTCCTTGACGGCGGCCAGGGCTTTGATGCGGTCGCGGGGCAGGCCTGCGCTGATGCTGTCGGCGACGGTGATGCCGGAGACGGGCGCTTTGGTGAGGACATCTTCGCTATCACGCCACGCTTCGTACATGAAGCCGCTGCCTTCTGCCTGCACGCCGATGATGCGCGGCATGTGGTCTATCCAGCCGAGCGCCAGCAAATCTTTGAGCCCTTTGTGCAAACCACCGATGATGCAGCCATCCCCCACGCTAACGAAGATGACATCGGGGGCTTGCCAGTTGAGCTGCTCGCAAATTTCGTAAACGGCCGTTTTCTTGCCCTCGGTCATATACGGATTGTAGGCGGTATTGCGGTTGTACCAGCCATACTCAGCGGCTGCTTCCAGACACAGCTCGAAAGCATCGTCATACGTGCCTTTGACCAGCATCACTTTAGAGCCAAAGACCAACAACTGTGCGATTTTGGCTTGCGGGGCAGCTTGCGGCACAAAAATGACGTTGGGTTGCTCGACACTGGCACAAAGCCCGCTCAATGCTGCCGCAGCGTTGCCTGTGCTGGCGGTGGTAATGATTTCTGCGCCTTTCTCTTGCGCTTTAACCACAGCAATGGCACTGGCACGGTCTTTGAAGGAGGCGGTGGGTAAACGGCCGTCATCCTTCACCCAAACATGCTTTAAGCCTAACCCGGCTGCCAGGCGGTCAGCTTGATAAAGCGGCGTGCCACCGACAGTAAGCGGTGGCACCGGAGCATCAGGCGCCACTGGCAACAGCGGTTTGTACCGCCAAATCGTTTGGTCTGGATTCTTAGCCAACGATTCGCGGCTGATGCGCTGCCCGATTAACTGGTAATCATACACCACATCCACAATGCCATCGTTGCCATGATCCGGGCAAATATACTCAATTTCATCTGGGGCATACTCCTGACCACAGATGAGACATTTTAAGTGTTTTACGTGATCCATAGCTTTAAGTCCAGTAGTCATGAGACTAAACAATGCTGCGTTGACAATTGACCATTGAGAATTAGCAATTGACAATTTAACTCATGGTAAGAGCCATGACAGCTTTTTGGGCGTGTAGACGGTTTTCGGCTTCATCGAAGACGACAGAGTGGCGACCGTCAAGAACAGAGCTGGCAACTTCAATATCACGGTCAGCAGGCAAGGGGTGCATGTAAATAACATCATCTTTGCCGCGAGCCATGAGGGCATCATCCACGTACCAGTTTTTGTATTGATCCTGGATACGTTTGCCTTCATCTGGATCGTTGGTGGTCATGAGCGGTCCCCAAGATTTAGCGTAGATGACATCGGCATCTTCACAAGCTTCTTGCATATCATGGACAACTTCAAAGCTGGTGTTGTATTTCCGCGACATTTCTTGCGCTTGATCCATAATTTCGGGCATCAGTCGGAATTCAGGCGGATGCGCCAAGACAACGTCCATGCCAAAACGAGGCATTTGCAGGACGAGGGATTGGGGCACAGACATTGGTTTGAGATAGGAGGAAGCGTATGCCCAAGAAACAACCATTTTCTTCTTGCGCAGATTGCGACCTTTCTTTTCCATGATGGTCATCAAATCAGCCAGGCATTGGTGGGGATGATAAATTTCGCATTGCATGTTGAGTATTGGGGCGCGAGAGGAAGAGGCGACGTTCCTTAAGTAGCGGTTGCCAATACCCCAGTCACAATGGCGGATAGCGATACCATCGAAATAACGGCCAAAAATTTCACCTAATTCTACTTCTGTGTCACCGTGTGAAACTTGTGTTGTACGACTTTCGATAAATGCAGCATGGCCACCCAGCTGAGCCATGCCAGCTTCAAAAGAACCACGGGTACGGGTGCTGGAGAAGTAGAACAACATCGCCAACACTTTGTCACGCAAAGATGCATGGGGAATACCCAGTGCGCGTTTCATTTTTAAGTCCCAAGCCACATCTAATACGGTTTCAACTTCCTCTTTAGAAAAATCCAGGTCGCTGATGAAGTCACGACCACGTAATCCGGTTTGCATTTTGTTCTCCTTTTTTAGTCAATAAGTCTAATAGTCGAATAGCCAGTGAAGTTGTGCTTGCCCCTCACTGGCTACCAGACTATTGAACCTTTAAAAACTTTATTCAGTTGCGCCTAAGACGAGTGCAAGCAAGGCCATGCGCATGACGACGCCGTTGAAGGCTTCTTGCCAGTAGCGGGACCAGCGGGTGATGTCCACATCTGGAGGAATCTCGTCCATGCGGGGCAGGGAGTGAAGCAAGATGGCGTCGGATTTTGCTTTGTTTTCAAGCAATTCGCGGGTGATTTTGTAGTTGGATGGGGTGAGCCCGACATCGCCAGAACGTTCGTCACGGGATTTGGTGTAGTCGGGTTGGACAACGGGTTCGACGAGGATGACATCGGCGTCAGCAATGGCTTCTTCGACGTGTTCGACTTCTTTGAAATTCAAGCTGTAGTTCTTGAGATCCGCTTTCATTTCGTCGGTGAGACGTTGATCTTCGGGGGAAACGAAGGTGATGGGGCAGTCGAATTGGCTCAAGCCATAGGCCAGGGAGTGCATAGTGCGCATGCGCATATCACCGACAGCCAGCCATTTTAGACCATCCAGGCGGCCTTTTTCGCGCATAACGGTGTAGAAGTCGGTGAGGATTTGGGTGGGATGTTCGCCCCAGCCATCACCCCCGTTGATAATGGGAATGGAGGCCCATTTGGCGGCTTCATGGGGTGCGCCTTGTTGGAAATGACGCATGACGACAACGTCACCATAGAACTCAAGCATTTTGATGGTGTCTTTGATGGTTTCTTGATAGAAGTCACCAGCGCGAGTCATTTTGGCGTCGGAAAAGCCAGTTACTTGACCGCCAAGGCGGATCATGGCGGCTTCATGAGCCAAACGGGTGCGGGTGGAGGGTTGGTAGAAGGCGGTGACCAGGGTCTTGCCTTGCAACAAGTCTGTGTTCTGACGGTTCCGGGCAATGGGTTCCAATTCTTCGGCAATTTCAAAGACGCGGAAAAATTCGTTTCGTTCAAAATCCTTAAGAGACAAAATGTCTCGGCCTGCAAAGCTTCTCATGTTAATTCTCCTTATTGAGTTCTCGGGCTGATTTAGCCTCGATTCAGGGTTTATGATTTTCATCCGCAGATTACGCAGAGCCACTCTGGCTTTCTACGCAGCCTGTAGGTTGTTTATAGTTGTTGTCGGCGTATGAGACGAAAACGGACGAGATCATCACGAAAGCAGGATGTTGATTTCAGGATGGGGTCGTTGTTGTCGTTGTAGCCAATTTCATGCATTGAGAATAATGGTGTTTGCGGTTGGATGTGGAGTGCTTTTGCCAGGTTGGCATCTGCTACCATGGGGACAATTTCAGAAAGGAAGTAGTTGAATTGAGAACGGCCGTTTGTCCACAAGTAGCTATAAATTGGCTCCACAAAATCGCTGGGTTCGTATGGGTCGGTTAAGATGTTGGTGGGAACGTAGTTGTATGACAGGATGACAGGTTGGTTGTCAGCCAGGAAAAGTTTGCGGGCGACAATAAGTTCGTCACCTTCAGCAATGTTTAAGTCGGCGGCCGTTTTGGCATCTGCGGGATGGCAGGTGACATCTAGGATACGTACTGAGGGGGTGTAACCATGGACGGCCAACATTTCTTCGTAAGCCCAGATTTCGTCCAGGCGGGACTTGATCTGCAGCCCAGCTTCGTTGACGAAGGTCCCCGCTCCTTGCTTACGAAAGACAACACCTTCATTTTCTAGTCGGCTGAGGGCATCACGAATGGTGGTACGACTGACGCCTAAATCAGCGGCCAGTTCGGTTTCGGAGGGGATTTTACCCTCAATGAAGGCATCATCCTGGATCAACTGTTTGATGTGGGACTTAGCCTGTTCCGTTAGGGAAGGAGTTCGTTTTAACATTAAGGAGTTCGTTTTAACATTGTTGTACTATCGTAAGGTCGTATGGTTGTATGACAATTATACTTTTTAAGAGTGGCTTGTCAATTCCCTGATTGAGGAAAACAGAGAAGTGATGACATTTGTCAGGTATGAGCTGTGACAAATGTCAATCATTGTGCCTGTAGGAAAATGAGCAGGAAGTTCCCCCCTCTTCTTCCGCCCCCAAAAGAAGCTCAGCCATGTACAAGGGTTTACCGTTTAACTAAACACACAGAAACGGCCGTTTCTCTGCCCACATTCCCCGCTGCATCCACCGCCACTACCCGGAAGGTATGACAACCAGGGCCGGGAATCGTCCATTTCTCGGTGAAAGGGGGCACGGTGCTGATCGCAAACGGCACTGCGGCGTTGTCCACGTAGAACGCCACACTCTCCAGCGACAGATCATCGGTAACCTGCGCCTGGATGAGAACCCACTCTTCGTCGGTGAAGATCTCCTGGTTGGGCAGCGGGAACAGGATTTCAGCTTCAGGTGGCTGGTTGTCGATGGTGACATGCACGCTAGACTCTTCAAAACGGCCGTCTTCATGCAGCACGGTCAGCAGAATGGTGTACAGGCCACTCAACCCGCTCGTATCCCACGTGCCCAGCACATCATTCGTCACCGGCTCCTCCACATTGTCACCGATAGATTGCAGATTGTCGGGGGTCAGTCCCTCAAAATAAGCCAGCCGGTAAAAGGAAAACCCCTCGCCATTGGCCGTGCCAAACAGATCAACTTCACCGCTCACAAAATCAAAGTTAGCTGGCAGCCGAATCTGGGCATTCTGGGGAACCACACCTGGATCGGTGATGGTATCAAACTCTGTTGGCGGCGCTTCAATTTCATTTTCACGCACCCAATCGGCAGCCGCCTCCGGGTAGATGCGATAAACGCGATTTTCAACCAAATCAGGAGGAGTGTAGATGGTTGCCAGCCGCCCCGTCTCCCGGTTGATGGCGAGTTCCTGGTAGATGTTGTCGTAAACCGTCGGCTGCGTACCTGCAATGAAAATTTCTGACACAGTAGGACAATGCTCAGTGGGCAGCAGACCGGAAATATGGCACACTGCCATTTCCACCAGACCAGACGGCCGTTGCCAAAGCACAACTGGTTCTCCAGCCAGCGCCCAACTCATGAGCGCATGCCACACAGGAGCCGCCCCTTTGCTACCGGGCACACGTTCCATTTCGCTGTTGTCTGTGTTGCCCAGCCAGACACCTGTGACCAATTGCGGCGTGTAGCCCACCGTCCACGCATCCCGATAATCGTTGGTGGTGCCGGTTTTGACAGCAGCAGGGCGATTATCTGGCAGTTCCAATACGTTGGGGCAGCCAAAGCCGCTGCAACGGGCACTGCGGTCAGACAAAATATCATTCATCAAATAAGCTAACTGGGGTGTGATGATGTCCCGTTGTTCCGGCTGTGTGTACTCGTAAAGCACATTGCCATCCCGATCTTCGACGCGCAAAATCATGACGGGATCCAGGGTACGGTAGCCTAGACGCTGTTCTGCCTCCGGCCGTGGCTGCCCTACCATGACGCCGTTGTTATCTATAACGCTGTAGGCGTAGACCATGTCTATCAAGGAAACCTCACCCCCGCCCAGCGTTAATGATAAGCCATAATCACTGGCGTTCTGGTCGAGGCTGGTAATGCCTAAATTATGGGCGGTGCGCAGCACTTTATCGACACCCACCCAACTCATCGCTTGCACGGCAGGCACGTTGTAGCTGTTCCCCAGCGCGGCTCGTAAGCGGACGGGGCCGTGGAACAGGCGGTCATAGTTTTGTGGCACGTAGGGGATGCCGTTATAGGGGGTGCCAAAGTCAGTTTCCACGTCGAGCATCATGGTGGCGGGATTGTAGCCCTGGCTTAATGCCGTCAGATAGGTGAACGGCTTGAATGACGAGCCTGGTTGGCGCAAACCATCTACCGCCACATTGAAGGAGCCGTCGATGCTTTCATCCCAATAGTTGAGGCTGCCTACCAATGCTTTTATCTCTGCGGTCTTGGGATCGAGCATGATGACGGCCGCATTGTTGACTTGATGATCCACGCCAATATCGGCTGTGTTTAATGGAGGTAGATAAGCCAGGGCGTCACAGCTTGCTTCTACGTCAGCTGGCAGACCGGAGCCAAGCGCTCCAGAGAGCCGCGCAACTTGTGCCTGTGCCACACATTCAGCTTGCTGCTGCATCACCAAATCTAAGGTGGTGTAGACGGTTAATCCGCCGCCCAGCACCAATTCTATGCCTAACAGCTGCTCAAGTTGCTGGCGCACTTCCAGGGCAAAGTGCGGGGCGATGATGTCGAAGCGTTCTTCGGTGTTGGGTTGAATTTGCAAAGGTGCTAATTTAGCAGCAGCGGCTTGTTCTGGTGAGATGAAGCCTTCTCGGGTCATGGCGTCCAGCACCAGCTCTTGTCGTGCTTTGGCATCTTCTGGATTATGGATGGGGTTGAGCGCAGGTGATTGAGGGATGGCAGCCAACATAGCGGATTCGGGCAATGTTAGTTCAGATACGGATTTGTCGAAGTAGACCTGGGCAGCAGCTTCTACGCCGTAAGCAAGATTGCCGTAAAAGTTGGTGTTGAGATACCATTCTAAAATCTGCTCTTTGGAGTAGGTGTTGGTGGCGCGGTGGGCTAGAAGCAGTTCTTCGATTTTGCGCCGATAATCGTCGAAGCCTACTTCGGCGCCGATTGTGCGTCGTTCAGGCTCGATGATGTTGTTTTTGATGACTTGCTGGGTGATGGAAGAGCCGCCTTGGACGCCGCCGCCTTTGAGAGCGTATTCGTAAAAAGCGCGGCCTATGCCTTCGGTGTCAAAACCACGGTTGGTCCAGAAGGTTTTGTCTTCAATGGCGACCGTGGCGTCGATGAAGTTTTGTGGCACCTGATCCAGTGTCACCCACTGTCGGTCGCCGCCCAGCGGGTCGATGATTTCGTAGATGAGGACCGCATCTCGATTGCCATCTGCTTGCTCATCGCCCCAGGCGTAGATTTTGCTGGTCTCGAAGGTGTTGGATTCATTTTGTCCTAGCAAGGCCAACTGGGTGTAGTCGGGTAGGTCTTGAGTAAAGTAAGCGTAAACGGCCGTTACCACGCCCATACTCCCTATCACAAAGAAAAATGACCCGATCAACAGCACCAGCGCAACTATCCCTGCTATCTTGAGCAAGGTTTGCCCGCTGCGTTTGCGCCGCTGCTGACGTCGAATACGCCAGTGAATGATTTGTGTCGTTTTTG
This sequence comes from Chloroflexota bacterium, assembly GCA_002746795.1. GTDB lineage: Bacteria > Chloroflexota > Anaerolineae > Promineifilales > Promineifilaceae. The sequence goes on along the minus strand of PDQY01000103.1, from coordinate 40,099 downwards.
GCATAGGTTTCAGTAAACAGTGTTCAATGATCAATGAACAGTAAACAGATGAATTGTCTCAATTTCCCTCCAAACTCGCAATGATAGGTGTGATTAAGGAAACAACTTTGTTGCATGGCTTCATTTCCCTTCCTGGGCGGGAAGCTGCGTAATCAAGTGCCGGGCACTTCATTGGCTGCCTTGTTTGTCTCTTTGGTGTAAGGGGAACGTCGTTTCCCCCCTATTCATACGCCAACACTTCCCGGATTGTCAGACGTGCTGCGCTGTGGGCGGGCACCATGCTGGCTACCACAGACAAGAACACGACAACGCCTATCCAAATGGCGAATCCTTGCCAGGTGATTTGCAGGGGCATTGTCGTGTCGATCAAGGCTTCGCTGATGATTTTTAGCAGGAGGTAGCTAATGGGGAATGACAGTATCACTGCGGCTATCCAGCTAATCAAGCCGATCATCATGCCTTCGATGACTACTGACTTGATGATTTCTCCATCCACCGCGCCGATGGCTCGCATCACCCCGATCTCACGGGTGCGTTCCAGCACGTTCATGCCCATGGTGCCCATCAGACCAATGCTGCCCACAACGGCCGTTAATATCGCCATTGTTAGCAAGAAAATCACTAAAATATTCATCGCTTGCGACTGCTGCTGGCGGGTCACCAAACCAGCTTCGATGTTACTCACTTTGTAGCCATGATCGTGCAAAACCTGATGGAGTGATTGGCTGACTTCAAGCTGTCGTTCCATAGTGATGTCATCAGTAACCACGCGGTATGAGGCAGATTGCCCTGTCATATTGGTCATGGGGGTCAACGTTTCGTTATTGGTATAGGCGACGATGTCGCCAATCATGTTGATGAAGCGAAAAATGCCTACCACTTCCCACTCTTCCACCCGATGGCCAGGCAAATCAATGCGCAAGGTGCCACCTGGCTGCAAATCTGGGTAATGTTCCCAGATGGAATCAGCCACTGTTACTGCCTTTTCATCTGTGGGTTCTAACCAACGTCCCGCCAGCATATCTGCTTTTAACAGAGTAGATTCCCCTGGTGGCGCCAGGAGATACATATTTGATACAAGCTTATCATTTTCATCGACAAGTTCAGCAAGGGAAAATCCCCAGCCTTCAATGTATTCGACGCCAGGAACTTGATACGCTATTTGTTCCACCTGGGAGATGCGGTAAGGCTCGCTGAAGGTCACGGTGACATCTGCCATGAAGTGCTGCCCCAGCATGTCCATGAAGCTGTTGAGGGAAAAACGCACGTTGAACACCGCAATGAAAATGGCGCCAGCCACGATGAGGGTAAACAAGGTTAGCACCAGCCGGGCTTTCCGACGGAAGGTATTACGGATGGAGAGCAATAACGGCCGTGACAGCCATTTAAACCAAACGCCTAATTTATCCAACAAACCTGTGCCCCCACTTTGTTCAACAGTATTTTCTTCACTGATGGCGCGGCGTACCGTGGTGCGGGAGCCTTTGCTAACCGGGAAATAACCGGCAAACAGCGGTATGGCAAATGCCAAAATCACTTGCAAGCCAACAGCAATGGGCACAACGCGGAAGCCTTGGATCGTGACGCTCATGAAATTGCCCATGAACAAAGATAAGCCATAACCGGCGGCCATACCCAACGGCACCGCAATCGTCAACGCGATGATGCCATAACCGATGATAAGGGCGATATACATCGCAGAAATATTGAAACTACGCGCCCCCACCAGTTTCATGACACCAATTTGACGACGGTGTTGTGCTAACAAGGCGTTGAGCGTGTTGATGATGAGTGAACTGCTCAAGAGCATAATCAGCACGCCTAACGCACCCAGCACGCTAATCATGGCCAGCGCGGTAGACTCCATGGGATGCTCTGTGGTGAGGTTGGTATTGGTGCGATAGATATTGCTCCCATCTCGCTCAATTTTGTCTTCGACTAATTCTGCTACAGCATCAATGGCTTCAATATCGTTGCCATTTTCGGTTTGCACGTAGAGCCGATTGTAGAGTTCATAGCCACCCAGCCAAGAGGCGGTGTCCAGCGTGGCGTAACCACGAGGAGGAGCGGTGAAATCACCGGCAGCGTATTGATCGCCCACCACGCCCACAACGGGCATGGTGCGCACTGTGCCATCTGGCAGTTGCACAACAGCCTCATCTCCTACCTGCAAGCCAGAATTGTTCATGATGTCTTCACGCACAATCAGCTCACGGTCTTGGGGATAAATCGTCCCGTCAACGGGTGTAATCAAGTTGATATGGATTGTGGTGTAGTCGTCGGCAGCCATGATGTCTAATGGTTTCCATGCTTCGCCATCGGGGCTGACACGCACGGAGACCAGGTGGCGCCCTTCGGCGTCAATGACGCCAGGAATACGTTCAACCGCTTTGACAAGTGACTCATCAAAGGGATCGGTGAGGATTTCGATGTTAGCTGGTTGAGCGGAGGCGTAACTAACGCCAATGTCTTCTTCAAAGATGACATACATGGTGGCGATGGTGCCTACGGCAAACACCCCCACGGCAATAGAGGCAACAACGAGGATGGTCTGAGATAAATTGCCACCTAAATCGGCCAGAACTTTGCGCCAACTGGGTTTAAGGAAACTTAGTTTCATGGGGTCGCCTCCAGTTGGCGACGCGCCCTGTTTTCTTCACGCCGCTCTGCGGCAACTTGCATGATTTGGGCTGAGGTGTCAGGGGAGTCGGTCATAATTTTGAAGAATTCCTTTTTGGGCAGGAGGGAGAGTTCAACTGGATTTTGGCCAGCGCGTACGGTGGAGATCGCTTTTTCGTCGCCCATTAACTCTATTTCGCCGAAGAATTCGTGAGTGGTTAGAGTGGAAACGGCCGTTTCTCTGCTGCCTACAATCTCTACCTGCCCTTCTGCAATCATGTAGAAATAGTCAACTGGCTCACCCTGGCGAATAATGATCGTGCCTGGCTCATAAACTTGCCTGGCCACTTCATGCGTGGCATAAAGCATCTGCGGATGATCCAGTGACGGCAGCGTATCAGCCACGATGGGGTCGATAATCTCACCATCGGAGATAATCACCGTGCGGTCAACACGGCTGGTCAACGACGGATCGTGCGTCACCAGCAAGATCGTTTTGCCCTGGTCAGCCAGTTCCTGAAATACGCGAATGATCACATCAGCAGAACGGGTGTCCAGATTCCCCGTGGGCTCGTCTGCCACGATGATGGATGGGTCGGTGGCGATGGAGCGGGCGATGGCGGCTGCCTGCTGCTGCCCATTGGATACGTTAGCGGGCAGGTTGTGCATGTAGTCTTCCAGTCCCACCATTTTAAGCAGTTCCCTGGCGCGGTTGGGTCTTTCCTGCTGAGGGTACACATTGCAGTAATCCATAGGCAGGATGGTGTTTTCCAGCAAAGTCAGCGTGGGCAGCAGTTGGAAAAATTGGAACACGATGCCTACATTTTTTCCACGCCATAACGCGCGTTGGCTTTCAGAGAGGCTGTAAATGTCCTCGCCACCCATTAGCACTTGTCCAGAAGTGGGATGATCGATGCCCGTGAGCATGTTGAGCAGAGTAGATTTACCACTGCCCGATTTGCCTACAATGGCTACAAATTGCCCGTAAGCCACACATAAATCGACGCCTTTAAGTGCCGTGAAACTGCCTGCGGCGTTGACGTAGGTTTTCACTACTGATTTCAAGGAAACGGCCGGAATAGAGGTGTCGTGGGTGGTTTCTGTGTTAAGGTTTGCCAATAAGGAGCCGGTATGCCCTTTGATTAGCTGTGCCTCTGGCTCCTCCTGAGCGGTTTCTTCTGGTTCGTGCGTCAGTTCATCCACAAGCTGCCCGTCAGAAATGAGCAGACAGCGGGAGAAGCGTTCGGCTAAATCCATATCATGGGTCACCATGATGACTGTTTTGCCCTGATCCACCAGCCTGGCAAAGATGTTGAAAATAACTTCTGCCGTGACGCTATCCAGGCTGCCCGTTGGTTCATCTGCCACGATGACGGATGGCTCGTTGACCAGAGCCCGGGCAATGGCGACCCGCTGCTTTTGCCCCCCTGAGATATGGGCTGGCAGTTTGTAGGCATGTTCGCTTAGTTCCACAATATCGAGCAGTGCTAAAGCTCGTTCGCGGCTAATACCGGGTCGGAATTTCCCGGCAAATTCTTGGGGTAGCATGATGTTTTCAACCAGGTTGATCTGGGGCAGCAGCTCAAAGGATTGGTAGACGATGCCCATGTTTTCACCGCGCCACACAGAGAGTTCGTCCTGGCTCATATCGCCGATGGACAGCAGGGTGTTTCTCTGGTTCTTTTTGCTTGTTTTTTGCGGCGTAAACAGCACTTTCCCTGCTGTGATGTTGCTGACGCCGGAGAGCATGTTGAGCAAGGTGGTCTTACCTGCCCCAGATTTGCCAATGATGCCCAGAAATTCCCCTTTTTGAACGTCAAAGGAAACGCCATCTAGTGCCGTAAAGCCTCCCGCGCCTGTATTGTAGATTTTGACGACATCCTGTATTTGGAAGATCGTTTCAGTCATAATGTGTCCTTTTTGATAAGGATGATAAAGTGGCAAGGGTCTTAGAAGCTTTGTTATCCGGCCAGGCTGCCACTTTATAATTCTGCTTGTGATTGTTGGTTTTTGCCTGAGACATGAAGCTAAGGGCAACCCCATCCAATAAGGACTGACGATGAAGTAAAATATGGCATTGCCTCGTCAGTTTAAAGGAACAGTAAGGTAACGACTTCGTCGTATGACTTAATTCCCGTTCCTACGTATAGCTTAGCAGGTGAAATGGGTTCGTCAATTGGCAATATGGTTGAGAGGCGGGCTAATCATTCTTGAGGCCTATCATGTTGAAGAAGGCGCAGCGAATTTCTGCGGGGTTATCTGGGGGGGACTTATGCTAATAGTTCTTTCTTATCGGGACAAATATCCTCTGCTGCTCCTTGGTGTGTATCCATAAATAAGTGCGGGCATTGATGGATGCGCCCTTACTGTTTCTTGAAACTGATGATGAACGATGTTTTTTCTAAGGCCGCCAGCGCTTATAAGTTTCGGGATCATTCAGGTTGATGAGGATGGATTCGTCGGCTGTTTCGACGAGGTGAACAGCGTCTGGGTTGCTGCGCAGTAGCTTGCGCGGCGCAGAACCAGCAGGCAGGGCTAAAAGCTCGTTGAAGAAGCGGCGGCTGATGAGGACAGGATTGCCACGTTGCCCTGCATAGATGGGGGCGATGATGTCACCTTGTCCCTGGCGGAAGGCAGTTAGCAGCAGGTCGATGGTGGCTGGTGTGACCAGCGGCTGGTCGGCGAGCATGACGAGGATGGCTTCGGTATGGGCGGGGAGGTGGCGAACGGCCGTTTGCAATGAAGAGAGCATCTCACCCGAAGCGTACTCTGTATTCCGTATGCTGTGAATTTGTTCAGCTTGAGCGACGGCTTCCACTGCGTCTGCATCATGCCCAGAGATGACCCTAATGTCGTGCACGGTTGAGGCTTTGAGGTTTTGCAAGAGTTGTCCCAGGATGGTGGTCTCGCCCCAAGGTAAAAGCGGCTTCGTTTGTCCCATGCGTGTGCTTTTACCGGCAGCCAGGACAACGGCCGTTATTCTTCCCCATACTTCCACAACGGGGTTTTCTGCTTGCATGGCTCCCAACACCACCCGCTCAATACGCGGCTCATGCAATATCAACTGCGCGATCTCTTGCGCTGCTGCCAATGGGGCGTCACGCTCCACCTTGTTCAACAGCGGAATCACTCGTGCCCCCGCGGGCACGCCTTTCAGCCCACCCAAAGGGTGCGTGAGAATTTGCGCGACTGCTTTTGGCGTGAGCATCTCATTGACCCTTGACCATGGGGAAACTTGCCCTGCGCTTGTCGCAGGATTAACCATTAACAACTCCTCAATTTTCTCTGGACGATGCGCAATTTCCGATAACGGCCGGGTTAACGCATCCATGCCCACCACTGGCACCACCAGCGTGCTGTCTGGTGGAATAACAGGTTCGTGTGCGGCTGGGGCTTTGATAGGCCGCATGCGCGAGCCATCTGCCTCCACTAGCACAAAATCCACATCTGGCTGGGCTAACATCTGTCCGGGCAGCGTTAACGGAACGCCAAATGCCTTCTCCTGCTGCTCCCCTACTTCCCCAATCACCAAGCATTGCCCCCATTTGTCCAGTTCCTCAGAAACAGTGGCAAAAAATTCTGCATCTCCCGCGCCTGCTGCCGGGTAAAAAACCGCTGCCGCCGCCAACTTCATCTGCGCCGCAAAAATGCGCGTTGTTGTCGTGGCCACAATGCGTCCTGGCAGTGAATGTGCCAGGGCAAACATCAGGCTCGTTTTGCCACCGCCACCGACAATAGCGACGATTTCGTTGGTTTCTTTGAGGTTAAAAGCGTGGCGTAAAGTATGTTTGGGCATATTAGGAGGGTAGAAAAATGATAGCTAGCTGTGGGCGGAGCTTGCCAAAGCCTGCATCCACTTTTCTGTACAGCATTGCTGTGCCGGGCATGGCGAGCTGCTACTCGCTTTTATTCATCCAGGTTAGGATTGCTTCTAAGACGCCGCCGCCAATGGCGAGAGCTTTGTCTGAGATGGTGAAACAAGCGTCAATCTCTTTTCGGGCATCGACATCACCGATTTTGAAACCTTGGGTAACGGCCGTTTCTGGGGCAATCAGGCCACGAACCACTCCGGCAAACGGGGCGGAAACAGGCTGACCATTAACTGTGCCAATCACATCACCCGCTTCGACCAAATCTCCAATCTTCAACTGCCAGTTAACAATGCCAGCTGCCGGCGCACGCAAAACGCGCTCTTTCCCTTTGCCCGCGATGATACCGGGCATGCCCGTGTTGGGCAGCGCCGAACCGTGCCAGATGACGCGACCCAGCGTGTGACCACGCACCGTTTCGATGATGGCATGGCAGTCCACGCCAGCAGTAAAGCCTGGCCCCAGGGTGATGACGAGATCGCCCTGGTCGATAGTGGTGTCAAGGTTACGTTTGGCGAGACGTGCATCAACTATAATCAAGTGATGATTGCTCGTTGGCCATTGGCCATTGTCAAGTTGAGGAGCGACAAAGACGGGAATGGTGCCGGTTTGGGCCAGGTTGAGGGCTTGCTCTGGCGTCTGGACGAGCTGGGCATGAAGGTCTTCGATGGTGACTTGTTCTTGGAGAACGGCCGTTGCTAATGCCACTGTGCGCCGGATGACTAACGGCCGTTCGAGTTCCAACACAATAAGCGGAAAGCCAGCCTTATGCAGCCGATAAGCAACGCCTGTGGCAATGTCGCCACCGCCGCGAATGAGAACGAGATGGTTGGGGAAGAGCATGGCGGTAATTGTATTCCGTGAGTGGTGATCAGTATGACATGAGCGGTCATCGGTTCGCGGTGAGCCAATGACCGCTCACGGTTTTTAGCCACCAATGCCATGCTCACGCAGCTTGGCCACGACTTTGTGTGGCATGAGCGGGAGTTCGTTGAACCAGACGCCTGTGGCGTCATGTACAGCCGCTGTGATGGCGGGAGCCAGCGGTAAGAACGGCATTTCAGCCATGCCCCGGGCACCCCAAGGGCCAATTGGATCCGGCACTTCCATGATGACGGATTCCACATGGGTGGGAATGTCCCTGATGCCGGGAATAAGATATTGGCTCAGGTATGGATTGAGGATCCGGCCATCTTTGAGCTGCAGATTTTCCATCAGCGAATAGCCGTGTGCCTGAACTACCGCCCCTTCAATCTGCCCTTCAACCAGGGTTGGGTTGATCGCTTTGCCCACGTCATTGGCGCAGACGACCCGGTCAATGCGGATGTGGCCGGTATCGACATCGACGGTGAGTTCGACAGCCTCAGCCACATAACCATAAGCGAAGTTAGGCATACACACGCCTGTTTCTGGGTCGTAGGGTTGGGTAGGGGGCGGGATGTAACGTTCGTGAGCGATGGCGGGGCGTTCTTCGTCATGCCATTTTTCCAGCGCTTTTTCAGCGGCCTGCCGGATGGAATTGCCCGCCATGAAGGTCATGCGCGAGGCGGAGACCGAGCCAGAGTTGCCACTGCTGGCGGTATCAGACATATCAATTTCAACGAGGGAAACATCAACGCCAACGGCCGTTGCCGCCATTTGTTTGAGGGCGGTATGCGAGCCTTGACCCACTTCGGCGGCAGCATGACGCAAAATTACCTTGTCGATTTCGGTGCTGCCATAAAGTTCAATAATCGCTTCACAGTTTTCTGGTGCGCCAAAGGAAAAGCCGACATTTTTGAAGGAGCAGGCAATCCCACGCCCCCGTTTGAGGGATTGGGGATTGGAGATTAGAGATTGAATGCTGGCAAACGGCTTGCCGTTTACTGCTGCCATCTCTCTATCCCATCCCACACGTTCTGCACAAGTTTCTAGCACTTCTGTCAGACTGACGTTGGCGGGCATGGGCGTCTGCACGGTTAGCTCGCTGCCCGCTTTGAGAATATTTTTTAAGCGCAGAGCCACGGGATCCATGCCCAGCATTTCTGCCAGCTTATTCATCTGGTTTTCGGCGGCGAAGGCACCTTGAGGGCCGCCAAAGCCGCGGAAGGCACCACCAGGGACGTTGTTGGTGGTGATGGCGTAGCTGTCAATGTAGGCGTTGGGGATTTCGTAGGGGCCGGTGACCATGAGGTGGAAGTTACCCAACACTTTTGTGCTGGTGTAGGCATAAGCGCCACTGTTCATGAAAACTTCAGCGGAAACGGCCGTTATCTTGCCCTCATTGGTGGCTCCCCATTTTGCTTTCACCACCGCCTCGTGCCGTTTGTGGTGTCCGCGAATCGATTCCTCGCGTGACCAAACCATGCGCACTGGGCGGTCTATGCCTTGCTCATGGAGGCGCATGGCTGCTAGACCGAGCACAATTTGCAGTGACATGTCTTCACGACCACCAAAAGCGCCGCCAATAGCGGGGTAGATGATGCGCACTTTCTCCAATGGCAATCCGAGAGAATGTGCCACTTGTTCCTGGTCTTCATGCGTCCACTGTCCGCCAACTTCGATGGTGACGCGCCCTTCTTCGTCGATGTAACTGACGCCTGCCTCTGGCTGAAGGTAAGCATGTTCCTGGTAGGGTAAATGATACTCCCCTGTCACGACGACATCTGCCTCGGCCCAGCCAGCAGCCATATCCCCTTTGCGGATCTGGTATTTTTTGAGGATGTTGGTGCCATTGGCTCCGTTGAGGATGATTTCGTCTTTCATTGCCTCAAACATGTCTGTGATGATGGGGCGTTGTTCCCACTGAACGTTGATTTTGGCACAAGCTAAGGCGGCGGCTTCTGCCGTTTCGGCGATGACAATGGCAATGTGATCCCCTTCCCACAGGCTGATGTCGCTATATGGGTTATCACTGCCCAGGCCTACGAGAACCGGCTGGTCAGGCAAGATGAGGCCATATTCGTTGACTGGCACATCTTTGGCTGTGAAGATGGCCACGACTCCAGGAACTGCTTCAGCATCTGCTGTGTCCATAGCAAGCATGCGGGCGTGAGGCTGATCGCTAAAAAGCACTTTGCCGTATAAAAGATTTTCGAGTGTCCGATCACCGGGATATTCTGCTAAACCTGTAACTTTGTTTTTTGCGTCAACCCGGGGAATGGGCTGGGTATTGATTGTCATATTAATCTCTTCTCCCGTTGTCGAATTGATCAAATGAATTGTTCTTGCGTGAATAAGCTGTGGGTGTTCCTGTTTTCCGTCGCCCTTCTGGACTGACGATGACAAATCCAAAAAACAGAAAAATTTGTATGAGGACAACGACCACGAGAACCAAAACTATGGTAATGACCCACTCTGGTATCAGGCGGGGAAGGCCGACACTATAAAACATGCTGTATGACAGAATACCAATGTCAATCAGATAGTTGATGAAGCCGTAGGCGACAACGGTTGAGATGATTAACCAGATAAAGGTCAGGATGGTTTTGCCGGTCATCCCTTTTCTGGCGGCAATTTCTTCATCTTTTTTCTTTTCTAGCCTCATGGTACGCCTCCATCAGAAACGGCCGTTTTCTCTACGGCTTCAATAATCTTGTAGTATCCTGTACAGCGGCATAAATTGCCAGCAAATGCCTGCTGAATGTGTTCAAGATCAGGAGATGGATTTTCTTCTAGTAATTTGGTGCCCGACATTAGGAAGCCTGGGATACAATAGCCACATTGCACGGCTCCGACGTCTATAAAGGCTTGTTGTAAAGGATGGGGGGTGCCGTTTTGTGCCAGGCCTTCAATGGTGATGATGTGGGCGTTATGGGCGCGGGGAGCTGGAACCAGGCAAGACATCACAGCCATGCCATCTAAAATGACGGTGCAGGCGCCACATTCGCCTTCTGCGCACCCTTCTTTGGTGCCGGTGAGATAGCCTTCATCCCGTAACCAGTGCAGCAGCGTTTTGTTTATGCCGCCAACGGCCGTTATTTCTTTGCCGTTTACAGTTGCTGTGATTTTACTCTCGTTGTCATGACTTGCCTGGAACGCCTCACCTGTGGGGAATAAGCCATCGGTATCTCCCCAAAGCATGGTGGGGGCTTGCGGCCAATGATCGCGTTCCTGGCCTGCCCGCAAAGTGAACAAGGCGCGTTTTGTAAGCACTTTCACCATTTCGGTGCGGTATGCAGCTGGGCCACGTACGTCATCGATGGGGGTGGCGGCAGCTGCTGCCCGTTGGGCGGCTTCAGCAATGGTTTCCTCTGTCAATGTTTTGCCGACGAGATACGTTTCTGCGACAGGCGTAGAAATGATGGTAGGAGCCACGCTGCCCTGCGTGATGGTTGCCTTTTTAACGGTTTCACCATCAGCTTCAAAATCAAGGATCAGGGTCAGATTGACCACGGAAATGGCCTGGGCACGCCGTAACCCCAGTTTTACAAATGTACCCCGAGCCGTGGCTGGCAAAGGGGAGAAGCTGATGTCTGTCAGCATCTCGTTGGCTTGCATCACGGTTTGGCGCACACCTGTGTAAAACTCAGCGAGGGGGAGGGTGCGTTCTCCCTGGGTGGAAGCCAGCGTCACGTGGGCGTTTAATGCCCACAAGGGTGAGATCGTGTCGTTGGCGGGGCTACCGGTGATGATATTGCCAGCGACAGTCGCCCGGTTACGCAGCTGCGGCGAAGCGACTTCCCAACAGGCCTGAGCAAGGGGCAAGGCTTGATTTACAATAATTGGCGAGGCAATCACTTGATTGTGTGTTACCAATGGGCCAATGTGAATGGTGCCATCTTCATCTTGGGTGATTTGGTTGAGACCGGGAATGCGTGTGATGTCGATGAGCATGTGGCAGTTGCGACGTTGTCCGCGTTCTAGTTCAAGAAGCAGATCTGTGCCACCTGCTACCAGACGCGCGAAACGGCCGTCCTTTGCCAGAAGCTTTAAGGCACCTGCAAGTGATGTGGGTGTTTCGTAACGTGAAATGTGGTATTTGGGATTCATAGCTCAAGTATTCATTTAAGCGGCTTAAGTGTCAAGTAATTCGTTAGGAAAAATGGGAAAATGGGGGATGCAGGGAGCAACACGTAAGGGTTGACGATGAAATAAAACACGGAATGGCATTGACATTGTCAGATTGCTAAATCCTGTCCCTTCGCCAGATACAACAGCGAAATCCTGCGCCCATATAGGCTGGGGCAGCAGGGGGATTGTGCTGGATGACGCCACAGGTTAGAGGGATCAGCTTGCGTATGGCCGCTGCTCGCATGACTGATTTTTTCTGACCTGGAGCATCTAAGTGTCTGGCTGATTTTTGCATAGTGACCGGCTAAAAATTAGCCCCCGGTTTTCAGGGGTGAAGGTCACTGGAAGCGCATTCATCAATTTTGTCGCTTATTTATGGATGCGCATTTATCTTGTTAATGTGCTATTTCGGTGGAAACTTGTCACTTTTGAACGGTGACTACCGAGAATGAGATGTGTTTAATGATCTTATTTGCTGCTCATACGCTTCCCTGTTCCCTGGCGACGCAGCATGATAATTTCAGCCATGATGCTGATGGCGATTTCGTTGGGATCTTCGGCGTTGAGTTCTAAGCCAATGGGTGAGTGGAATCGAGCCAGGTCTGTTTCGGTGAGACCATCTTCTTGCAGCAGTCGCTTTGTTTCGAGCCAACGCCGTTTGCTGCCCATGACGCCGATGTAGGGTGCCGGTGAGTGTGCCAGGGCGGGTAGAATTTGCCGATCTACTAGCACGTTGCGCGTGACTGCTACGACGAAGGTGCTGCGGGTGATAGGGGCGTTTTTTTGCACGTCTTCTATGGTGCCAGCGATGTGCAGATCTGCTTCTGGAATGGTTTCTGAGTTGGCCATCTCAGGGCGGTCATCGCAGACGACGACGCGATAGCCCATCCATTTGGCAAGGCTGGCAACGGCCTGCCCTACATGACCACAGCCCATGACGAGAATGGTTGCGGGGGACAGGTAACGTTCGCAATATACTTCTAGTTCGCCGCCGCATACGCCAGGGTCGCCGCGATTGGCATCGACTAAGGAGTAGGCAATGGTGCGGGCTTGCCCGTCTTGCATTACGTCTTGAGCCAGGTGGCGCACCCGTTCTTCTAGCTCTCCACCACCAACTGTGCCTAGAGAACGGCCGTTTTCGTAGATAATCATTTTGGCGCCCGCGTGACGAGGGGTGGAACCGCTGGTTTTGATGATCGTGGCTAAGACAACGGCTTCGCCCGCTTGTTGGGCGGCCAATAGTGCTTGTAGGATTTGGGGATTCTGGTCGTTACTCATCATAAGTTATTGGGGGTTTAGGCACCAACCGGCAACCCAGCCTGTGCGTTCGTCTTCGCGTCTGATCAGGAAGAAGGTATGCATGAACTGTTCTTTTGAGGACAGCTCTTGGACAAGTTTACTTTGGGTGCCAAGAATGGGTAATGTATGGTCTGTGGGAAAGGTCATTTGGTGGCCACTTACGGCTGGGAATTCTGGGTGGCCTAAGATGAATTTTTGCTCGTCATTGGGTGTGCTGCCACATTGACCTCTAGCAGCGCACTCATCTGAGCAAAGCAGTTCTCCTTGCTGTTGAACCGGGGGGAGGGGAGTTTCTTCAGGTGAAGCGGGGGCTTCACCCTCACGGCCACAGGCGCCCAAAAACAACAAAAAAAACAAAACCAGCCCTACCAGGCTGGCTGTTGATTGTTGATGATACGGTTGAAAGGGAAACGGCCGTTTCACGGATCCTCCGAAGATCAGATTAAGTCGTTTATGGTTGGAAGCAGCTTAGTGACCGTCTAAAAATTACTCCCTGTTTTCCTGGGGAAGGGTCACTTAAAGTGCATCCATCAATGCCTTCACTTATTATATGTAGGTGCACTTAACGCCAATCCCAAATGGATTCTCCATTTAGAATACGTTGAATCTGGGATGGGAAAACAGTTGTTTTGAGTGGTTTACTGATGAAACCATCAAATCCGGCATCACGCGCCTTTTGTACATCTTCCTCAAATGTGCCAGCTGTAACCGCCACGACCTTTGTCTGACTGAATTGTGGCTTTGCCCGTATTTCATCCAAGAGTTCAAACCCACTTTTTCCTGGCATATTTATGTCAACGAGAAGGAGATCAATTTGGGGTAATTTTATAGCAAGCTCAATAGCGGCATCGGCTGACTTCCGCGAAAAACATTGATCAGATCCTCCTAAACGCAGCAAGTCTATTGTGACGAGCCGCGCATTGGGGTCATCTTCAACAACAATAATATAAGCATCTGATAAGGAAGTCATAATCAAGTCCGGTTATATGAGATTGTGTACGATGTTCCTAGGAGTTTATCAAATTAAGAGAGGTTTATCAAAAGCTGGTGTTAAGGAAATAAAATAAATACGGAAGGGCACTATCAGTTTCAAGGAGCTGTAAGGAAACAACTTTGTCGTATGAGCTAACTTCCGTTCCTAAGCTAGCTCAAACTCTGGTTCAATGACGGTTTCTGACTGGATGATGGGTAATGTGATTGTAAACTTACTCCCCTGGCCAACAGTGCTTTCTAAGGTGACTGTTCCCCCGTGTCGTTCAATGAGATGCCGGGTAATGGGTAAGCCCAGGCCGGTACCAATACGTTTACGGGCAACGGTGTCATCCACCTGACGAAACTCTTCAAATACTGCCTGATGAAATTCAGGAGGAATGCCAATGCCTGTATCTTCAACGATGAGGGAAATTGTTTCTTCTTGGGGGATGACGCGCAAGGCGATATAGCCTTTTTCTGTGTATTTGGCAGCGTTGCCTAATAAGTTGATCAAGGCTTGCTTAAAACGCATCTGATCCACAAGAACGGGGGGCCACTCTTCTGGATATTCGCGGAGCAGCTCGATTTCATTTTCTTTTTCTAAAAGCAGACCGCGTGTGCTGGTCATGGCTTCTTCACAGATGTTGTAAAGATGGGTTGGTCTCAGGTGCAGTTTGAATTCACCGGATTCGATTTGGGCCATATCGAGCAGGTCATTCAGTATGTTTAGAAGATGCCAGCCTGATTTTTCAATGCGTTCTAAATAATCTTGCTGACCTGCAGACACTTCGCCATGTCCGCCCAGGGAGAGAATATGGGCAAAGTTCACGATTGAGTTGAGTGGAGTGCGTAGTTCATGACTGACGTTGTTCATGAATCGCGTACGCACATCACGTTCGTTTTCTGCATCCTGGCGGGCGAGGTCTAACTGGCTATTCATAAATTGCAAACGGCCGTTTGTCAGGCGTAGTTCTTCTTGTGTATGGAACAAATCATCACGCCGCTGCTGCACGCGAAGGTGCAAGTAGCTGGTTGATTCAACTGCAACTTGCCATTCCATCGCACTCAAATAAGCAAGGATAGACAACATTAAATTGACAAGAATGGCGGGCAAATAATCAATAAGGGTGGCAATATTCAACGCGTCAATGAAGATCAGACCGCCGAGGATAGAGATGGTAGAGATTGCCCACGTAATCATGCCTGAGGAAATCGGCAGAATCATAGCCGAAATAACAATAAGAAAACTAAAGATATAGGGATACACGCCGACTTGACCCGGCACATATTCTGTGACCAAAATTAAAGTGAGAAAGAAAATGTTGGAGAGGATATATAACCAACTACCAAGAGTGGGATAACCTCGCTGAATCAGGTTCCAAGAAGCAATAATGAATAATAGACCACCGAGAATGTAGATAAAATAATACCGCCCTTCTTGAAGCGGAGAAGAGATAATGGCAGCTGTACAAGTGAGGACGATTAAAACAGCTGTGAAAGGGAAAATGACTTGGGAAGAGTCTGTGCGTAACTCTTGGCGATAATCTTGATCTATCATCTACATTTTAGCCTATGTGAAACTTAGCTTATGTACTGGACTATGGTGAAATTTGAATGTGTATGGCGTGAATTTCCTTTGTTTTAACAAGCTGAATAAACCTGTCATGGTTGGCTTCAGTGGTTATGTTTTTGACATTATACTGTAAAGAAAGTGGGCATTACAGCGGGAAAAGTGTACCAGTAAGCATTAAATATTCGTGAAAGCTCCCCCCGCTTCCGTGAGTTTTAGGTGTTTTAGGAGATGGCACTTGATTCTATAAAGCAATCAAGCGCCAAAATGATCTAGCTGTAACCTTCACTAAAGATGTCAATCATTAGCCAAGGATCACCCAGCGGATAAAGAATGGGGCAGGTGCAGCCATTATCGATGTACTCACGCACTTTGGCCTTAACTTCTGCCGGGGAACCGCTGGCGGTACACATTTGCACAACGTCATCTGGCACAATATGCATCGCGCCTTCGATTTCTTCGTCAGTTGCTGGCCATGAAAGCACTTGATGGATTTCATCGAGTAACTCTTGGGTGACACCGCTGGCTTTCATCAGATGCGGTTGTTGTCCCAGGTATTGCACCATCATTTTACGCGCTTTATCTAACCCTTTTTTGCGATCATGATCAACGGAGCAAATCATCAACTGCGGCCGGTCAATATCATCAATGGAGCGACCCGCTTTCTTGGCACCCTTTTCTAAAGAGTCCATGGCACGCAGGTTGTAGTCTGGGTGTACCAGGTAGTTGAGGCAAGCGCCATCAGCGATTTCGCCTGTGAGTTCCATCATCTTTTTGCCGGTTGCCCCGATGTAGATGGGAACATTGCGTGGCTCTTTTCGACCGTGGACTACATCTAAGGTGACGCCGTCCAGGTGATGAAATTCACCATCATGGGTGACGGTTTCTAAATTGAGCAGTGGCCGTAAGAGTTGGACGGTTTCACGCATGGCGGAAAGGGGTTTGCGACGATTGATGCCTACTTTGCTGGCCAAAGGGTCCCACCAGGCACCAATACCACAGATGATGCGATCTTGCGCCAGATCATCCAGGGTAAGGAAGGTGGCGGCAAGCAAGCCTATGTTGCGTGTCCAGTTGTTGGTAACGCCGCTGGCAACCTTGATTTTGCTGGTGTTGGCAGCGAAGGCTGCCATGGGGACAATGGCGTCACGTACTAACCGGCTTTCAGCCTGCCAAACAGCCTCAAACCCTTTTTCTTCGGCGTACTTAACGAGTTTGATACCTTCTTGAAGGGAGTGGGCGTCTTGTAAATACAATGCAACGCGATCTTTAGACATAGGAACCTCCTGTAGGGGTCTATGGGGTCAGGTGTTTTTTCTCTGGATTCTCTTGCGCCAGTTATAAATTTACACCTAACGTTTGCTGATAAATATGCCAATCTGTTTCTGTATCTAAATCGAAGCAAATACCGGGATAACTGACAATTTGGGTTGTCATGTGCAGGCGTTTGGCTTCGTTTAGATGTTTTTGAAAGCTGTTTGGCCCGTACTGAAATATGAAATCTGTGTGGGGCGGCATGAATAAGGCGTTGGTGCCGGTTTCTGTCTCATCGGGGCAAATAATGCAAGCTGTTTGTGGTGATCTGTTTTCCAGGAGCTGCTGAATTTCATGTGCTTGCAGAAAAGGCAAATCTGCTGGGATGATGAGAATGCTATCCACATGGTGTAGTTTAGCATATTTAGTGGCTTGAGTAACGGCCGTTTTTAATTGAAAGGGTGCTGTTTCAATCAATGTATCGGTTTGGTAACGTTCGGCAATCTCTAAAACGGTGTCATCATGGCTGACTACAAGAGTTTTGGAGACTTCAGAAACTTGATGCAAGGTGTCGATAGTATGTTCCAGCAAGTTTTGCATGAGACGTGCCCGTTCAGCCGGGGACAGCAAGTGTGCTAACCGGGTTTTGCTTTGAGACAGTGACTTAACAGGAAGGATGGCCCAGGTGTTCATAAACAGATATTGGTGTTGATGTGTCTATTCACCCGCTATGATTTGCTGGGCAAAGGCCAGGGTTTCTTCAGCTACACGTCGGCGACTATCCCCATTTTTCATGAGGGTGTTGGTGCGTAAGGCGGCAATATCTGTGCGCCCTAGTGGATTGGCATCAGCGGTATCGTAGACAAAGCCATCGATGAGCTGACCGTAATAGTTGGCAACGGCCGTTGCTGAGGCAGCCATGCCAAGTTCTTTCATCATTTTGGCGGCGGGGCCTTTAACGGCGCTGTCGCCAATGATGGGGCTGACGGCAATGACAGCTTGGGGTAAGTCCATGACCATCTCTCGTACCGGATATATGTTGAGAATGGGGTCGATGCTCACAAAGGGATTGGAGGGCGCGATGAGGACAACATCTGCTTTTTCCAACCGTTTTGCCACTTGGGCGGAAGTATGCACCATTTCTGGCAAGATGACTTGCTTGACGGGGGGCTGCCATTTTTTTTGCACGAACCAGGTTTGGAAGGATAACCGTTCTGCTTCTGTTTGAATGTGGGTGGGGGCGGGATGATCGCTCATGGGCAGAATTTCCGCTGAGACGTTTAAGGTTTGGCAAAGGTGGCGGGTAACGGCCGTTAAGGAGTTTCCTTCCTGCAACATGTGTGCCCGGGTTAAATGTAAGGCTAAATCTTTGTCGCCGAGACGGAACCAATCTGGTCCTTGAAGCTGAGCTAATTCATCCATCACCTGCCACGTTTCTGATTGCCGACCCCAGCCAGTTTCTGGATTGGCGACGGCTCCTAAGGTGTAGAGAACTGTGTCTAAATCGGGGCAGATTGTGAGTCCTAAATGGGTGAAATCGTCACCGGTGTTGACGATGATGCTCAAATTTTCGGGCGGCACGATTTGAGCTAACCCTTCGGCTAATTTGGCTCCGCCGACGCCGCCAGCTAAACAAACGATATTGAAATCTGGTAATGTATTCATATGGGGTAGTTTAATTGTTCATCACGTAATTGGCCATCGCCTGCCCCATGACAGCCACGCCATCGATCATGGCACGCTCATCAAAGTTGAAACGTGGATGATGGTGGGGGAAGGTGTATCCTTTTTCTTCGTTTCTTGCCCCAATGAAAAAGTAACAGCCAGGGATCTCTTCGAGAACATAGCCCATGTCTTCTGAAGCCATGGTGCGGTGTTCCACGATGTTGGCTTCACCCATCACTTTGGCGGCTGCTTCACGCACAACGGCCGTTGGGGCAGGACTATTGTGGACAGCAGCCACGATGGCAATCGTTTCCATGGTGGCTTTACAGCTAAAGGCGATGGCCATATTGTGCGCCATTTCTAAAATACGGCGGTAAATCTTACGGTGCAGATCGTTGTTGTAACTGCGCACAGTGCCTTTTAGTACGGCACGGTCTGGAATCACATTGAAGGTGGTGCCAGCCGCAAATTGCCCGATGGACACCACCACACTGTCTTGCGGGTTTATGTTTCGGCTGACAATGCTTTGCAAAGCTGTCACAATTTGAGCAGCAGCTAAAATGGGGTCTGTGGCTAAATGGGGGGCAGCCCCGTGCCCGCCATGTCCTTGCACGGTGATGGTAAAGATGCTCGATGACGCCATACACGGCCCTTCTACGACACGTACTTTGCCATAATCTTCTGGCGTCCATAAGTGCATGGCTAACGCGGCATCTGGTTTAGGGTTGTCTAACACGCCATCAGCAATCATGGCAAAGGCGCCGCCAAGTCCTTCTTCGGCAGGTTGAAACATAAATTTGATGGTACCCGCCATCTCTTGCTGATAGTTGGAAAAGATTTTGGCGAGGGTTAATCCCATTGTGGTATGCCCATCATGGCCACAAGCATGCATAACCCCCGGATGGGTAGAGGCGTAATCTATCCTGCTTTCTTCTTGGATGGGGAGCGCATCCATATCAAAGCGCACTAATAAGGTCGGCCCTGGTTTGGTTCCTTCCAAGATGCCGACAACACCTGTTTGCCCCACTCCCCGCTGCACTTCCATGCCAAGGCTGGTAAGTGTATCTGCGACAATGCCTGAGGTTCGGGTTTCTTGAAAGCCTAATTCTGGATGACGATGGAAATCGCGTCGTCGTTCCACCATGTAGTCAAAATATTTTTTTGCTTCGTTTCGGAAATCGGGTTGAGCCATGCCTGAATATTACTCCAGCTAGTTGCATTTTGTATAATACGCAGGAATTATACCAGACGAACGCGGTTGCGCCGCAAATTATATGGTTGAAATCAAAACTGGCAAAATGAAAACTTAGACGGGGACGGGACGACCCTCCCCCGCCTATTCATCAAGTTGACTATTAAGGAATGGAGTAAGGAATGGCAAGTAATTAGCCTGGCCAAAAACGTGCCATCCGCTTCCCCATTCCCGTTAAGATGCTAATGGCAGCACATATAAACAATCTTCAAGAAAACCAATTTGCACGATTTGCCCCACGGGATGAATGATTAAATGACGCGGATCTGTTTCTACCATGGAGAGCAGCTGTGTTCCAACCTCCACGTCATATTCCACTACATCGCCTAAGTAAGAAGCGCGGCGTACGATACCCTCCACATGAGCGCTTTTGTCGGGGTTGAGTACCATCATTTCTGGGCGAACAACCACGGTAACTTCTGTGCCGACTGTGTAGGCATCTTTGGCCGCATCGATTGTCAAGGTACGTCCCAGAAGTTCTACAGTAAGCTTCCCTTTTTCCACGGCACGCACTACTCCATTAATGAAGTTTGCTCGCCCAATGAAATCGGCCACAAAGCGGCTTTGCGGATGTCGGTATATTTCAGTGGGGGTGCCATTTTGCTCAATGCGCCCTTTGTTCATTACGATGATCCGGTCGGAGATGGTCATCGCTTCAACCTGGTCATGGGTAACGTAAACGCTGGTGATGTCGATTAACTGCTGAATGCGTCGGATTTCGTTACGCATTTGCTCTCGCAGTTTGGCGTCCAGGTTGGAAAGGGGCTCATCCATAAGCAATACTTTCGGTTCCATGATGAGCGCTCTGGCTAAGGCCACGCGCTGTTGCTGCCCGCCAGAAAGTTGGTTGGGCGCCCGATTTTCATAGCCGCTTAATTCCACAAGAGCTAAGGTTTTCTTAACCCGGTCTGTAATTTCATTTTTGTTTAACCGGGCAACTTTTAGGCCATACGCTACGTTTTCAAAGACGTTGAGATGGGGAAAGATGGCGTAGCTTTGGAATACCATCGACATATCTCGTTTATGGGGAGGCAAATTGTTGATCTCTTTGCCATCTAACAGGATGTTGCCGCTGGTGGGAAACTCAAACCCAGCGATCATGCGCAGGGTGGTGGTTTTGCCGCAGCCAGAGGGGCCAAGCAGGGTGATCAGTTTACCTTTGGCAATGTTGACGGAGATGTGGTCAACGGCCGTTACTTCACCCTCACCCCCTCGTCCAGGGAATACCTTTGTCACGTTGTCTAAATTTAAGTACATAGCATTATGCTCCCAACGTCAAATCGACGTCGCTGCGACCTTTTAAGATTCGCGTGGTTACAATATACATCAAGCCAATTGCCATCAGGACTAGAAGAATAATCACGGTGGCATAGGCGGCGGCAATACTCACCCCGCCTTGTTCCCATTCACTCAAAATGGATGCTGTCACAATGCGCCAGCGTGGGCTCACCAAAAAGATGATGGCCGACAGACTTGTCATATGGCGGGTGAAGGCAAAGATGAGACCCGCTAACAGGGCAGGGGTAATCAAGGGTAAGGTCACTCTTCTGAAGGTGTATTCAGCATTAGCCCCTAGACTGTT
The DNA here is from genome assembly GCA_002746795.1 of Chloroflexota bacterium. GTDB lineage: Bacteria > Chloroflexota > Anaerolineae > Promineifilales > Promineifilaceae. Next base: position 19,025 of record PDQY01000103.1, on the reverse strand, counting down.
TGAGGCTTCTTCGATTGAGGGATCTATTTGTTGCAAGGAGGCCACCCCTGAACGCACTGAGGCGGGCATGCTCCGCACGGCAAAAGCAAAGATAATGATGAAGGCTGTGCCCACCATAGCCAACGGTTCGCCCACGAAGGCGAGGGCTCCGCCTAAACCGAGCAGGATAATTGCCAGAAACGGCCGTTCTTTCCCCTGAACCTTATCCACAACCACCACACCAAAAAAGACATAGGGAATCATCAGAATCGTCTGCGGCACCTGGAAAAACACTTGAATGTATTCAGCAATCTGAAAAACAGCGTCACTCCAAAAAGAACTTTCGATCTGTCGGCTCAAAGTTGCAATGGGGTAAGAGACAGACAAAACGAGATCAGACATCATCAAATAGACACCCAAGCCCACCAACAACTTGCCAGCCCTCTTATCTCGGCGTGCAAAAAAGAAGTAAACAGCCAGCGCCACATACAACCCACCCAGCAAATACATAACACCTGTTTCGCCTAACGGCCGTTGCAACAACCAAATCAGGCCAGCAATCAATAAGCTAAACAACAAGTTCAACCATTGTTCGCGCTGTGTATTAAAAAGGGTTCGCACAAAAAACAAAGCCATCACAATATAGAGCGCCCACACCAGAAGCCAGGGAGTCACCACAAAAGATAAAACAAAGCCAATACCCAAAATCGTACCAGGTACAGCCGCCCCTAAATTCGAGCCAAAATCAAGGCCATCCTTGCCGCTAAAGTTTTTGCGCACCACCAAAAATGCAATCATCATCCCCAGTAAAACAGCAATAGGTGTCGCCATAATACTTAGGAACGTGGTATCCATGATGGCCTCATTCCCCCGATTCAGTATCATCTCCCAATGCGTCAATGTCGGCATGTAATTGATGCCCCAAACCTTACTCAAAGAGCCAACCACAATAGACATATACAAGGCCAATATTAACGCCAAAGTCGCATACGTAATTGCAATAAATGTCCAGCGCGTAATCGGTTCTTTCACCAAAATTTGCCCGCCAGCCGGTTTACCTGTTACAGAGACATAAGAACGGCGGCTCACATAATAACGCTGCACAATAAACACAACCAACGTTGGAATCAGCAGAACAAAAGCCAGTGTAGATGCTTTTTGGTAATCATATTCCCCAGCGACAGCCAAGAAAATTTGCGCAGATAACACATTGACATTGCCAGAAATCAAAAGAGGGTTCCCTAAATCTGCCAAAGACTCTACAAAAAGCAACAAAAAGGAGGCCGCCAGCCCAGGAACCAGTAAGGGCAGGGTAATCGTGCGGAAAATATAAAACTTAGATGCCCCCAAACTATGCGCAGCCTCTTCCATAGCTGGATTCAACCTCTCAAGCATAGCTCTCAGCATCAAATAAGATACCGAGAAAAAGGTGATCGTCTGCACAAAAACCAGCCCATCCATGCCATAAATATCATTCGTGCCTTGGGTAAATTCCCACCCTAAAAATTTAGCCGTAATGAGGCCATTGCGGCCAAAAAGCAGAATTGTTGCCATTGCCAGAGCAAAAGGGGGCGAGACAATAGGAATTAGCGCCAGGATATGGATCCAGCGTTTTCCTGGCGGGTGACAACGCACAACTGTGTATGCGAAAATAAACCCTAATAATGTTCCCAAAGTCGCGGTGGAAATACCCAGGATCATGGTGTCCAACAAGGAGCGCCACAGATACGGAGCAAAGTACGGGTCAAAATATCGGGCAAGATATTGAACGTTCAGCGCATTATCCTCATCAAAAAAAGCGCGAATAATAACTTTGGTGATGGGGAAAAAGACAAAAGTGAGGATGAATATAGTGGCGAGCAATAACCCAATCAACAAGACTGGATCTCGTGCAATCAGCCCAAATTCACGGTAGCGATGCGCTAAATTGTCTTTAAGAGAGAATCGCTTGATTCCAGGAGTAGTCATAAATCCTCCTGCAGAAATGAAAGCACCAGGTTGATGAACCTGGTGCTTTCCCTTAAATGGAATGTTAACCTATTGTTTCAAGTCGTCGGCTCCAGCAATTTCATTGATAAACCGATCGACAAAATCTGTCTTATTATCCCCTGCCCATTGGAAATCATAATCAATCAAGTTCACTTCCAACAGTTCTGGATAAGCAAGTTCCACCCCGCTGACAGTGGGGGCTTGGTACGCTTTATACTTGGGACCAAGCGCCTGTGCTTCTGGGGTTAACGCCCAGTCATACCATTTTTGGGCTGCATCTAGATGTTGGGCACCTTTGACAATAGCCATCCCCCCAATTTCATAGCCGGTTCCTTCTTCAGGGAAGCTCAGTGTCAGAGGCAAACCAGCTTCAATTTGCTTGACAATGTCGTGTGAGAACACAACACCGACAGCACCTTCACCAGCACCCACAAATTTTGCAGGCGCAGAACCGCTTTTGGTGAACTGCAAAACTTGACTAGCGTAATCATTGAGATATTCCCATCCAGCTTCTTCACCTAATAACTGTAAGACAGTCGCCATGGCTGTGTAAGATGTGCCAGAGGTGGAGGGGTGCGCGACCAGCAGTTGATCTTTGAATTCAGGTTTAAGCAGGTCTTCCCAAGATGAGGGTGGTTCTAAACCAGGATTGGCGGCTAAGAAATCGTCATTAGTGGCAAATCCCAGGGAGCCGACGTAAATACCAGACCAATAATTGTCTGGGTCTTGGTATTTTTCTGGATCAAGCAAGTTTTTGATATTGGGCGACTCGTATGCCTCAAACATACCTTCGTTTTTGCCGACAATGTAGGTGTCAATAGGTCCTCCCCACATAATATCGAATTGGGGATTCTCTTTTTCTGCCTCCAGGCGTGCCAGCGCTTCCCCTGTGGACATACGAACATAGTTGACGGTAATGTCGAACTCTTTTTCAAATTCTTCTTTCATCCCTTGGCACCATTCTTCTTGGGGTACACAAAGTAAGTTAAGCTCTTTGCTTTCTTGTTCTTTCTGACATGCCGTGAAAACAAGAGCTAACATTAAGATGCTCAATATAATGATGATGTTTCGTTTGTTTAACATGGTTCCTCCTAAAACGGGCGGGTAACTCATCTGTTTGAGGCTGATAGCTTATCTCTTAGATGGGGTTACAAATTATTTAAAATCGTGTTGAGATGGAATGGGGGGGTGTTTTTCTGATATTTGCTTTCACAAACCTCCTTTTATTTTTTGGGGACTGCAACTCATTCGTCGTTTTTGGGAGTTGAATTTTACGCTTTATTGGCTGAGATTCAAAACGATCTGATTCTCTGGATGGAATATCCTGTTTGGTTTGCTAATTACCGCTCAATTTGTCAATCAACTGGGTCATGTCATCTGCTAAAGAGGCCTCTAGCTGACAAGGGTGTCCTGACACGGGATGAGTGAACTGGGTGGCCGCGCAGTGGAGGGCCTGGCGTTGGATGAGGGGCATTTGTTGAGGGGAACGGCCGTTTCTGAGCCAATGTAAATAATCCTCATCATTTAGTTGGTACAGCCCGTCGCCCACGATGGGATGCCCGATAGCCGCCAGATGTACGCGCAGTTGGTGAGTGCGCCCTGTTTGCGGGTGTAGTTGCAGCAGGGCATAGTCGGCGCCTAAAGTTTCGAGCAGTTGGTAATGAGTAACGACCGTTTTCCCTTCTCCGGCACCTACCACCTGTTGTCGTGCCGTTTTTGTGCCTGGCACCCTGGCTAACGGCAGCTCAATCACCCCGCTGGGGGGGGCGGGCTGTCCATGAACCACGGCCAGATACGTTTTGGTCACCTGCCCTGCTGCAAAATCGGCACTGAGTTGGCGCAACACTTGTTTGTCCTTTGCCAGCACCACCACCCCAGAGGTATGGATGTCCAGACGATTGACTAGGTTCACGTCGGGGAACGGTGGTTGATGCTGGTAACGCAGGTAGTAAATCAAATTCTCGGCAATAAACTTTCCCTGACTGTGCACGCGTAACCCGGCTGGTTTGTTCACGCCCAGCAGCCATTTATCTTCATACACAATGGGCACCACCCAATCTGCTGGTGGCTCTGGATCTGGCATGTGGTAGATGATGGTATCTCCCTGGCGCACCCGGGTAGCAAGCGTTGCCGTCTGCCCATTGTGGGTTAAACGGCCGTTAGTCACCAACGCCGCCCACTTCTTTGCCGAAAAGTAGGGAAACCGCGCCGCTAAATAATCTACCAGCAGCACATTCTTAAATCCCGTTATCACTTTAGACGATACTTGCATCCGGGTATTGTCAGGCAAAGCAGCGCAGAAAACAACCTGGTGGAAAAAGAGCTGATGACCAATCAAGCCACAAGCGCTCAGCCCTTGTTTTGGGGGTCTTGAATCCCGCGTATTACATTCATCGTTCGCATTTGTGATATATGTCACAATCAAAAATGAGTGGTTTCTGCTACACTCTTAGTGGATAAAAAAATGTTTCTGAAAACAACATATCTTTGTTTACCAAAGGATAGTATTCATGTCTACACAAACATTTACCGCAACCTCGCATACATCTTCAGCGGCAACGGCCGTTACTAGTGCTATGCGTGACTTTACCATCACAATGGATGAACCTTGCTGCTGCGAACCTGCCCATGACGCCAATCCCATTGAAATGATGCTCAGTGCGTTAGCTTCCTGCCAATGCTTGGCCGCCCAAAAATATGCTGCTTTGCACGACATCGCCATTCATGAATTCGACATCGAACTGCATGGTGACATCGATCCAGACAACCTACTCAGCATCAATGGGGATGATGTAAATTTCCAAGAAATACGCATGAAAACATTCATCAGAACCAGTGCTCCCCCGGAAAAGATTGAGCAGTTCCGCAGTTTCATTCTCAGCAAATGCCCGATGAGCAAATCAATGCTGAATGGGGTTCATATCATCGCAGAAGACATCGAGATTGAGTTAGATGAAGACACCATTGCTGATGAACAAGGTCATGTCATGGCAGCCTGGTAAGGAACAGCCGCTGAATCATTTACACAAATGTGAATGGTGTCGTTCCTGAGGGCTGACAACACCATGCCACAGCTTATCGAATCATCAGCCCAAAATAAAACGTAAGATCGTAAACATCTACTATTTCCTCCAGTAAAAAGACACACGATATCGTGTGTCTTTTTCATTTCCTACCCTAAAAACTGACAGGTTTATTAACATTGTGTAGATTGAAAACGCTGTTGAAATGCATGTTGTCTTTACCAGCTCGCGGTTAACCAAGGATCGTCTCAAAATTACTCCCCGTTTTTCAGGAGTAACAGTTACTTGAAACGCATCCATCAATTCCACCACTTATTGATGGATGCGCACTAAACGAGTCAGTTTTGCGAATACACCCTATCAAGCTAACATGATTTTTGGTAGAATGATGGCGGTTTTTGTCAAAGCGAGGAATTCATGATTGATTTTCCGCCAAAAGATTACATCCAAACGAAGTCAGCGGTGCCAGGCATTGCCATTTATATGCCTAAGCCACCTGAAGAAACGCATCAGGAAGTTGTCGAGTTTCATTGTCCGCAATGTGATGGGGTTTCCGCCTACAGTGCCGATAACGGCGGGCTCACCTGCACGTTTTGCGGCTATTACGAACCACCACAGCAAGAAGTGGTGGGCAAGCATGCAGAAGCCTTTGAATTCACGGTAGAAACCATGGAGCGGGTCGCGCACGGTTGGGGCACGGAACGCAAGGAACTGGTTTGCAACCGCTGTGCTGCCCGTACCACTTTCTCGACCGATATGCTGACCCACACCTGCCCCTTTTGTGGTTCTAATCAAGTAGTGCAAGTCAAAGCACCGCAAGATGTGCTGCGCCCCCGATTCCTGATTCCCTTCACAGTCACAGCGGAGGAATGTCGGAAGAAAACGGCCGTTTGGCTGCAAGATAGTTGGATGCTGCCTGCGGAACTCAGCCAGCTGGCTAACAAAGCAAGGTACACCCCCATCTACATTCCTTACTGGACCTTTGACGCCACCACCCAGGCAAAATGGCGTGCCGAAGTCGCTCATCAAACCGTAAGGCAAGTCTACGTAAACGGCAGGTGGCAATCGCGCACCCAAACTGAATGGCGGCGGGAATCAGGCAAAGCTGTCGTTGAATTTGACGATCTGCTGGTCACTGGCAGCCAGTATCTTAGCCAACACCTGCTGCGCCAGGTGCAAAACTATGATGTCGCGGCTCTGGTACCATACGATGCCAGTTTTCTGGCTGGCATACAGGCACAAGCCTACGATGTCGATTTAGATGCAGCCTGGGAAAAAGGACGCCGCGCCATGCGCACCAAAACCAAGGCAGCGTGCAAGGGGCAAGCCACCTCACGTCAAATGCGCAATTTCAGCATGGATCTTGCGTTCAAAGATGAAAATTGGCGTTATATTCTCATGCCGCTTTACCTGGCAACATATCCGTATGGGTCTGAAACTTATCAAGTGCTTATCAATGGGCAAACAGGTATGATTGCCGGTTCTCGTCCCGCTGATTGGAAGAAGGTGCTGCTCGCCACAGCTGGCATGATGCTGCCGGCAATCCTCCTGGGTCTACTTACCCTGGTTCTAGCCAATGTCCCCGGGATGGACAGTGATTATGTGCCGCTTGTGGGCTCCTTTGCGGCCTTTGCCTTCATTGTGGGGCTGATTGTAGCGATTATCACCGTCACGCAAGCTGCCCGCATGGATGATGTTTAGCCGCCTGCCCAGGAACGTTGTGTCACCCTGATGTGCGCCTCCATCAATAAGTGACGGAATTGGTGGATGTGCCTCAAGTGACCTTTATCCCTGAAAAACGGGGATTAATTTTCAGAAGGTCACTATGACCAACGAGTGTAAGTGAACCCGGCAGTCCAAGTAAAGAGAAGGAACTATGCTATGGCATCTGAGATGACAACAAGACATTGGACAGATGACTGGGGCAAAAACATGGCCTTGAGCCATTGTCAGGTGTGCGATGGCAACTTTGTGGTCTCCTTAAATTTGGAAACCGATTTGTGCCCCTACTGCGGTCACACCGTTCTCACCTATATCGATGAAAAAGCAGACAAACCCGCCTATACACACGCCCCGGAACAAGTTCTCCCCTTTTCCGTAACAGCAGATACGCTGCAACAAAAAGTGACCCAGTTTGCTAAGAAAAGTTGGTTGGCTCCAGCTGATCTCACACCAAAGAATTTGCAATCCCGCTTACAATCTCTTTACCTGCCCTATTGGTTGGTGGATGCTTCTGCACACGCCAAATGGCAAGCTGAAGTCGGTTTCGATTACCAGATTGTTAGTCACCGTGAGAAATACAGCGATAATGGTTGGCAGTCTGAGAAAATCAAGGAGGATAAAATCCGCTGGGAACCTCGAGTAGGCACCTTGGAGCGCCGCTATGATAATTGCCCGGCACCTGCATTAGAGGAGCATGGGCAGTGGCGTAAATTATTGGGTTCTTTTCGCACCCATGCTGCTCAATCTTATCAAGCAGAAACGGTCTCAGACATCGTTATCCGCCTGCCCAACCGCCCACCAGATGATGCCTGGCCGGACGCAGAGGCTTCCTTAAAACAAGCGGCCACAATCGAAGTGCAGCAAGCGGCCAATGCTGAGCATATCCGGGAGTTTCGCTGGTCGGCGGAATACAGCGAGCAGCATTGGACCCAGATGCTTTTGCCTATTTTTGCCACTTATTACCGCGACGATGACGATGTTGTGCGTATGGTTTATGTGCATGGACAAACTGGAGCATTAGCTGGCCACCAACGAGCTTCATTGAAAAAGGCACGGCGCTATGCTTCCCTCATCGGCATTGGGGCGGCCTTTTTATTTACCTTGAGCCTCATTTTGGCCATCGTTGGTTTCTTTGAATCGGCGGCGTTGTCCTGGGCTAGTATGGGGTTTGCGGCTGCGATTGGTTTGGGGATAACGGCCGTTCTCCCCATCCTCCTGGCTTATTCCATCAATAAATTTGGTCTGTTCACCGATCATAGCCAGGAGCGATTACAGGCGCTGCAGGAGGCAATTGGTGAGTAGTGTTCAGGAATCGGTGAACAGTGTAAAATACGCTGTATGAGCAAACGCTTTGCGCTTCTCGTAGGCATGACTGCCTACCCAGATGATCGGTTGGCCACCACCGCGACCGACCAAGAAATACGGAGCTTGACCGAATGGTTGCGTGACCCGGATAACGGCCGTTTTGACCGTGTGGTGCCGCTGCTTAACCAAACCGCTGTAGAATTGCAGCTAGGTATTGCCAGCTTTTTTGAGCAAGAGATGGAGCCAGATGATCTGGTTCTGCTCTACTTTGCTGGACATACCCTCATTCACCACGAACACATCTATCTGGCTACCACCGATACCTTCACCGAAGAATATCTAGATGCCACCACGGTTGAAATTGACTTCATTCGCCGCCGTCTGAACGCTAATCCGGCACAACAATTGCTGCTGCTTGACTGTAATTTCACGCTTTTGGGCGCTACAGATCGGCATACCGCCGGGCTGGACATATTGGTTGATGCTTTTCGTGCTGACAAGCGAGCAGTGCTAGCAGCACACAGGTTGACGACAACTATTTTAGATGGCCTGGTTGGGGCAGCAGCCAGGAACCAAGATGGCTCTATTCTGTTTGCCGAGTTGAGCGCTTATGTAAACCAACGGCGGGCGGAGGATGAGCCATGGGCGATCATCAGCAATGCGCACCTGGATAAGATACCCCTGGCCTGTGCCAGCTCAGACACAGCAAGAGCCGCCATGGTTCCCCCCGTCATATCAACAGCAGCACAACCTGAAAGGTCTGCCAAAATCCGGCGGGTTGGCCTGATTGCCGTGATTTTGCTGCTGTTCTTGACCCTGTTTGGCTTTTATGCCGTGCGCAACGCCCTTTTCTCTGGCGCTGGAACTAACACCACTCAAGGAGAATCATTTGCCACAAGCGCTGCTGGCATAATGGCAGATGGCAGCAAAACGCCTTCCCCTTCTGTTGAGGCCACAGAAACAGCCGAGCCAACACCGACTATCGCCCCCACCACAACGGCCGTTTCCACGCCCACCAAGACAAGCACCCCCACCACTGCCCCAGAAAAAACCGCAGCACCACCAAAAACGGAAACACCTGATGCGACTTATACCGCTACTCAGGAAGCCACTGAAACAAGCACCCCCACAGAAACGCCTACAGAGACACCCACAGAAACACCCACAGAGACACCCACAGAAACGCCCACAGAAACACCCACGGTAACTGCCACTAACACACCCATCCCAAACACAGCGGGCGTGCCTATGGAAATTGTGGCGCAACGTGCGTTCTTACGCGCTGGTCCAGGGATCAACTATCGCATCTTAGAATACCCAATTCAGGGAACGGCCGTGACTGCGATTGCCCACAATGGAAACCGCACCTGGTTTAACGTGCTTCTGGACGCAGGTACCACCGGCTGGCTGCACCATGAAGTGCTGGAAGCTGACGATTCAACTGCCGCTGACAACATCCCCGTCGCCGCCACCATTCCTGTGCCTGTCGATGAGTTTTACGATCCTTTTCTGTCTGTGTCAGGGGACAGTTTGAGTTTGCAGGTTTATCACACCTATGTGGGCACTCAGGGCGACACAGCTTACTTTGAAGCTCGCCTGTTACCTGAAACCAATTTAGTGGCTCCCACGTATCTGAACAGCCAAGAATTGGGTCTTGGTTTGCTTATTGTGGAGTTTAATCGGGTGGCAGCAGGGGAGTATTTTAGTGAGGAAATTGAGGTGTGCATGGTTTCTCAAGTGGGCACACCGTTCTTCTGCGAAACCTACCCCGCTCGAAAATCCTGGTAAAAACGGAACCGCCCTGCAACTTATTCTGGATGCCTAAAATTGGCATGAAGGAATCCTTTAAAAAGGAGAGAGCCATGATTCGTAAATTATTGATAGCAATTGTTGTTGTGGGAACGGCCGTTCTCATGACAACGAGGCTCATGACAGCTATGCACCACAGTGCCACCGTAGACACAACTATCCTGTATGACGGCCAGGTTGGCGGCACACCAGATACTCAAAACCTGATTTTCGCCGCTATAGATCCCACCAACCCCCCATTTTTCACGGCGGAAGCCACCCAAACTTACAGCCCGACCATCAACGCCACCATTTTGGATTCTACTCCCGATATCAATGAGTATGCTGGTTACGCGATTTCCACCTCGCTGCCCATTACATTGGATCGTGATTTGGGCTTTGCCACGGCCGTTAAGTTACGCCTCGCCTCAGAAACGCATGATAGTGATAATGACCGCGCCGGTTTCAGCATCACCCTCTTAGCCGAAGATGCCCTGGGCATTGAGCTTGCCTTTTGGGAAGATCGCATCTGGGCACAAGAAGGTGGCAGCCCCTCAGACTTGTTCACCCCAGCCGAAGGGGTTGACTTCGACACCACCGCCAGCTTCATCACCTACACCCTGGCAATCATCACCGACACCTACACGCTTACCGCCAACGACACCCCAATTTTGACTGGCTCTGTTCGTGACTACTCTGCCTGGACGCCGCCGCCCGGTACGCCAGATGTGTATGAACAACCCAATCTGTTGGCGCTCAGTGACAACACCACCTCTGCTCAAGGGGAAACCTGGCTGGCTTACGCCGACATCACCACCGATTTACTCGATGACACCCCCGTCTTAGACAGATTCGTTTATCTCCCTGTCAGCCTCAAGTAAACAGGGCACACGGAGCGTACACAGATTTTTAGGGCACGCTCCGTGTGCTTCGTGATCATATTTTATTCTTCAAGCTCCAGAGAACGGCCGTTTATAGACCAGTGGCCATTCGTTGTTGTCTCGCCACTACCATAGGTGTAGGTACCGCGTCCTCTTAGGAAGACAGTGCCCTGTCCTTCAGCATAGAGGTTGATGCCTTGGCCAGTCAGGCTAACGAAAACATCGTCGGCGTCAGTGAGTTGAAAACGGCCGTTAAAGCCAACATACTGCACCCAACCATTATCATGTTCAATTCGGCGCCCCTCACCGGTAACAACCGGTTCATCCACCTCTCCTCGATCCCGATACCAGAGTGCGCCATGGCCGCCAATCTCCAACACATCAACCTGCCCTCTCACCGTAGTCACTCCTGCTCCCTGTGCCTGCAGCCAGCCCTCACCACGAACCGTATCCGCACTGACCACCCCCACCAACATCAGCGAACTGAGCAGCAACAAAGTAATAATAGTTAAATTCCGTCTTGACATAAGAGCCTCCTTACCAAGCTCAAAAATGTGGTGCCCTTATTCTTGAGTGGCAAATACCCAACTGCTGGTAACCAGCCCACATGCGCTCCGTCGCTGACTACTCGCCACATATTTGCGGCACCATTCGTTTTAGATACTGCCAGTATGTCGGCAAAATATAAATGAAATGTTTTGTAGGTGTAAAAATATGTAAGGAAGCTGTTAAAAAACTGTAAAACTGCCGCGCTTCCAGATGATGGGGCGCCTAGAAACTTTGTGAATAGGTTAAGTGCGCCTGTCTGCATGCCTGTTTGCCCCTGCTATGCTTGACATCACTCTCCCCCCGTAATAAACTATCAACCGAAAACAGCATCATACTCATCCTGAGAGGTGGAGGGACCGGCCCATTGAAACCTCGGCAACCTGAAGATACAATCCAAGGTGCCAATTCCGGCAGGCAGGAAGCCTGGCAGATGAGACGGGAACAACTATCACTGTGACCTCTCTCTATGAGAGGTTTTTTATTTTGGACGGGGAATATGGGCGCCATGAATAAATTTGATTTAGGCTATGTTTTTTATAAAGGTCAAAGTTTGTTAGGAGAAGCTCGGCTCGACGTGATCATACGACGTGAACCAACATATGAACATTTCGATCCGGAAAAAGTTCGGTTGAAAATAAAAACGACACAAGGCGTGCAAACGCTAGACATTCAACATCCGTGGCGACAATCAGACGGCATGCAGCTTTGCCCAGGACACATCCGGGTCATTGATCGTTACCAGAAATTTATAGATGTCTTTACCTTTGGGGGGCAGGTGCAAATAACGGCCGTGGCAGCAAGCTCAGGGCAAACCGCTACCCCCACCACAACCTGCATCATCACTTCACCGGCACCCTTGTTAGAACTAACAGCAGGCAGCCCCATCATTACCCTGTTCGCTAATGAAATCGACAGCCTGTATGCCCGGCAAAAAGCGCGGCTCAACCTTCGTTTTGCTGCCGAATTCGATAGCAAACTAGCAGATATCGATCCCTTACGTTTATACACGACTTGTCTCAACCATTTGCGTAAGAAATTCGCCGACAACACCATCTACTTTGATCGCACTCATCAATTCTTTAAGCAAAAGCTCAACCAGGAAGTCGCCCGCTTACAACAAGGAGATAATTGGCCTTCCTGCATTCCAACCTTTGCAGACCTCATAGACGCGTAATTCATGACGTATGATTCGTGAACAATCACGTCTTGCGGATAATGCATCACCCAAAATATGACTCGAACAGAACTTCTCAAACAACAACTACAAAACCGCATTCTCATCACTGATGGGGCTACTGGTTCCCTGCTTCAAACCTACGAACTGGATGAAGCCGGTTACCGCATGGAGCGCTTCGCTGACTTCCCCTACGACATCAAAAACAATCACGAAGTACTCAACCTCACCCAGCCAGACATCATCAAAGCGGTTCACACAGCCTACTTGGATGCCGGAGCCGATCTCATCACCACCAACACCTTTAACGGCACCGCGATTTCTCAGGCTGAATTTCACATGGAAGAATATGTCTATGAGATGAACTACCAGGCAGCCAAACTTGCCCGTGATGCCATTGCCCAATTTACCAATGACCATTCACAATTGACCCGTGAGCGACCGCGTTTCGTGCTGGGTTCGCTTGGCCCCGCCAACAAAATGCTCTCCCTCTCGCCTGATGTGAGTGATCCTGCCCTCCGTGCCACCACGTTTGATGAAGTTGCCGCCGCCTATGGCGAAGCCGCCCGAGGCCTCATGGATGGCGGCGCGGATGTTCTGACGATTGAAACAGTCTTTGACACCTTGAATGCCAAAGCGGCCGTTTTCGGTATTCAGGATATGTTTGCCGAGACGGGCAAAGAGTTGCCCCTCATGATTTCTGGCACCATCACTGATGCCAGCGGGCGCACGCTCTCCGGGCAAACAATGGAAGCCTTCTACCATTCCATTCGCCACGCCAACCCCTTGATTGTGGGCATGAACTGTTCCTTTGGCCCAGGCACGCTGCGCCCCTACATCACCAGCATCGCCAACATAGCTGATAACTACATCAGTTTCTATCCGAATGCTGGCCTGCCAGATGGCTTTGGTGGCTTTAGCGAAGGCATTGACGACATGGTGCCGGTATTGCGCGAGTTGGCAGCTGCTGGTTTCCTCAACATCGTGGGGGGCTGCTGTGGCACGACGCCTGCTTACATCCGTGCTATTGCAGAAGCGATGGATGGCATTGCTCCGCGCCAAATTCCCACACACCAGCCACAACTGCGCTTGAGCGGTATGGAGCCGTTGACCATCACGCCAGAGCTGAACTTTGTCAATGTGGGTGAACGCACCAACGTCACCGGCTCCCGCCGCTTTGCCCGCCTTATCAAAGAAGAAAAATATGATAAGGCCTTGAGCGTAGCCCGTCATCAGGTTGAAAATGGCGCCCAAATCATTGATGTTAACATGGATGAAGGCATGCTCGATTCCGAAACAGCAATGCCCTATTTCCTGAACCTGATCGCAGCTGAACCCGACATTGCCCGGGTGCCGATCATGATTGACTCGTCTAAATGGTCGGTGATTGAAGCGGGTTTAAAATGCGTGCAGGGCAAAGCCATCGTCAATTCTATCAGCATGAAAGAAGGTGTGGCAGAATTCAAACGACACGCAAAACTGGCGCGGCGTTACGGCGCAGCGGTGATTGTGATGGCCTTTGATGAAGAAGGACAGGCAGACACCTACGAGCGCAAGATTAACATTTGTGAACGCGCCTATAAAATCCTGACGGAAGAGGTGGGTTTCCCTGCCGAAGACATCATTTTTGACCCCAATGTGTTCGCGGTGGCCACAGGTATTGAAGAGCATAATGAATATGCCATTGCTTTTATCGAAGCGACGCGGTGGATTAAAGAGAACTTGCCGGGCGCGTTGGTCAGCGGTGGCGTGAGTAATCTCAGCTTCTCGTTCCGGGGCAATAACGCCGTGCGAGAAGCCATGCATGCGGCGTTCCTCTACCACGCCATTCAAGCTGGTATGGATATGGGCATTGTCAATGCTGGTCAGCTTGCTATTTATGAAGAGATTCCGGGACCGCTGTTAGAAGCGATTGAAGATGTGCTGTTCAACCGCCAGCCTAATGCCACAGATCGGCTGGTTGAACTGGCGGAAACGGTACGTGGCACGGGGAAGAGGAAGCGGGAAGATTTGAGTTGGCGCCAAGCGCCGGTCAACGAACGGTTGTCGTATGCGTTGGTGAAGGGGATTGACACGTACATTGTGGAGGATACAGAGGAGGCGCGACTGGCGGTGGAACGGCCGTTATACATCATCGAAGGACCACTCATGGAGGGCATGAACCGGGTCGGTGATTTATTTAGTGACGGTAAAATGTTCCTGCCCCAGGTCGTCAAGAGCGCCCGTGTCATGAAAAAAGCGGTAGCTCATTTAGTCCCCTATCTGGAAGCGGAGAAGGCAGAATTGGGGCTTACAGATCAATCCCAATCGAATGGCAAAATCTTGCTGGCAACCGTCAAAGGTGACGTTCACGACATCGGTAAAAACATCGTCGGCGTCGTGTTGCAATGCAACGGCTACGACGTGATTGACATGGGCGTGATGGTGCCTGCTGAGCAAATTCTCCAGACTGCCCGCGAAGAAAATGTAGACATCATCGGCCTTAGTGGTCTCATCACACCCTCGTTGGAAGAGATGCGCCATGTGGCAGCAGAGATGCAGCGCCAGGGGTTTGAAACTCCGCTGCTCATCGGCGGCGCCACCACCTCCAAGATTCATACCGCCGTTAAAATTGAGCCAGAGTTCAAAATAGCTCCCGTTGTGCATGTCGTTGATGCCTCTCGGGCAGTGGGTGTTGCTACCAATCTGCTTAAAGGGGGCAACGGTTACGTCAGCAAAATTCGGCAAGAGTATGCTGCTCTCCGGGAAAAACATGGCAATCGCCGCCGCAGCAAACGTTTGCTGCCCCTTGCTGCGGCTCGTGCCAACAAATTCAAGGTGGATTGGGCTAACTACACGCCGCCAACTCCCGCGTTTACCGGCACCAAAGTCTTTGATGACATTGATCTAGCCTCCCTGGTCGATTACATCGACTGGACGCCTTTCTTCCGTGCCTGGGAACTGACGGGTAAGTATCCGCGTATTTTGGAAGATGAGACGGTGGGGGAAACGGCCGTTCAGTTGTTTCAAGATGCACAGACAATGTTATCGCAGATCACTGCTGAGAAATGGCTAACGGCAAAGGCTGTGATTGGATTTTACCCAGCTAACAGCGATGGTGATGATATTCTAATTTTCCCCGCCGAGGCACACAGGCGTCAAGACGCTGCTTTGGTGGTGCAAACGCTGCGGCAGCAGATGGAAAAACCGCCGGGACGCCCGAACCACGCTTTGGCTGATTTTATTGCGCCACAGGAGACAGGCTTGGAAGATTACTTAGGCTTCTTTGCCGTGACGGCTGGGCTGGGCATTGAAGAAAAGGTCGCGGAATTTGAGGCAGCCCATGATGATTACCATGCCATCCTGCTCAAATCATTAGCTGACCGGTTGGCAGAAGCACTGGCTGAACAAATGCACGAGCGTGTACGCCAGGAATTCTGGGGATATGCGGCTGAAGAATCGTTTAGCAAAGACGATCTCATTGCTGAAGCGTATCGTGGGATTCGCCCGGCACCTGGCTATCCAGCTTGCCCCGATCACACAGCCAAAGGTGATTTGTTCCAATTATTGGATGTGCAGCACAATATAGGCATGTTGCTCACTGAGAATTTTGCCATGCACCCAGCTGCCTCGGTGAGTGGGTATTACTTTGTCCATCCCGATGCCAGTTATTTCGGGCTAGGGCGCATCAACCAGGATCAGGTGGCTGATTATGCTAAACGTAAAGGCTGGGATGTAAAAACGGCCGAGAAATGGCTGGCTCCAAATTTGGGGTATGAGCCACAGTAGACCTTCTCTCCTGTTTGGTGAGGAAAAAGTTGGGTTCCGTCCACACCTGGTCATTGATGCTGCTTGAGATTATTTGGCTCGATAGGGGGGCGGTAAGGGGCCAATGATGCTGTTCAGCCCTACTGGCGATTCTTGCAGGGTGGCTTGCAGACAAGCAATTTCTTCTGGGGTGTTATCTGGTCTTTCTCCAGGGGCATGAATCCCGGAGATATAACTATATCCGTGATCGGCGCTGCGCCATCCCACTAACCCATAATGTTCTGCATACAAATAGACTTCGGTTGGTTCTGCATTAGGATTGAGCAACCAAGCCAGTTCCACGACGTTGTACAAGGTGATGCCGCTTTCAAATGTGTAGGAATGATAATAGGCCTCAAGTCGCAGCCAGGTGCGCTGGTATCCTTGAACAACAATGTCACAATTGGACTTCCAATAAAATGTGACCAGCGGATTCCGCTCGTAAATATCTCCGACATTCCAAAAACGGGGGCTCCAGGCTGAACCTACTTGATTTGGATGATCACGCAGGGTGTAAAACTGACCGTTGCCTGGACTGGTATCTGTGCCACGATAAATGGTATCATTCGTGGCCCAAAGCTCTTCCCATTCGGCGCTGACTTCGTTTCCTTTGGTATGGAAGAAGCGAACACCTTCTGTTTGGGTTTGAAAACGAGCTTGAGAATTATTGACGCTATGCCACACTTCATATAAACGGCCGTTACCGATCATAAACCGAGCCATATCGTAAGGTGGCTCATGGGGTGGTGGTGGCGCATTGAACATGATTGGAAAGAAAATGATGTAAGCTGCACTTTCTGTTTGTATTCCACTGTCTGAGGCGTATGCCGTTTGCTTTGGCTCCCATTTGTTTAGCATACTCAGTAAAAACGCACTCAACACACCTAAGATTAAAACAAAAGTAATTTTTTTCTTCATTGCATACTTGATTGAAAACCAACATCATTGGCTATGAAAATTTTCACCTATGATCAATTCACGTTCCCCTTACCAGATAGTCATCGGTTCCCGGCGGAAAAATACCAACTGCTGAGGGAAGCTGTGGCCGCCGCTCAGGTTGTCCCGCCAGATGACCTAATTGTACCAACTCCAGCCACAACCCATCAACTCCGGCATGCGCATAGTCGTGAATATTTAACGAAGGTGGAAAACGGCCGTTTCTCTCCATCAGAAATCCGCCGAATTGGTTTACCCTGGTCGCCTGAGCTGGTAGTGCGTTGTAAGCACTCTGTCGGTGCCACCATTGCGGCGTGCCGGGTGGCGCTGAAAGAAGGCATTGCCGTCACGCTTGGCGGCGGCACCCATCACGCCAGCTACGACGCGGGTGAAGGCTTCTGCATCTACAACGATGCGGTAGCGGCTGCCCGCACCATGCAAGCCGAAGGGCGGGCGCAGCGGATTGCCATCATCGATTGTGACGTTCATCAAGGGAACGGCACGGCGCAAATCACCACTGACGATGATTCTATTTTCACCTTTTCCATTCACGCAGAGAAGAACTTCCCCTTCCACAAAATCCCCAGCAATCTTGACATCGCGCTGCCTGATGATATTGAAGATGAGGCTTATTTGCGGGCGTTGCAGCCAGGTATTGAACAAACATTGGCGCAAGCAAAGCCAGAACTCGTGATCTACCTGGCTGGTGCCGACGTGTTTGCTGGCGACCGCTTGGGGCGGCTATGCCTGACGAAAGAGGGGATTGGAAAACGGGATCGTCTCGCATTGGCTCATTGTTGGGAGGCAGGGGTGTCAGTGGCCGTGACGATGGCTGGTGGTTACGGCCGTTCTATTCATGAAACCGTCGCCATCCAGTTACAAACAGTGCAAATCGCAGCGACCATTCAGAATCTTTAAGAGATGAGGCTGACTGCTGCAAAACCCTTGTTGCCCGAGGCTATCCTGTCATCCAATTTACCCCGCGAACGTGCCTCTGGCACGTCCAGTCAATAATTGATTGTTGCTTAATGACCATCTAAAAATTACTCCCCATTTTTCAGGGATAGCGGTCACTTGAAACGCATCCATCACTTATTTATGGATGCGCTTAGCTGTTGGCTGTGAAATCAATATACAGTTCGATTTCTTCTTCAACATTGGCCACATTGGGCACACTTGGAATGCTGATACCAAAGTCGGCTTGGGTAATAACGGCGGCTGCCGTTCCCGTAATTTGCTCCTCTGATACCACCGTCGCTGTCACGTTAAAGGTCACTGGCTGCGTTTTGTCTGTCACTGTTAAGTTACCATTGATGGTGAACTCAACTGTGTCCCCTACAGCAGCACTGTCTGGAAGCCCATTAACGGCCGTGGGCTCAAACGTAATGAGCTCAAAATTGTCGGCGTTCAAAATTTCATTCTGGATAGCACGGTTACGGAAATTATTGTCTGTTTTCAAACCTCGCGCATTGATTTGCATGATCCCCACTTGCGTGTTCCCCAAATTACTCAAATCAACAGACAACTCTCCGGCCACCTGATCTGTTTCGCCCACAACTGTGATGCGTTCACCGCGCAAATCCTCATCCAACTCAAAGCGAACTGCGGAGCCTTCCGGTGAGATCGTGTACACAACAGCATGGCTGCCAGCATCTGCGGCTGAATCCTCTGGCATTGTTCCTTCCGAATTTGTCGAATCTGCCAAGGGCACAGCCTCTATCGGGGCGCTGGGTGCCTCTGGTTCGCTCAGCACGCCACAGGCGGACAAGGCTAATATCGTGATCAACAACAAACTCATCATACTCGAAACACGTTTTATCATGGGGTATCTCTCCTTACTTATAAAAATGATTTTTCTTACGCGATCTTTAAGGACTGACGATGAAGTAACAT
>PDQY01000126.1 GCA_002746795.1 Chloroflexota bacterium | reverse complement strand
CAATGCGGCTCTTTTCGCCTCGTTTTTCTTGCCTGACAATTTTGATCTGACCCACGCTGCCTGTTTGGTTGACATGGGTGCCACCACAGGCAGTGAGGTCGAAATTTTCGATATTGATGAGACGTAAACGGCCGTTTCGCGTTGGTGGAATCTTGCGTAGGGGCAGGGTTGCCCATTCCTCTTGTGTCACAAACTGTATGGTGACGGGATGGTTGGCCCACACAGCTTGATTGGCACACTGTTCCACGGCCGCTATTTCGGCGTCACTCATATCCAGGCGATCTACATCAATGGTGACGGCATTTTCGCTTAAGTGAAAACTCAATGTCTCCGCTTTGGCAATTTGGCGGAAGGCTTGGGAGAGAATGTGCTGCCCGGTGTGCTGCTGCATGTGGTCAAAGCGGCGCTGCCAATCGATAACGGCCGTTGCCACTTTAGCCTCGCCCAGAGCCCCATCAAGCCAATGAACCACCGCCCCATCAGTTTCTCGGATGGACAAATGGGTGACAGAACGGCCGTTAATCGTGCCCTGATCGGCTGGCTGCCCCCCTGATTCTGGATAGAAATAAGTTTCATCCAACACAACAGCATGACGGTTGTTTTCCATGAATTTTTCTAAAATATTGGCTTGAAACTGTGTGGTATAAGCGTCTTCGTAATGACGGCGTTTACTCATGCGTCCTTATCTTCTTTCCATCGAGGTATTGTAAAGTTAAAGCGGGCGCCTCCGCCAGGCGAATCATCAACCCAAATTTTCCCGCCGTGCGCTTCAACAGATAACCGGCAAAAAGCGAGACCAAGGCCAAGACCTTTGGAATAAGTGTCCGTGTCGATGCGACGGAATTTCTCGAAAACCAAGGTTCGGTATTCTTCTGGAATGCCTTCACCTTGATCACAGACACGAATCAGAACGTTGTCATCAGCTGCTTCTGCCTGGAGAATAACTTGTTTGCTCTTTGGACTGTATTTCACAGCATTGTCCAAGAGGTTGACAAGCACCCGACGCAGCATATCATCTTCGGCGAAAATGTCAGGTAAATCTTCTGGAATCTCCTGCACAAGCGAAATATTCCGTTTTTCATATCCCGGTTTAACTGTTTCCCAAGCATCATCGACCAAATCTTGCACATGGGTGCGGTTTTGTTCGCTGATAGGATGTCCCGCTTCTAATTGATTGATGTCCAATAACGAACGGATGAGGGTTTGCAGGCGGCTGCTGCTGCGCCTGGCGATGTCTAGCATTTCCAATAACGCTGGACTGCTGTTTTCAGGCAGTTCATAGGTTAATAACTCTAAACTGGAAATGACGTTGCCTAACGGACTTTGTAAATCATGGAAGAGCATGGCTTGTAAATCTTTGCGCATCTCTTCCAACTCGATTTGCTTGGAAATATCATGATAAATCCATTGTACATATTCGCTATCGCCATAGGAGGTTCGTTTGACGTATACCTCAACATGCACGGAACGGCCGTTTTTCCTGACCATCTGACTGTTGAAGACCCGTATCGAGTTTGGTTCCATTTGCGCCGTATTGGGCAAAATGGCTTCAGGGCGATGTAAAAATCGGATATGTTTTTCAATTAACTCGTTCGGTGGATAACCTAAAAAGGCAAAAGCTCTGCGGTTTGCATCTGCAATTTGCCCACCTACTTCAGTTATGATAATTGGATCAATGCTATCTTGATAGAGGCTTGTATAACGGGATTCAGCCTCTTGTGTTCGGGCAAATTGTTGGGCATTGGCAATGGCACTGCTGGCAATATTTGCCAAATTAACCAGCAAGTCTAATTCGCTTTGTGTAAACACTTCGTCTGTAGGGTTGATTGCTTGAATCGTCCCTAACACCTGGGATTTGTATGTGATTGGGGCGCAAATCATAGCGCGTGTGCGATGACCGGTACGCTCATCGCCCAAAGTGACAATACGAGGTTCCTGGTCAACATCTTGCACCAAGGCCGGTTTACCATGCTCCATCACCCAACCAGAAATACCTTGATTGGAAGGTAATCGCAGTCCCACAATATCTTTACTGCCAATGCCCGCCGCTACCTGGTAGACTAATTCGTTGCTTTGTTTATCAACCAGGGCAATCGAAATCGCTTCAGCACGCAAAAATTCATTCATTTGCATCAGCATGGATTTCATGACTTCATTGAGGTCAAGAGAAGAATTGATACTACGGCTCGCTTCATTTAAGAGGTGGGAAATCTGCAATTGCAGCTCAAAATCAAGAACGATATGAGCCTTTTCAATGATATTGGAAGCTTGATTCACAAACATGTTTAGAATATCTAAATCAGTGTTGTTGAATTGGTTTTTGCCTGGTTTGCTTACGGTAACTGCACCAATTGCCTTGTTTCGGACTAAAAATGGGGCGCTGATAGCGGACCAGCTTTCTTCTTCTGGATTTTTAAGAGAAAAGGGAATCCAATTTTCTTCTACAAGCGTATCATGAATAATTTGAGCCTGCTTGTTATGGATGACCCGGCTAATGGGCCCTTTTTCTATAGCTAAATTGAAGTAATCTCTGTTTTCTGGGGTGTTGTATGTCTCATTAGCCAGCCAGACTTTTGTAACTTGATGGTTTTTATTCGTCAATATGATGCTGGCATTTTCTGCTTTGAATAGGTCCAGGGCTATCTCAAAGAGGTCAGGAATGACGGTGTCAACATTGCTGCCATCAGCCTTAATCATGGCAAGAATATTGCTCATTAAGGCGATGGCGTTCAACTGATCGCTTGATTCTTTACTATTGACACCGTTTGAATTGGTTAATTCCATGATTTGTTATGTGAAATACGACAAGAAATTTGATAAAAACATGATATATCTTGGTGTTTTACCAGGAAGAAACAGAAGAATCCATGCTTTTCTATCTCAAATTACTTACCCGCTTTTACCCAAGTTGGAGACTGAGTTTATTAAGGCAATTATACGCTAAATTTGATGCTTGCCTACCAGAGCTGAAGGTTTTTTGTTAGAGAGTTTTTTTTTGTTTTAGGATGGTTGGTTAATAAGGGCTGATGATGAGATAAAATAAGGGATGAACCACAATATCATGGGCTGCCCAAGATTTGTTGTTTTTCATGAGATTCTCTAAACGAGTTGTAAACTGGGGGTAACATCCAAATCAAATGTGTCTTGATGCCCTTGTAAAAAATGCCAATGGGCGGCCGCACCGATCATGGCGGCGTTGTCTGTGCAGAGGATGGGGGGCGGATACCAAACGGGTATTTCCAGGCGTGCCCGCATGGCAGCGCGGAGGGCGCTGTTGGCGGATACACCACCTGCCAGGTGCACGGCCGTTACGCCATAGGCTGTTGCTGCCCGTTCTGTTTTGGTGACCAGGGCGTCTACGACTGCGGCTTGGAAGCTGGCTGCTAAGTCGTTGACGGGCAGTTCGCGCCCTTTATATTTTTGTGTTTGCCGTAAAACGGCCGTTTTCAAGCCGCTAAAACTGAAATTGTAGCCATCATCCATGACTGCTCTTGGAAATTGAACTGCATGTGGATTGCCTTCTTTGGCAGCTTTGTCGATGGCTGGCCCTCCAGGGTAAGGCAAACCAAGCACGCGCCCGACTTTGTCAAATGCTTCGCCTGCGGCATCATCCAGCGTGCCACCTAGATATTGATAACGGCCGTGATCTGTCATCAGATACAAATCTGTGTGTCCGCCGCTGACGACTAAGGACAATATGGGAAATTTAATGTCGGCGGCTTGTTGAGAGAGCCACAGCGAATAAATGTGTCCTTCGATGTGGTTGATGCCTAACAACGGCTTTTTTCTGGCCAGTGCCAATCCCTTGGCCATGTTTACGCCTACCAGCAGGGAGCCGACCAATCCTGGTCCTTTTGTCACGGCGATGCAGTCTAAATCATCAAAGCCAAGATGTGCCTCGTTCATCGCTTGCGTGACTACCTGATAAATGACTTCGATGTGATAGCGGGAGGCTACTTCGGGAAAAACCCCGCCATACTGAGCGTGAATGTCTACCTGACTAGCAATGACATTGCTCAAGATGGTGGTGCCGTTTTCAATTACGGCGGCAGATGTTTCATCACATGAAGTTTCGATTGCTAGAATTCGGGTTTGTTGAGTCATAGTTTGTTTAAGAGTGTGTTTGCAAATCTTTTTGGGGTCAATGATGCCTTTGACCTCTTTGTTGCAAATTAGTTTACAGCGAATATTTTTCAGTGATGGCTTGTATCCATGTTGTGGCTTGTTTGGGTAGAATGGTGCGCGGATCGATGAGAAAACGGCCGTCTTGGATGCGGCCGATTATTGGTGGATCATATCCTCTTAATGTTGCGGCCAGTTTATCTACGTTGGCATGGGGGATGCTCACTAATTGGGTTGGCAAGGTGGTGCCGGGCAAGCTGCCGCCGCCTACTGTTGATTCGCCGCTAATGGATTGCGCCGGAATGCCTTGTTCTTGCAGGTGGGCTGCCCATCTGTCAGCTGTTTCTTTGATTGAGCTGTACGGCTGGCTGATCATGTGCCACACGGGGATTTTCTCTAATGCTTTTCCTTTGAGATAGAGCATCAAGGTGGCTGATAAGGCTGATAATGCCATTTTGTCTGCACGAACGGCGCGAGCTAGTGGGTGCTTTTTGATGGCGGCGATTAAAGCTGCCTTGCCGCACAGAATGCCAGCTTGGGGACCGCCTAGGAGTTTGTCACCGCTAAATGTGATGATGTCACAGCCTGCCTGGATGGCGTCTGGCACTGTCGGCTCTGGATCTAGTCCATAAGCGCTTGTGTCAAACATGGCGCCACTACCTTGATCGTAGAGCAGGGGAATGTGATGTGCCTGGCTTAGTTCAGCTAAATCTGAGAGGGTTGGCTCTGTGGTAAAGCCTACGATTTTGAAATTGGAGTGGTGCGCCACCATGATGGCACCTGTGTTCTCGTTGATGGCGTTGGCATAATCATGCAAGTGCGTGCGGTTGGTGGTGCCGACTTCGACTAGTGCTGCCCCGGATTGTGCCATGACGTCGGGCACACGAAAACCACCGCCGATTTCAACTAGTTGGCTGCGGGAGATGATGACTTCTTTTCCTTGACATAATGCAGTAAGCATGAGCAGAACTGCGGCAGCATTGTTGTTGACGGCTGTTGCTGCTTCTGTGTTTGTGAGCTGGGTTAATAATTGTGCCGCATGCACGGCACGAGTTCCCCGTTTGCCTGCAGCCAGGTCGAATTCGAGGGCGGCATATCCTTGGGCAACGGCCGTTACGGCATCAATCGCGGCTTCACTGAGGGGGGCGCGACCCAGGTTGGTATGGACAATCACACCGGTGGCGTTGATGACGGGCTTGAGCGTGGGGGTAAACCAGGTTTTAAGCTGATCGTGTGCTGACTGAACCAACTGGGTGTTTTCTGGGAGGGTAGCTGTGCCTTGGAGAACGGCCGTTCGCTGCTGTTCAAGGGTGGCGCGTAATGCTTCGACTGTGAGTGTGTGTCCGTATTCGGTGAGGAGGTCGGTTGTCACAGGCAAACTGAGAAGTTTGTCGATGCTGGGTAGTTTTCGGAGCAGTTTTTCTATGGTAGGGGAGGCTGTTTGGGGCACGGGAGTTCTCCTGGTCAGGCTATGTGGTGGCAACGGTTCGGGTGCGAATCTGAAGCAAAACTTCAACCAGAATTAAAACGGTTGCCACTAACAGTGCCACGGCAATACCCAATGCCCGGTTCATTTGCAGCCATAGACAAACGGCCGCCCACAAACCAACCCATACCGCTTGTCGCAAGGTGACATGAAATTGAGGTGCCATTGATTTGCCAGAACGATGGTCTAGATATTTGCTGAATCGCTTGTTGATAAAGTAGGCTAAAGGCAGGACTAGGCCTGTAACTGTGATGAGTACAGCCCCTAAAAAGGTTAAAATGATTTCCATATCAGCCGCGGCCAGGATGGATGCGGCTTCAACGGAACCTGTGGCGCTGCCCCGTACTAAATCGAGACGTGCTACGTCAAAGGGCCACCAGGCGTTAACGATGTATTGTATGACTAATATGCCTAAAAAGAACAGGACGATGCCTAATAGTAAAACTGAAATGAATCCCAATCGCTCGAAGATTTTCATGACTGCATTATATCTCTCAAATGGAAAAGACAACAAGAAATGGGGAATTGGGAATGGTGAATGGTGAATTGTGAATTGTGAATTGTGAAGTGGGAATTGTGAATTGGGAATTGTGAATTGTGAATTGTGAATTGGGAATTGGGAATTGGGAATTGGGAATTGTGAATTGTGAATGGTGAATTGGGAATGGTGAAGTGGGAATGGTGAATGGCTTGTAGAGTCTATGTTGGGCGATGTATAGATTGATTTTCGGGAATTGATTTTGTGGTGAAGCAGAAGATGATCATGAGTAGGAACATGAGAGCTACAGATAAGGTGAATGATTCTGTTGTGGCGCCCCGCTGAATGAATGAGGCTAAACTGAGTAGGAAGGTGATGATGCCTAGGCCGGCGATGATTTTGCCAAAACGGCCGTTTCTCCTGAACCAGACGCTCGCTCCCAGAAAGTAAAGCGCCAGACTTCCCCACTTCAACCAGGTAAACCAATGCAGCCGTGCCAACGCCGCCACAATATCACCGCTTGGCAGATGAGCGGTAATGGTCAAGAGCTGTATATTTTCTAGCGCATCCCCAATCAGAGCCAAAATTGCCAAAACTGCCCCCAGGTAAAGCCACTGTTTCCCGGATTGTTTGACGATAGTGAGTGCAAAACTGAATAGGAAACTGCTGTACAACAGCATGTATAGGTAATCAAGAATGTTGCCTTGATCCATTTTTCGTATCATGTCGGCTTGTTCTGGAGAACCGTCTGGGCCAAACAAGGTGTGGATCTCGTCAACAGTTTGGGCAAACTCGAAAGCGATAATCGGTGAACGAATTCCCGCAATCTGCCCCGGCGCAGTTTGCGGGAATATGAATAGGCTAATCACGCTGATAAGTATGACAGCTAGTCCAATGAATCCAGAAATGATGAAGGGTTTGTGTTTCATACGCATGTTTTTTTGACCAATGAGTAAGGACGGAAGATGAGTGTGGCTCGTGGGAGCTATTGGCTGCGTACCCTGTGCCTTGTCTCCTGTCCTTTGCCCGCTGTCCGCTGCTTACCTCGATTACTTGACTGTTAGCGAGTAGTTGGCAAGCTGCAATGTCATGGGGGCGGAGGCGGCAACGATGAGGATGGGGGGCTGTTCTCCTTTCATTATGTCAATCTCGAATGTACCAGAGGCGTTGTCATCAAGGGCGAGGTGCTGCACTTGTGGGGTGCCATCGGTGAAGGTGATTAGCTGTAAATGCCATTGCTGCGGGATGCTGCCTGTGGCGCGGACAAAGCCATTGGCTGTCCAGGTTTCATCTAGGGATTCGGCATCATCGTAGAAGTTGATTTCCGGGATGCTGATGTCGTCGAAGGCAATGCCCGCATGGGTGAGAATTTCGTCGGTGATGTACTCGAAGCGGAGTAGAATTTCTTGACCGACAAATGGCGTCAGGTCTATGGTTTCTGGCACCCAGCCATTGCTGATGTGTGTATAGAAGCGGTCGGCGTAGGCAGCGTGGCTGGGGTCGTGTTCGGGGTTGAGCCCTTGCATGTTGGAGGCGACGATGGGCTGCCAGGAACGGCCGTTATCCTCTGAAACAGCTACGTAAGCAAAATCATAGCCTAGTTCGATGTCGTGGAATACTTTGTAGTTGAGGGTGGCCTGGGTGACGCTCGTCAGGTCGATGGGGCGAGTGAGTTGAGCCTGGCTGTAATTGGCGCGGTTTGCCAGCCACATTCTCTCTCCAGAGGCGGGAGGCTCAGCTATGAGCGGCACAGTTTCATTGCCCTGAAATTCGATGATATATGTTTTTTGGTTGCTGCTGAATTCGTAGCAGTCGGCGGCGTATTGATGCACGGTATCGTTGATGCTCTGGTTGGGCTGGATGGGGGTCATAACGGCCGTTTCAATGCCATCGCGCAGTTCATACAGTTTGCCTGCACCCGGTTGGTTGTGAATGGTAAGGGCCACGAGCCAATCAAGCCATATGCTTTCTCCATCCAGGTTGAGGTTGTTTTCAGCGGCAACGGCCGTTAAAGAGTCTAAGCCAGAGCCAGGATGAGTGGCAAACTCACGATATAGGTCTGCCCCAAAGCGGTTGTAGATGTAGCGGTTGAGCAGGTATCCCTGTCCGTAAGCGGCAGTGGTGTCGTAATCGGGCCAACTGTTGAGCTGCTGGTCTGGGTTCTGCAAAAAGGAGTTGGCGCGGGAAATGCCGTCTTCCGGGTAGCCAAGTAAATCTTGCGCTAGAACGGCAGAGCCTTCTACGTTCCAATCAATATCACCTGAATCGTAGTTGGATTCCACCATGTGGCGGAACTCGTGGGCTAAGGTGTCGAGGTAGCCAATGGTGCCAAACTGCTGGCCGTTCATGACAAACATTTCTCGTTCATTGGAATGGTCGTGGTATTGGCTGGGGATGATGTCACTGGCGCTAAAGTAGCCGAGCAAGCCACAGCTGTTGGCGTTGTTGCATAGGGTGCCCGGGTCTGCATTGACGATATGAATGCGGGGATCGCCATCGACGCCCGGATTGTCTTCGGCGCCGAAGATTTGGGTGACCCGGTCGTAAATTTCATCAAAGCCGTCAGCCATTTCTTGCAGTTCGCTGTTGGCCGGGTTGTCGATGCTGCTGTCCTGTTCAAACCAGAAATAGGCATGGTCCCCTACCGCTTTTAGCTCTGCATCGATTTCTTGAATGGTGATGCTGTCGATGTTGAGGACTTTGAGTTGTTGGCGTGTGCCCACAGGCAATGGTTCGCTGACGGGGTGGGGCGTGGGCACAGGATTTTCTGAGACGCCATCGTAGGCAATGGCCAGACGGACGGGATCGCGGGGCAGGGGTTGATTATGGAGCAGGTCGTTGTAGGTGCGTTGGGCATCGGAGATTAGGGGGTGGGGGGCTGGTGTTTTGTTCTCCGCTGCGGGGCTTGTTTGTATGGAAACGGCCGTTTCTACTGGAGCAGTCACTGCGATAGGCTCAGTCACTGTGGCAGGCTCAGTGACGGGCGCTGGGGATGGGATTCTTTCCGCTTGTTGGCACCCGCTGAGTATGACAAGGGCAAGGGTCAGGAGAAGGAGCGTTTTTTTCATGAGCAATGTTTACGCGAGAGGGCAGGCTGCGCAGAAGCAGGTCATCTTCCAAATTGGAGAGGTTGATGACCGCCTCTAGCGCATGATTAACGGCAGTCTCGCCATTGAGAAGGTTACCGATTATGCTCTCGCCGAGAGCCAGAGTCAGAGCCGGCGGCATCGTCATCACTGCTTTCGGTTTCTAAGTTACCTTGCAGGTAGGAAATGGCTGTGTCTAGCAGCACATCCTCATCGCCCAACAATGATTCTACCGTCACTGGCACATCAATGTCTGGCACCACACCAATGCCCTCGATGTGGATATTGCCCTCACTATCCACTGCACGACCGCCGGTAAAGGTGAAATATTCGTCTTCGGGCATAAGCACGCGCCGAATAGAGCCACCTAATCCTGCTGTGGGATAATGGCCGATGATCTCAGCCCGGTCAACAATGGTCATATCGTAAGAGAAAAATTCGCAAGCACTGGCACAATCTGGGCCAACGATGAGGGCTACTTGTCCGCGGTAACGCAAATCTTCCGGGGGTAGATAGAAGAAGTTTTCGCCCCGGTCGTCAAAATAGAATTCTTCGCGGTCGTCGTCGAAGTCGCCTGTATTGCCTAGGGAATGTGCTTCATCGAAGAAGTAAGCAGCCATTTGGTCTGCCAGGAAGCCACTGCCGCCGCCGTTCATACGCATGTCGATGATCAGTCCGGGCACATCGTTTTCATTTAGCTCTTGAATCATACGTTCCCATAGTTGGATGGAAAGCTGTTCATTGTCAGAGAAACTGAATATTTGCACGTAGGCCAGGTTGTTGTCTTCAAGCAGTTCGTATTCAAGTGGAAGTTCAAAGCCGGTCGGGATGGATTGAGCCAGGGCGGCAAACAAACTGTCTTCTTCAAATTCTGTGGTGATAGCCACGGTTTGTGCCTCTGCGTCTGGGTTGGCAAAGGTTACTTCTACACTTTCTACTAAAACAGAGAATCGGGTGACAAACGCGGTTTTGCCTAACCGTTCGTTGTGGTCTGTGCTGTAGGGTCCTGTCCAACCAATGGTGTTATCTACGGCTTCACTGGTGGGTATGCCATCGAAGGCAATTAGCTCGGCGCCAATTTCGATGCCAGCCTGGGCTGCCGGTCCATTTTCTAGCAGATAGGTGACAATAAAACGGCCGTCTTCTAGTTCATCAATGACCAGGCCGATCCCATTGGCGTTCATGAAACTGAATTCGTCTTGAATCCAGGGGCCATTGACATGACCGTCTGGAATGGACCAGGCCAGGTCGCGGAGAGCGATACGGAAGGCTTCTGGGTCACTGTCATCATCGGCCGCTTCAAAATCTGGACGCAGGTTGGTGTGAATGGCATCCCAGTCCAGGTTTTTGTATTCGGTGAATGCATATTCGTTGCGCAACTGCTCGATGAGGGCGTCAAACGCTTTGGCGTAGCTCAGGTTGGAGTAGTCATCCAGGGCAGCTCCTTCGGGCTCGATGAGGTTAACCACTTGATGGCGAGCGCGGTCAAAGGTGAATGGGTTGGTGTCTAGATCGACAATGGTGTAGCCTTGCGGCATTTGCACGATGGGATCGTCTTCAGTGAAAAGCAGGCCATCTTTGCCAAAACTGTTGGGGAAACCTTGTTGATCATCGGGGGCATAGATGAGGAGTTTGCCGCCCACAATTTCTCGTTCGGTGTCGGCGTCTTCGCTGATGCGAGTGGAGGCGTAGGCAGTGGACCAACCACCGCCATGCAGGTCTCGTTCTTCTAAGAAGGGATCCCCCCATGTGTTGGTCCAGTAAGCGGGGGCAAACACTTGAATGCCGTTGTTTTCTTCACCATCTTGATCGACGTCGCGTAAGCTGCCTTGTGGTTCGATGGGCAGTGCCAGGCTGTAGGAGAAGGGAGATTCAAAGAAGTCTGACGTGATTTGCGCTAATGCTTGAGATTCGACGGGCATGAGGAAATATTCGTTGCGGTCTACGAAGCCAGCCTGATCTTCCAGGATGATGACAGGCGAGGCGACGCCCAAGGTGAAGAAGGGGTTGGTGTAGGTGACGATGCCAGTGATGCTGACGGGGCCACCTTCGTCGTTGGTGATTTCGGCCAGCGGGAAGCGGGCTTCGGTGGGTTTTGTAACGGCCGTTTCGCTGGCGGTTGGTGATTCGCTGGTTTCTGTTGGTTGTGTCTCTGGTTTCTCAGTTGGTGCTTCGGTGGGTTCTGTAACGGCCGTTTCGCTGGCGGTTGATGGTTCACTGTTCTCTGTTGGCTGCGTCTCTGGTTTCTCAGTTGGTGCCTCGGTGGGTTCTGTAACGGCCGTTTCGCTGGCGGTTGATGGTTCACTGTTCTCTGTTGGCTGTGTCTCTGGTTTCTCCGTTGGTGCTTCGGTGGGTTTTGTAACGGCCGTTTCGCTGGTGGTTGGTGATTCGCTGTTTTCTGTTGGTTGTTCGGCTGATTCAGGCGGCGGCGTGGGCGTGGGGGCTGGTTTGTTTTGGCAGGCAGCTA
>PDQY01000125.1 GCA_002746795.1 Chloroflexota bacterium | reverse complement strand
GCGCGTAAAAAATGGCGCAAGGGGCAAAAGATGGGCATAAAAAAAGCAGCGGCGAAGTCGCCACTGCTCTTTAAGCGTTACGTTGAACGGTAACGGCCGTTACTCAATCATACCATTTGCGCGTAAATAGCGTTTGATGTCGATGAGTGCTTTCTGGCCAATACCATTAAGAGCTAACAAAGCATCGTCCCCTTTTTCCAAAAGGTCGATGAGATCCTGAGCGACAGTCGCTTCTGCTCCTAGCAAAGCTTTTTCGACGCGCTTGCCCAAACCCATGGCTTCAACAGAAATATTGGTGGCCACAGTTTCTTCTTTCTTGGCTTCTTGTTCTTTTCTATATTCTTCGCGGCGTTGCAGACGGCGCATAAAGCGGTCTACTTGACCTTCAGTGTCCAACAAGCGTTGGGTGCCAGTATAAAACGGATGGGTACCGGACCAGATTTCCACGCGGATTTCTGGTTGAGTGGAGCCAACAGTTGCCACGACTTCGCCGTCAACAATTACTTTGGCGTCCGGGTACCATTCTGGATGGATTCCTTTCTTCATGATAACGTTGCCTCTTATGCT
Source organism: Chloroflexota bacterium (assembly GCA_002746795.1). GTDB lineage: Bacteria > Chloroflexota > Anaerolineae > Promineifilales > Promineifilaceae. The sequence continues at coordinate 11,181 of PDQY01000125.1, read as the reverse complement.
TCAGTTGTCGGGTAAACACTGACATATTTGCGGCCGTGTTTGACCTCGAACGTCACCTGACCCTCAATGAGAGAGTAGATGGTATAATCTTTGCCCATGCCCACGTGATTGCCTGGTTTCAGTTTGGTACCACGTTGACGAACGATAATATTGCCAGGGATAACATATTCGCCACCGTAACGTTTCACGCCTAAGCGTTTTGAGTTACTGTCACGGCCGTTACGAGTTGAACCTGCACCTTTCTTATGTGCCATGTCTAATTCTCCTTAGCCCCCTACGATCTCATCAATGCGTAAGCGGGTATAACTTTGCCGATGACCTTTGCGATGGCGGTACCGTTTTTTCGGCCTATATTTCCAAACAAAAATTTTCTTTCCACGATATTGTTCCACGACGGTTGCTTTTACCGAAACACCTTCTACTGTCGGTTGACCAACTTTGACCCCGTCGTCATTCGCTACAAGCAAGACTTTATCAAGTTCAATTTGATCACCGACTTCGTAAGGCAGCTTCTCCACTGAAAAGCTATGGCCTTCTTCGGCGCGGTATTGCCGGCCGCCACTTTCTACGATAGCGTACACAATGTGCCTCCAAAAATAATCGGCATCACGGATGCCGATTGGTTAAGATGATAATTTGTATGGGGAGTGGTCGGACAACCCACACAACGACTGAAAATTATACCGCTAAATCAGATGAAGTCAAAAGAAAATCTGTTTTTTTGCTTTCAAATTTAATTGTTGAATTAACTTGCTGCGTCATCGTGCCCAGACTCTCGAAATTGCACTGACTTGCCCTGTTAACAGCGGAATGTTTGTCAATCTATTGCTATCTCAGTAAACGTCTGTTTTAATTCACGTCATCTAAAACTAATCAAGAGGTTAACTAAAATGAGCTTTGAAATGCGCCATCCCCGGGATCAACTTGTGGGGATAATGAGCAGAATTTATCATAATGGCATGACGACCCTCTCGGGGGGCAACCTTTCAATTAAAGATGACAATGGGGATATGTGGATCACCCCATCAGGCGTTGATAAAGGCACCCTGACAGCTAAAGACATGATGTGTGTGCAGCCAGACGGCACGATCATTGGCCCGCACAAGCCATCATCAGAATATCCATTTCATCGCGCGATCTATGAACAACGGCCAGACTTTAAGGCTATCGTTCACGCACACCCCCCAGCCTTGGTAACTTTCAGCATCGTGCGCCAGATTCCAGATACGCGCATCATTCCTCAAGCAAATCGTTTGTGTGGTTCAGTAGGGTATGCTCCCTATGCTTTGCCAGGCAGCGTGAGTTTAGGAACGAATATCGCAAAGACGTTTGCTGAAGGACACAATATCGTCATTTTGGAAAATCATGGAATGGTGTCTGGGGGGGCTAGTTTATTGACCGCCTTTCAACGTTTGGAAACGCTGGATTTTTGTGCGCGTACCTTGATTGCAGCTAAAAATTTAGGGGAACTGAATACCTTGTCAGATGCTGAACTAGCTTTGTTTGATCGCGGGCATACTGTGCTGCCAGAATTTAGGCGCACCATTATCACCAGTAGAGAACGTGAGTTGCGCCAAAAAATTGTCAGAATCGTCCACCGCGCGGTTAACCGTTATCTGATGATTAGCACCGAAGGCGTGGTGTCGGCGCGGTTGAATGGCAATGATTTCTTAATCACCCCCACTGGGCAAGATCGGGGGGCGCTCTCTGTTGAGGATGTTGTGCTTATCCAAAATGGGGCAAGAGAAGCGGGCAAACTGCCTAGCCGTTCTGTGCAGCTCCATCAAGCTATTTATGAAGCACACTCAGAAATCAATTGTATCATGACGGCACAGTGTCCTCATGCCACAGCTTATGCGATTACGGCTAGCGATTTCAATACCCATACCATTCCCGAAAGTTATATTTTGCTGCGCAGTATTCCCCGTATTCCTTACCAAATGTTTTATTCGGATCCCAAGGCGGTGGCAACGGCCGTTTCGTGCAAAACACCTGTCTTAATCATCGAAAATGACGGCATCCTGACGGTGGGTCAAGATATTTTACAAACGTTTGATCGGTTGGAAGTGGCTGAATACAGCGCTCGCTCGTTAATTGATACCACAGCTATGGGATCGCTCGTTCCGATTGCGCCAGCGGATATTGTGGAGCTGGAGCAAGCCTTTCATTTGCCTTGAGTATCAGGCTCGGCTAACTCAATGGCTGTACGTGTAATTCGTGCCGCCATCGGATCCAGGTCTAATTCGCGCAGCACCTCGTCGGGACGACCTGTTTTGCCGGGGCGCATCGTCAGGCGCATGTTGATTTGTGCGCGGCTGTCGTCGGTTTCTGCCAGGGACAGCGTGACAACGAGTGGGCGCAGATCGTATGCTTTGTGGCGTCGTTCGCGGGTGATGGATTCAGCGGCAAGGAGCGCCTCGATTTTTTGTTGGAGAGCAACAAGGTCCACAGGATCCAGGAGGAGGGCGGTGTAGTCGGTAACGGCCGTTAACGTTTGTAAGGCTGGTGCGCGTAAATCCACTTCCTCCACCCGCCACACCACAATACCCGGTGCCATGCGTGCCATCATCTGCTCTTTGGCTGCGTCAGGCACCATCTTTTCCAAGAGATAAATATCAGCCATTTCACATTCGCTGAGATAGCCCAACGGGGTGGCGGCAGCCAACTGCATGCGTGGTCGTTTGTTGAAACCCTGGGTATATGCAATCGGGATTTTGGCTCGATTTAGAGAACGCTCAAGCGTCAGCGCCAAATCCAGGTGTCCAATGTAGCGTGTTGCCCCTTCTTTGCGAAAGGTTAAGCGTAACCGTTGTACATAGTTTGCGTTCATGCCCCCATTGTCCTCCATCATTTTCAGATGGACAAAAATAGGTGAAAGTAATAAATTATCTGCAAGAACAGGATGTTATGAATCATGGCTAAACGAACATCGCTCTTTGTCTTTTTGCTTATCTTGTTGTTTTCGGCATGTGAACGGCCGGCGCCGGAAGTGTCTATCATTGATGTGAATGGGGAGAATCCTGCTGTCATTGGTGAGGTTCCTGATCCTGCCGTTGAGTCTGCTGCCGGCACACCCATGCCAGCGGTGCCGCCCACGCCCCTGGTGCCAGAAATGCGTTTGCCTACCCGTGCCGTTTACGATGGTAATCCCACCCCGGATCCGCCTCACGTCAGCGTGAAAAATATTGAGAGAGGGGTGGCCGCTCATGTGGTTAATCCTGGTGAGACTTTAGCTTTCATCGCCCAACTATATGGCACAGATGTGGCTGAATTGGAAGAACTCAATTCAGTAACGGCAGCTGATGTCTTGTTTATCGGGCAGGAAATCATGGTGCCAAATCGAATTGATGCGATAGGACCCAGTTTCAAAATCATTCCAGACAGCGAATTGGTGTATGGTCTGGCTGCACAAGATTTTGATGTGGCTGAATTTGTGGCCGCGTATGGCGGTTTCTTGTTGGAATACCTTGAGGAAGTAGAGGGGACGGTACTGACTGGCCCGCAAGTGGTGCAGCTAATCGCGGATCGGTTTAGTGTGAACCCGCGTTTGTTGTTGGCCGCACTGGAATACAATTCAAACTGGGTCACCCATCCGGATCCGCCGCCAACTGAATATGCCATGGGGTATGTGGATGCTAGTATTCCTTCGCTTTACTGGCAGCTTTATCGGGCAGCGAACCAGTTCAATTGGGGGTTTTACGGCCGTTCTGAAGCAGGTATGACCGCCATCGCTTTAGCGGATGGCACGCAGATCGCCTACGCGCCTGAAATCAATGATGGCACGGCTGCTGTGCAAACTTATCTGGCGGGGCGCACGAACACCACCTATCAATCCTGGCTGCAGGATGTGGGACCGACGGGGTTTTATGCCACGTATGATAACTTGTTTGGCAATCCCTTTGCTTTCACGGTGGAGCCATTGTGGCCTTCTGGTTTGCAACAGCCCCCATTGCAACTGCCGTTTGCCAGTGGTGACACCTGGTATTTGACGGGTGGTCCACATGGCGGTTGGGGGTCTGGTTCTGCCTGGGCGGCGCTCGATTTTGTGCCGCCTGATGTGGCTCGGGGCTGCTTACCGTCGGAGGCGTGGGTGACGGCTATGGCTGATGGTGTGGTCACGCGCAGCGATAAAGGTGCGGTGGTGGTTGATGCAGATGGGGATGGGTATGCTGGCACAGGTTGGGCGATTCTCTACCAGCACATTGAAAGCGGCGAGCGCATTCCCCTGGGCACTTTTGTGCAGACGGGGGATCGCCTGGGGCATCCATCTTGCGAGGGGGGCTTCTCGAACGGCACTCATGTGCATATTGCCCGAATGTATAACGGCCGTTGGGTGTCAGCAGATGGTGCCATTCCCTTCAATATGGCGGGCTGGGTCTCGCGAGGACTTTACCGCGAATATGATGGCTTTCTGGTTCGCGGCGGCGCTCAAAAAGAAGCCTGCGACATCTGCCGAGATGAGACCAACAGCATCACCGCAGATTAACTGTCAATCGAGATAAACTTTACCCTTTTGCTGGTTGGCAGATGGCCACTGTTATGGCTCGCCTGTATAGCACCATCTTTTTCTTCATAAACTACCCGACACGCTAACGAGCAAACATGGGACCTAACGGCCGTCCGCCCACTAAATGCAAGTGCAGATGGAAAACCTCTTGACCGCCATGGGCGTTGCAGTTGATGATAAGCCGGTAGCCGTTTTCGGCAATGCCTTCCTCTGCGGCTAATTTCTTGGCGACAAGCAGCATTTTCCCGGCTACCATCTGGTCTTCTGCTGTCAGTTCGTTGACGGTGGGAATCTCTTTGTTGGGCACAATTAAGATGTGGGTGGGTCCTTGGGGATGAATATCGCGGAACGCTGTCACCTCGTCATCCTGATAGACAATATCGCCTTGAATGTCGCCATTGATGATTTTTGTAAATAATGTGGGCATCGCCTTCCTCCTAGAAAATCTGAAGATTGAAAATTGAAAATGAGGGAGATCGCCAATTTTCAATCTTGAGTTAGTAATCTTTGCTTTTTCTCAATTTTAGCCGCTACTTTCATGCCTCACAACCTGCTATAATTGAGTGGGAGAGGAAAAATATGCCCACAAGACCATTACGCAGTGTTACCCCAGCGATTGATATTTACATAAAGTTAGCGCAGTATCCCATCTTGGCAGATCAGATTCGGCTTCATATGCGGCAGGAATTATTCCGGCGAGGCATTATTTCCCAATCTGAATTTGAGCAGATTGTGCAAGCGCAAGCAACTGATTCTCAGCGACGTGAAGGCTTGGGGGAGGCATTGGGGCAAGAGGAAACGGGTGTATGGCATTTGCGCAAAGACCGTGTCCGCGATTTTCTGACGGATGCTTATTTTGCTAATAATTTGGGCAGCGGTTTACTCAGCCAGCTTATCAATGAAGTCCTGAGAAACCAATCGGCGGCTCATGACGAGAAGGAGTTGAATTTTAATCCTGAGATTGCGCCTTGGGAACTGCTTTTTCAGCAAGGGGAAGTTTATGAAGCCTTACCTGCCCCTGAAAAGCAGGAAATTAAACACCATTTGGAAGAAATTAAGGTGGTCTTGATTAAACGGTTGATCAGCGATCAACTGCCGTTTATTGGCGTCGCCCGTAAGGCATTTACTATATCTGATTTACGCCACATCTACCGCAATCGCATTGGCTCGGGCAAGATTGGGGGTAAGGCGGCTGGCATGTTGCTGGCACGCCGGATTCTGCGCAAAAAAGACCCGGAGCATGGGCCTGACATTAGTGAACATGTCAGCATACCGGATTCTTATTTTGTAGGTACTGAAGTGATTTATGATTTCCGCTTGATCAATGGGCTTAATCATTTCATGAATCAGAAATACCGCCCGCTAGATGAGATCCGGGATATGTATCCTAAAATTGTGGAGGCGCATCTGCAAGGGGAGTTTCCCGAGATCATTGTGGAGCAGCTGCGTGAGGTGTTGGCGCATTTAGGCAAGTCGCCTATCGTGGTTCGGTCATCCAGTTTGCTTGAGGATAGTTTTGGCTTTTCTTTTGCGGGGAAATATGAGACGATTTTTTGCCCAAATCAGGGTACGGCGGCGGAGAATTTGGAGGCCCTGCTCAACGCGATTTGTTTGGTTTATGCCAGCACGCTGAACCCGGACGCAATCCTGTACCGGCGTAAAAATGGTATGATTGATTATGATGAACGGATGGCGGTGTTGATTCAACCGGTGAAGGGTGTGCCAAACGGCCGTTATTTCTTTCCCACAATCGCCGGAGTTGGATTTAGCCAGAACCCATTCCGGTGGCACACGAAGATTCGGCGCGAAGATGGCTTTGTTCGCATGGTGTGGGGCATAGGCACACGGGCGGTGACCCGCGTTGCCCGTGATTACCCGCGCATGATCGCTCTCAGCCATCCCCAATTGCGCCCTGAAACTGATCCAAAGCTGATTCGCCAATATTCTCAGTGGTTTGTAGACGTGATAGATTTGGAAGCTAATGTGTTCAAAACGATGTCTGTGCCTGAACTGCTCGATGTTGATTATCCAGAACTGCGTTACATTGCATCGGAGGATAAAGGGGAGTATTTGCAAGAGTTGGTCTCGGCGACCCCGGCGAACAGCGATATCCGTTTTGTGCTGACGTTCAATTATCTGACGCGGGATCGCAACTTTATCAAACTGCTGCGTTTGGCGCTGCGCCGTCTGGAAGATGCTTATAAACGCCCTGTCGATATTGAATTTACTGTGGACATCACTCCCAATTATCCTTATCCAGATTATACGCTCAATGTGCTGCAATGCCGGCCTTTAAGTCAGCGTAAGCAAGGGGGTATTGTTGAGTTTCCGCAAGATGTGCCTGCGGAAGATGTGTTATTCACGGCTGAGAATCTGGTGCCGGATGGCAAGGTTTCTGGCATTCGCTACATCGTCTATATCGACCCTGAGATTTACAAACGTATCCCTGATGTGACTGACAAAAAGGAGCTGGGGCGAGCTATTGGCCGTTTGAATAAACGGTTGGAGGAGGAAAAGTTTATTCTCATTGGTCCTGGACGATGGGGGAGTGTGAATTTGGATTTGGGGGTTCACGTCACGTATGGTGACATTTATAATGCTAAGGTGCTAATAGAAACGGCCGTTTCTGCTGAAGGCCAAAAAGCTGAGTTTTCATACGGCACACATTTTTTTCAGGATTTAGTTGAATCAGGTATTTATTCGTTGGCATTGCAGCTAGACAATGAAACCGCACAGTTCAACCATGACTTCTTTTTAAATGCCCCTAATTGCCTGGCTGAGCTATCGCCTGACGATGCCAATTTAAGCCCATATGTGCAAGTTATCGATCTGGCGGCTGTCACCGACAACAGACGCATGAGGATCGTGATGGATGGCTCAGTTGATAAGGCCATCGGTTATTTGAAAGATATTTCCCATTAAATCTTGCTACTGCAAAAAACGAGGCCGCGCATGGAATATAATGACGAACTCCGCAGCGTCACCCCGGCTATTGATACCTATATCAGGTTGGCACAGTTTCCCATTCTCAGTGATAAAATCCGTAAACGGATGCGCCAAGAGCTTTTCCGCCGAGGGATCGTAGACAAGTCGGATTTCTACCAGGAGATTCGGCAGATGGCGATTGACTCCCAACGGCATGAAGGGCTGCGTGATCCCTATGGCCAGGAGGAGGCTGTGACCTGGCAGCTGCGCAAAGATCGCATTCGTGATTTTCACACCGATGCTCTGTTTTCTAACAACTTGGGTATTTCGCTGCTCAATCAAATCATCGAATCTGTATTAGCCGATCAACCGGCGCCCTCCAGTTCAATTGAGCTGACGTTTAATCCAGAACTTTCACCCTGGGAACTGCTGTTCCGACAAGGCGAAATCTACGAGTCGATGGAAAGTGAAGATCAAGAGCAGGTGCAGCATCATTTAGACGAGATCAAGGTCGTCCTCATCAAGCGCATGATCAGTGACCAACTGCCTTATATTGGGGTGGCGCGGAAGATTTTTTCTATTGCTGATTTGCGCCAAATTTACCGGCGGCGTATTGGGGGTGGCAAGATTGGGGGGAAGGCGGCAGGTATGATGCTGGCTTATAAAATCTTGCAGAAAACTGATCCTGAATTAGGTATAGACATCAGCCAGCATGTTGGTATCCCTGACACGTATTTTCTGGGGACGGAGGTTCTTTATGATTTTTACTTGCTCAACAATCTGACGGATTTCATGAATCAGAAATATCGCTCGTTGGAAGAGACGCAGCTCGAGTATCCAGAGATTGTCGAGGCGCACTTAAAAGGTGAATTTCCTGAAGATATTTTAGATGAACTGGATACCTTCCTGCTGAAAATGGGCAGCAGTCCCATTATTGTGCGCTCCTCCAGCTTGTTGGAGGATAACTTTGGCACCGCTTTTGCGGGAAAATATGACAGTTATTTCTGCCCGAATCAGGGGACGTATGAAGAGAATTTTAAGGATTTATTGGATGCCATTCGACGGGTTTTTGCGTGTACGGTTAATCCCAATGCTTTGGAATATCGCAGTCGGCATGGTATGACAGATTATGATGAACGTATGGGTGTCTTGTTGCAGAAGGTGGAGGGGGAGAGAAACGGCCGTTACCATTACCCTACGCTTGCTGGTGTTGGCTTCAGCCAAAACCCGTATCGTTGGAATCCACGTATCAAGCGGGAAGATGGCTTCTTGCGCTTAGTTTGGGGCTTGGGAACCCGTGCTGTGGATCGGGTGGATCAGGATTATCCGCGCATGATCTGCCTGAGCCATCCCCAACTGCGCCCCGAGACCACAGCCGCCGCTATCCGTCAACATTCTCAGTGGTATATTGATGTGGTAGACCTGGAAGCAAATGAGTTCTGCACCTTGCCCGTGCGCCAGGTGCTAGACAGCAGCTGCCCTCACCTTCGTCTCATCGCCTCATTAGATGAAGGCGGCTTTATGCAGGATATTTTCTCAACTGCATCTGTTGGTGATAGCAGTAAGTTTGTGCTTACGTTTAACAAACTCACCAAAGACCGCAGGTTTGTAAACCTGATGCGCTGTGCCTTACGGCGGTTGGAAAAAGTGTATAAAACGCCAGTCGATATTGAGTTTGTGGTTAAAGTGACTGATAATGGCGATTGCCCTTATCAACTCAAGATTGTGCAATGTCGTCCTCTGAGTGAGCGGGGGCAAGGGGCGGTTAAAATCCCCTCTGATATTCCCAAAGAAGATATTTTATTCACAGCACATAAGCTCATTCCTGATGGCAAGGCGGAAGATATTCGCTATGTGGTGTTTGTGGATCCGGAGAGATACTGCGAAGTGCCCAATACGTTTACAAAACTGGAACTGGGTCGAGCCATTAGCCGACTTAACCAGCGGTTGGCAGAAGAAGCGTATATTTTGATGGGGCCAGGCCGCTGGGGCAGCGCCAATTTGGATTTAGGTGTGCGGGTCAATTACATTGATATTCACAATACGAAGGTGTTGATTGAAATTGGTGTGCCGCAAGATGGGCAAATGCCGGAGCTGTCATACGGTACTCACTTTTTGCAGGATTTGGTGGAAGCGGGCATTTATTCTCTGCCACTGCATTTGGGTAGTGGCGAGGGCAGGTTGAATTGGGACTTTTTCCGTAACTCTCCGAACTGTTTGCTTCAATTATCTCCCGATGATGCGGAGCTGGCTGATTATTTGCACGTGATTGACGTAACGGCCGTTACCGGTGGGCGTCGTCTAAAAATTCTCATGGATGGCACAGAGGACGAAGCTGTTGGGTTCCTGACAACAAGCCAGGCAGTCTCAAAAAATGAGGCAGGCACCGTGTCTAGTTTCTAGCAGCAGATGCAGGTTGACCTTACCTTCATGTACACCAATACTGTTATTACCCATTTGTCCCTCTTTCCGACTTGTTTAGATTGCTTTGTTGGCTTGAGGGCTTTTTTATGCACTGAGTGAATTTGCGCAAGATATTGTATGTTTTGTTTCCTTGGCCTCCTCGTCGCTCACCTCTCGCGGGGCCTTGCTCATCCCTTGCGCGGGGCGGAAAGCCATAGGGGCAACTTCAATCACCTTGAACCGCTTCTTTCTGTACTGAAATTTACCATGTTTAACACTTGATCAACTGTATTGTTAAGAAATTCATGATCATGTGAAATCACAAATATAATAATTTCATCACTTAAAGTATCTTTTATAAGCCGTGATATTCTCATCATGTTGTCATAATCCATACCGCTTGTTGGCTCGTCAAAACATAATATCTCAGCCCCAGATAAAATAGCACTGGCAATTGCTACCCGCTGTTTTTGACCACCTGACAAGCTCATCGGGTGCCTGGCTTTTACGTCATATATATTAAGCGTTTTGAGAACATCTTTTACATCTTTATCACTATACTTATCTGCCTTGCCGAGAGTAACTTCTGTTTCTACACTGTCCGTAAAAAGCTGGTGATTAACATCCTGCATAACCAGATAAGATCGTTTAACTCTTTTTTTAGAAGAAAGCTCTTTATTATTCAAAAGGATTTTGGAATCTCTTGACTTCTCCAAGCCCATAAGCAGTTTCAAAAATGTGCTTTTGCCTACACCATTATGCCCATAAACACCGATTATAGTGCCAAAATTAAACGTAATATCATGCATTTTTAAGGCGTGCCCCCCGCCTTTGAACGCATAATTAATATGATTGATTACAAGCTGTTTATTAGCCTTAGATTCAGCTGTTTCTTTATAATTTAGTTCTTCAAAATCTATCGACCTGAGACCTAAGTTCTTTCTCGATTCATTATCTATAGAAAAAAACGCTTCTGTTGAAAACTCATTTATTATTATCCCATCATCAATGTAATAAACTCTATCAATAATCTCTTTAATGTAATAAAACCTGTGTTCTGATATTATAATGGTCTTACCTAAAGCTTTGAGTTTTTTGAGTATTTCTCCTATTAGCTTTGTTTTTTCTTCATCCAGGTTAGAAGATGGTTCATCAAGCAGGATCATATCCGTACTGCTGGCATAAGCAGCAGCAATGGCGATAATCTGTTTTTCTCCACCGGAAAGCTCAAATATATCTCTATTAAATAACTCGACTTTAGATAAAGCTTAATTCACGTTGGCTTTATCGCCAGCGGGAAAATGTACATTAATAATTGAATTTAGACCGAAATCAGGTTGCTTAAC
>PDQY01000124.1 GCA_002746795.1 Chloroflexota bacterium | reverse complement strand
GCTTGTGGTGGTGAAACCCCAACTGAAGTCACCAAAATAAGCCTACCCATGGGCTATATTCCTGATCCACAATATGCCCCCTACTATGTGGCCGCAGACAAGGGTTACTACGCCGAAGAGGGGTTAGAGATTGAGTTTGATTACAGCTTTGAAACGGATGGGGTCGCGTTGGTCGGTGCTGGAGAACGGCCGTTTGCCCTTGTGGCTGGTGATTCTGTTATCCTGGCTCGCGCTCAAGATGTGCCTGTTGTTTATGTGGCAGAATGGTTCCAAAAATATCCTATCGCGGTGATTAGCAAAGCTGAAACGGGTATTGAAGAGCCAGCCGATTTAGCCGGACACAACATCGGGCTGCCTGGTTTCTTTGGTGCCAACTATATTGGCTTTGTGGGGCTGTTGGAAACGGTTGGCCTCACTGAGGAAGATGTTGACCTCAACGATATTGGGTTCAATCAAGTGGAGTCACTGTTGACGGACCAATCTGAGGTGGTTGTAGGTTATAGCAGCAATGAACCAGTGCAACTAAAGGCGATGGGGGAAGACATCAATGTCATTTACGTAGCGGATCACATCGATTTGGTATCCACTGGCATTATTACCAATGAGGATTTGCTGGCCAATAACCCTGAGTTAGTCGAAAGTTTTGTGCGAGCCACTTTGCACGGCCTGGCAGACACGTTGGCAAATCCTGAAGAAGCTTACGAGATCTGCAAAAAGTTTGTCTCGGAATTAGATGACAGCCGCATGAATGTGCTGCAAGCCTCGTTGCCCATGTGGGATGCTGAAACCCTGGGGGAAACAAATGTCGCATCCTGGGAGCAAACCCAAGAGGTTCTCTTGAACATGGGCTTCCTGAATGCTCCAGTGGACGACTTGGAAGCTGCATTTACCAATGATGTGATTGAGAAGGTACAGCCCTGAGCCTTTTAACGAAGGATGAAAGACGCACTTGGCCATTTGTCCTTTGTCACCTGTGATGAATACGCAACCCTTTATCTCTCTCAACCAGGTCAGCTATGCCTTTCCCGATAGCAACGGCCGTTCTGTCATTGCCGACATTTCGCTCACCATAGAACCAGGCGCCTTCGTGGTGTTGGTGGGACCGTCAGGGATTGGCAAATCAACGATGCTGCGTGTGTTGGGCGGCTTATTGACACCAACAACTGGCAAGATTTATCGGGCGGAAGATGACAACACTCCCGCAGGGATCGTGTTCCAACGAGACAATCTGATGCCCTGGCGCACCGCCTATGAAAATGCCAAATTGCCCTTAGAAATCCTGGGACAAGATCATGACACCGTGGTGGAGCAAAAAGTAAGGGATGTTTTAGCATTGGTAGGGTTGGCAGACGATGCAGGGGCATATCCATCGCAGTTGTCAGGAGGCATGGCGCAGCGCATTGCCCTGGCTCGGGCACTGGTTCACCAACCATCGCTGCTGCTGCTCGACGAACCATTTGGCGCTTTAGATGCCCTCACCCGGGAACGCATGGGGCAAGAACTGCTGCGCATCTGGCAAGCTCGTCCTGTCACGGTGTTCATGGTGACGCACAGCATCACCGAAGCGGTGTTTTTAGCGGACACGGTATTGGTCATGGGTCAGGAAGAGGGGTTGCCGGCCACTATCACGCACACCATCCCCATCAACATCTCCCGACCACGCGACTTTAAAACACAACGAACGGCCGTTTTTCTGGATTACATAACGGCCGTTCGTCAGGCTATACAAGGTCAGTAAGCAGCTTGCGGGATTTTCCTAAGGAGTGACGATGAAATAAAACATGGAATGGCATCGTCAGTTTCAAGGAACGGTAATTGTCATATTATTTAATTTCCGTTCCTACGCATGCTTCCTGATTACTGCTCACGAGCTTCTTTCCGCCGGCGTCGGTTGCGCAAGAATCGCACCAACAGCCAAAGGGGAATCCCCAAAATCAGCAAAATCGGCAGTAAGAAAATCACAATCCAGATTAACGCTCCTGCTATCCATTGCAAGAAGGCGAGCAATGATTCAATAGCATCCTTGGCCACACCCTCAGGTCGCCATCCAGCAACTTCAACGGGAAGCGAGGCTTCATCTGGCGTGAGCTGAATAGAAATAGTCGAAAAGGCCGCCGATTGGCTCAAGAACTTCATCCGCCCTTTTATCACCTCAATGTCCTCTTCCAAACGGCTCAACTCTTGATTGACTGCCAGCGCTTCCTCAACAGTGCTGGATTCATCCAAGAAAGAGCGCACACGCACTGCGGTACTTTCCAGGTTCTCCAGGCGCGACGACAAATCCACAAATTCCTCCGTCACATCTTGCCCATAGGTCGATTCGCTACGCACTTCAAGCGCTAACCCACGCACTGCTTCGGTGGCACTATTGAAGCCCTCAGCTGGCACGCGCACAGTCATATCGCCCGTCATCGCCGTATCGCTGTATTGGTAAACACTGCTACTGACCACCCAACCGCCGTTTTCCTCTACCATCTGCGCAATGGTTTTCATGGCAGCTTCGGTATCCGCCACCACAATAGACATATCGGCCGTGCGAATGATCAAACGCTGCTGCGGAATCTCAGCTTGGGCATCAATTGGGTCGTTGGCAGCTGGAGCTTCTGCATAAGCCCCCCCATAATCAGAATCTTCCACTATTTCAGCTTTTTCCATCGGTTGTTCTAGCGTTTGGGAGGCGCTCGTTGCCATATCACTGCTGCACGCTGTAAAAACGATTAAGATTAAAATTAAAGGGATAAAGTGTTTCCAGTTCATGTTGAGTCTCCTTATGTGAATAGGTGTAACTCAAGGACGACAATCAGAGGGAATTGGTTCCAACGAGGTTACCAGCCATATGCCAGGCGGCGAATCAGGCGAGGCGGAATGCCATATTGGCGCATTCTATCTTGGGTCACAGACACCGGGTATTCAACTCGCCTATGCTCAAATGTCCGCTTTTCTATCTCCAAAAAGGCATAAGCTGCACGGGGATCTGAATCACGAGGTTGCCCCACACTGCCTGGGTTAATAATGACGCGGGTGCTGTCTAGTTGCAGGGGCCGCCCGTATTCTGGCGGCATAATCTGCACTGTGTTGTCATCCAATTCAGCATAAATCACTGGCACATGGGTGTGCCCTACCAAGCAATAAGAGGTTTCAAAATGGTCAAAGTTTATGGCTGCTGTGTAAGCATCTAAAATATATTCCCACACTGGATGACGAGGACTGGCGTGAAACAAGGAATAAGGCCCTTTTTTCATCTTAGGAGGCAGTTTGGCTAGATAATCATAGGTTTCCTGGCTGATGGCCTGCTGAGTCCAGCGGATAGCAATTTGGGCTTCCCGGTTGAAGCTTTCAGTATCTAACTTACCTAAAGCAGCCCAATCATGATTGCCTGACAAACTGATATGTTCATGCTCTTGAAGCAAGGCTACACATTCATTGGGGTCAGGTCCATATCCAACTAAATCCCCCAAACACCAAATGATGTCCCATTCCCCTTTTGCATCTTCTAAGACTGCTTCAAAGGCAGCGAGATTGGCGTGAATGTCTGAGATGACGAGTACTCGCATAAATTATTTCTCCAAATTCCAGATACAGCGTGCATAATCATACCATGATCCATGCAAGATAGGGAAACAATTAACCTATTCTCTTACAGCAGCAAACTTTCATGTTTGAGATTGGCAGGTATAATTATTGGCTGGAAAATCATTATGCCGATTTTAGATCCACACACGTTAGATTTTATTAGTAGTAGTACAGACCAAACCGTGCGACTGGGCGTGCGTTTGGGCGAACTGATGCAGCCAGGTGACATGATTTGTTTGTATGGCGATCTAGGTGCAGGCAAAACGGCAATATCCCGAGGTATTGGTCGGGGATGGGGGACAGCCTTACGGGTGACAAGCCCAACTTTTACTATTATGAATGAATATCCGCGTTTGAAAGATGGCGCGGTTCTTTACCATGTAGATTGTTACCGGCTCAATACAGATATGGATGTGACAACGGTGGGCTTAGACGATATTTTCGATGGCAGGGGCGCGGTCATTATTGAATGGCCTGATAAGATTGAAAACTGGTTGTCTCCAGACAGACTGGCGATTTATATCAGTTATCTGAATGAAACACGACGCTCCATGCAGTTTAAGGCGATAGGGTCTCGCTCGGAACAGGTTTTAGATACCTTCAAACGCAATGCATTTGGAGTCTAACGCATAAGGCAATGATTGAAACATGATTTTAGCAATTGATACAGCAACGCGCTGGGCAGGCCTAGCCTTACATGACGGAACGGCCGTTATCGCAGAATATGGTTGGCGCTGCCTCAACAACCATACCGTTGAGCTTTCCCCCGCCATTGAAGATATGTTGAGCCGGATTGATAAAACCATCAATGATTTGGATGGTATCGCTGTAGCCATTGGACCCGGCTCGTACACCGGGTTGCGGGTGGGATTGGCGTTGGCTAAAGGCATGGCGCTGGCCAACCAGATACCCTTGTTTGGGGTGCCCACGCTGGATATTATAGCCTTTTCCATGGGCCAAATGCCGTTACAACTGCTGGTTGCTGCCGAAGCAGGCCGGTCTCGCGTGTGTGCGGCTGTCTATCAATGGCAAGAGAAACAAGGGTGGAAACCACGCCGTCCTCCTATCATTGATACCTGGGAAAATATCGTCAATGATATTGAAAAGCCAACCCTGTTTGCTGGGGAAATCACGCCAGAAGCGGCCAAACTCATTCGCAATAGTAATCAGAATTTTGCTATCGCCTTTCCCGCTGTCTCTACCCGTCGTGCTGGTTATTTAGCGGAAATGGGTTGGCAGCGTTTACGCAAGAATCAAATGGATGACGCTGCCAGTCTGGCTCCCATCTACTTACGCGATCCAGCCGGGAAATAGGACTTTGCTTTCTGCTCCTCCATTTTACTGTCGCGCTATGCAAGCCTCAGATATGGCTGATGTATTGGCGATTGATGCGGTATCCTTCCCCACACCCATGAAACAATCATTGCTGCGTTATGAGCTGTTTGAGAATACGATGGCTCATTATCAAGTTTTAGTGCAGCACCAGACACTTGATGGTGGCGCAGAAAACGAGAGGATTGTGGGGTTTGCAGGCTACTGGCTGATGGGGGATGAGGTGCATATCAGCACCATTGCGGTGCTGCCAGATTGGCGTGGCAGGCATTTGGGGGAATTTTTATTGCTCAATATGCTTTTCCTGGCCAGCGCACATCCTGTGTGTCTGATGACGTTGGAAGTGCGACGCAGCAATGTCGCCGCCCAGCAACTTTACCAGAAATATCAGTTTGCGCAGGTCGGTGAGCGCCTGCGCTATTACAAGGACACGGGCGAAGATGCTATTTTGATGACAGTGACACCGTTAAACGGCCGTTATCAGCAATTCCTCCTCGCACAAAAACGTACCTTGTTACCCCAAATCCAAACTGAGGCTTAACGCCTGTTTCGCTGTATAACTAGGCAAGAAAGAATGCCCTGGTTACCCGACACGATGTGTGCATCCACAAATAAGTTGCGGAATTGACGGATGCGCCGCAAGTGACCTTTACCCATGAAAAAGGGGAGTGATTTTTAGACGGTCACGATGCTATGAAAGAAGAATTTGGACACAGGTTAACGCAGATGGTGAAAGATTTTTATCTGTGGTTATCCACTTTGAGCCGTGTCCAATACAAGATTGCCGGGGAGCTAAAAGGGTGCAGATAAGAGAGGAACCTATCATATGAAAGTATTTATCACAGGTGGCGCAGGATTTATTGGTTGCAATAGTGCTGATCATTTCTTAAAACAGGGACATGAGGTTGTCGTTTTCGATAATTTGTCTCGCATGGGCACCCCAACCAATCTAGCATGGCTGCAAGCTAATCATGGCGAGCGCCTTCACTTTGTGGAAGGGGATATTCGCAGCTATGAGCAGCTTACTCAGACGATTGGCGGCGCTGATGTGGTGCTGCATCTAGCAGGTCAGGTTGCCGTGACCACTTCTGTGGTTAATCCGCGTGAAGATTTTGAGATCAATGCTGTGGGAACTTTTAATGTGCTGGAAGCTGTGCGCCATGCTGCCCCCCAAGCAGCGCTGATTTACGCCAGCACCAACAAAGTTTATGGGGGGATGGAAGAGATTGGTGTGGTTGAGAGAAACGGCCGTTATACCTACACCGACTATCCTTACGGTATCGATGAATCATTTAATTTAGACTTTCACTCCCCTTATGGCTGCTCCAAAGGCGCTGGAGACCAATATGTACTCGATTATGCCCGCATCTACGGTCTACGCACCCTGGTTTTCAGGCAATCTTGCATTTATGGGCAGCGGCAGTTTGGTATAGAAGACCAAGGTTGGGTCGCTCACCTCGTCATCGCCACCTTATTCCAACGCCCCATTAACATTTACGGCGATGGCAAACAGGTACGTGATTTATTAAATGTCAACGACTTGATTCGCGCCTACGAAGCGGGGCTAGCCCATATTGACACCTTAAGCGGCACGGCCTTCAACATTGGCGGCGGCCCCCAAAACACCCTTTCTGTCTGGACAGAGTTTGGCTCCTTGCTCGCCTCTCTGGCCGGGCGCGAGGTGCCCATCACCCATCATGCCTGGCGCCCAGGAGACCAGCGCGTCTTCATCGCCGATATTCGCAAAGCAAAAGCGTTGTTGGGTTGGGAACCTACTCTTTCCCCGCAAGAAGGAATCACAGATTTGTATCGTTGGGTGGAAGCAAATCCGATGCTGTTTTAAGTCAAGTAAAGGAAACCCTCTTCGTCCATATAGCCAAAACAACCGGTGAAATACCAGCCATGTTGGCCATCGGGTCCTATACGTAAACATTCAGAAGCGGAACCGGGACGGTGCCAATAAGATTGCATAACCTGGGGCCCTTTGACGATGATTTCGCCTCTTTCACCAGATGGCATTTCATCAGTACCCAAATCCGCATCAGCAATCATGATGTTGGTATCGGGCAGCGGCAAGCCAATGGCATGTGGTTTTTGGCGGGTACGCGGTCTCATAGCAACAATAGCGCTGGTTTCGGCCTGGCCAAAGGTTTCAAGGACTTCAATGTGGGGGAAGGTTGAAAGCACCATGCTCGCCTCGGAGGATAAGGGGCCAGAGCTGATGATTTGTTTGAGGCTGGCGATCAATTCAGGATGGGTCTGAACCCGGCCGGCCAGATGCGTTAACATGGCTGGCGTCGCTGGCAGAATGTCGATTTGAAACTGTTTGATGGCTTGTAATACTTGCTCTGGGCGAATTAAGTTGTGCAGCACTACCAGGGTATCCCCGGATATCAAGCCCATGTTTAGAGCTGCAGTCAGGCCAAATGCATTGGGAAATGGCACCACGGCCAGGCGGCGATTCTTACTGTCCCCGGTCTGGCACCAGACATTGGCTGCGGTGGCATTGGATACCAGGTTCCGGTGATTGAGCTGAACTCCTGCCAATTTTTTGCCTCGGAACCGCTCATAGAAAATAACGGCTGAATCTACCCCTGATACTTCCACGAGTTTGAGTTTTGAAATCTCTTTGTGAAACACTTTATCGAAGGGAATATGGACGATGCTCTCTTCCGTCGGACGCAGGAGATTGGTCAGGGGGCTGGTGCCTAATGTCATCCGTTTGGTTTGCCAGGGTAGATATTCTTCAATGACAGTGACGATGGCTCGCTCTAAGGGAAGGAGATGCCAGTTTTTCTCTAGCCGCTGCTTCACTTTCTCTGTGGTGATCACTGTTTTGCTGCCGGAGTCAACGATGATGTTTTCCAGGTGATGGGTGGCAAAGCGGGATTCAGCACAAACGGCGATGGCTCCAATGCGCCACACGGCATTGATGGCAATGATAAATTGGGGACAGTTGGGCAGCATGACCGCTACGCGATCCCCTTTGACTATTCCCATCTGCTGCAAGCCGGCAGCAAACTGGTAGACTGACATATTGAGGTCTCGATAGGAGGATTTGGCGGCAGCTAAACGGCCGTCGGCGGAGGCAAAGAGAACGGCCGTTTCCTTTGGCATTTTATGAGCTGTGTGAATGAGAAGATGATCTAAAGGAAGAACAGGGTAATTCAAAGTTTTGGGGATACCGCTATCATACTGAGTTAACCATGGCTTAAGCACCGCGAACCTCCTCAAATTTGGAATTGTAGGTCTGGTAGCACTCAGGAGCGTCTTTTGACGTTGAACTGATATTCACTCTTGAGTGATTCTGGCTGGACGCTTTCCAAAATATTTAAAAGGAACACGGACATACTGGTCTCGTAACGGCCGTTCCCTTTCTGCTCCATTATAGACAAAAGGTAGGCTCGTCGTAAAGTCCCAGGCTTGTTGACGCTGAGCAAGGCACGCCCTCTGCACATGCGGACATGCCCTGCTCAGCCAAATCAACAGAATTGACGCCCCCCTGCTGATGCTGATAGTCAGCTCCGCCGGTAAAGCTCGTTATTCATCGCTGGTCGATTCAGCCAGCTTTGGTTTAACTTGCTCAATCGAACCGATACCCAAAGGCTGCCATTTGTCTGCTTTTTCGCCGCTGCGCAGGCGGTGTTCAGCCCCACCACGGGCACGGATGGTTTCAAAGCCTTTGGGGGCAATGAACATTTTCTCCCCTTCAAGCAAGCTGGTAATGCCTTCTTGTCCAGGTTCCGGACGCGGCGCCACAAGCGCTTCTTGGGGCTTAATCGCATCGGGATCATAATCCAGCGGCTCGGTATAGGTGGTAATGAAGCCTTCAAAGTTACGCAGAACAACACGCCCCGGCCCTTGCGAGACAACATAGTTGGGCATCACCGGTATCTTACCACCACCACCGGGCGCATCGACGACATAGGTGGGCACAGCATAGCCAGAGGTATGGCCACGTAAGCCTTCCATAATTTCAATGCCTTTGGAGACTGTGGTGCGCAAATGACCAGAGCCAGCGACTAAGTCACATTGGTAGAGATAGTAAGGACGGACGCGAATCTTAACCAGCTCATGCACCAATTTACGTTGGATGTGAACGGAATCGTTGATGCCTGCCAGGAGTACGCTTTGATTGCCTAAAGGGACGCCAGCACGAGCCAACCGGTCACAGGCGGCGGCTAATTCTGGTGTCACCTCTTTGGGATGGTTGACGTGGATATTGATCCACAAGGGATGATACTTTTGCACCATATCACAGAACTTGTCAGTCACGCGCATGGGCAAGAACACGGGCACCCGCGAACCCAAGCGGATGATTTCGACATGGGGAATGGCACGCAATCGGCCTAAGATCATGTCGAGCAGTTTAGGTGCCAAGATCATTGGATCGCCGCCAGAAAGGAGTACGTCCCGAATTTGGGGTGTGTTTTCAATATATTCGATTTGGGCGTCAAATTCTTTGCGGCTGAAGGTCTGGGTGGGGTCGCCAACGATACGGCTGCGGGTGCAGTAGCGGCAGTAGCTGGCGCATTGGGTGGTAATAAGCATGAGTACCCGGTCTGGGTAGCGATGCACAAGCCCGGGCACTGGGGAGTGCTTATCTTCTGCCAGGGAATCTGCCATCATCGATTCAAAGGGAACCATCTCTCGAGCAGTGGGAATGATTTGTTTGCGTACCGGGCAGTTAGGATCATCGGGGTCGATGAGGCTGGCGAAGTATGGGGTGATATCAACGCGGAAGAGGCCAGTTGCGCTTAGGGCTTCTCTTTCAGAATCGGTGAGGGTGATGACACGTTCTAGTTCTTCCAGGCTGTTTAGGCGATTGCTTATTTGCCAACGCCAGCTCATCCATTTCTCATCTGGTATATCGTGCCAGTAAGGCGCACGGGTGTGTACGGTTTCAGTCATGGGAATTGCTTTTGCCATTGTTTTTACTCCTTGTCCATTCGCAGGATTTTATAATGGGGCAGCGAATGGCTCAGTGGAAAAAGATTTTACGGCTAATGAAGAGGATTGACAACGGGCATGTGGGATAGGGAGGAGCGGTGCCCACTGTTTACTCGGAAGGTGTGGCCGTGGGCAGTAGCGGCACCGGTGTTGGGGTGTTTGCCTCGGAGATGGTGATCAGGGTCTCTGTTTCGGCGTAGTTGCCTTGAGTTTGCTCCCCAACTGAGACGGATACTTTGGCGGCGCCTAAGGTTTCATAGGGTAAGGTAACCTGGGTTTCCCAATAGCCCCAATAATCGGTAGTGGTGGTGCTTTGGCCGACCATACGACCGTTATCCAAGACGACGCTGACTGTTACTGGTCCTTCTCGCACATTGAGAGCGGTGCCATACAGGGGAAATGCTTCACCGGCGGGGATGGTGGTATCAGGCGGCGGATAACCGAGCGCTACGCCGTATGCTTCAGGATGATCCTGCGGCAGCACGTCGATAACGGTTTGCGCTTCACGCCAGTTG
Organism: Chloroflexota bacterium; assembly: GCA_002746795.1. GTDB lineage: Bacteria > Chloroflexota > Anaerolineae > Promineifilales > Promineifilaceae. The sequence goes on along the minus strand of PDQY01000124.1, from coordinate 1,487 downwards.
TCTTCGCCAATGGTGCCAAAGGTGGCCACGGCACAAGCACGTCCTACCAGGTCTTTGGGCACGACGACGAATCCTTGCCAGGGGAAGGCGTTGCGGCTGCGACCCATGATGAAGGTTTGGCGGGCGACAGGTTCTTTACAGTTTTCCCAGATTTCGATGGTGACGCGGTTGCCTGCGGGCAGTTTGGTTTGACCGGAGAAGAGGATATTGAACTCAGAAACGGCCGTTTCGCCATAAGTAGGCTGGGCAAAGACAACGAAGCGGTCAACGATGTCGGCGTTGAGTACCAGGTTGATGCGCAGATTGTTTTCTGCCAGGATGTCACCATCTTCATCACGCACAACGGCATTGAGGAAAGCGGTGCCAGTGACTGATTGGGGCACATGGAAACCTGCTTCCCAACTTGTCTCCCCGACGCGGGCTTCTACTTCTGTCAGTAAATGGCCGGTGGCGCTGATTAAGGAGAGCCAAACGCTGTGTGTCGGCTCTTTTTGCACCAGGCCACGGATGCTAACGTCGCTGCCTACGACCAGGTCTGCCCCTTCTTCAGGGTTGGTGACCTTGATCCAGACATCAACTGGCAGGGGCGTAGCAGACGGGCGCGGTGTGGGTGGCGGCTCTGTGGGCTGCGACGTGGGAGCTTCGGCGGTTAGATCGCGGGTGGCCGGCAGACCGGTGGCGGTGGCGGTGGGCAAGGAAGCCAGGGGCACCTGGGTGGGCAAGGGGGGGGAGGCGTTGCAGGCAGCCAGGAAGAGTGCAGTAAGTATGAAGAGGATAGTGGCAAGTTTTGTTCTGTTCATATGTGTATTTCCCAAATCATTCATCAAGTTGAGAGCGTAATTGTCAATTGTTAATGAGTAATTGTCAATTGTTAATTTTGCTGGGTTGAGGGGGAAAGGTTACAATTTTGCCTTCTAATTTGATTTGGAGATTGCCGCTTTGAGCAAGATGATGATATGAAGTGGTATGCTTTACATGTAAAACCGCATAAGGAACGAACGGTGACAGAGCTTTTACAGTCACGCGATGTTGAGGTGTTCTTTCCCAGGTTGAAGGTGAAGCCGGTCAATCCTCGCTCGGCCAAGGAACGGCCGTTTCTTCCTGGTTATCTCTTTGTGCATGTGGATTTAGAGACAGCGGGGACAGATGCATTCCGCTGGCTGCCAGGGGCACATCGTTTGGTGCAAGTTGGTGGCGAAACGGCCGTTGTGCCTGATGCCTTCATCACCGAACTGCAAGGGCGTTTGGCAGAAATTCAAAAGGCGGGGGGGATAAACTTAGCCGAAATCAAACAGGGAGATAAAGTATGCATCACCGAAGGGCCGCTGGCTGGGTACGACGCAGTGTTTGATGCCTACTTGCCAGGCAAACAACGAGTACAGGTACTGTTAGCATTCTTGAGCAATCAACCACAACCAGTGAAGCTAAATTCAGAGATGATCAAAAAGAAATAATGAATAGTGAATGGTGAAATCGCCTGGCGTGCA
>PDQY01000123.1 GCA_002746795.1 Chloroflexota bacterium | reverse complement strand
TTTAACGCGTAAAAACAGCGCACTGAAGTGCGCACTACGAACCTAATCTGTTTGTAGTACGCGCTTTAACGCGTAAAAACAGCGCACTGAAGTGCGCACGACGAACTTTAATGCGCTTTGGCGCGTAAAAACGGCGCACTAAAGTGCGCACGATGAACTTTAATGTGCTTTAGCGCGTAAGAAACGGCGCACTGAAGTGCGCACTACGAACCTAATCTGCTTGTGGTACGCGAACGGCCGTTTACGACTGAGCAGTGCCAAACATTTAACCAGCAACCCTGCTGCTTGGCGCAAATTAAGGGGAACGTATGAATAAAACAAAACTTGCAACCCTCATCCGTTGGCTTGTGGTCATAGCCACACCATTTTTGTTGACAACGCTCATGGTGCGGGTGTTGATCGCCTGGCAAAGCCCCAGCTACCCTGCCTGGGAATACGAACGAATCCCACCAGACCGTTATGGCTTTTCACCTGCAGAACGACTGGAATTAGCAGAGGCGACTCTCGATTATTTACAGCGCGACCAACCAGCCGCTGATGTCATTTACCTGCTGGAAGATTTACGTCTGCCGGGGACAGATGCCCCTGTCTACAATCCAGCTGAGATCGGCCATATGCTTGATGTCAAAATTGTGGCAGACGCATTTAAGACAGCGATGTGGGTTCTTTTGGTCATGGTGGTGGGCGGCTTGACTTTTCTGTTTGCTCAATCTGAAATCCGCCTTCAGGGAGCCAAAGCGTTATGGCAAGGTGGTGTGCTTACGGTAACGGCCGTTATCCTTGTCATTGTTTTCATGCTCATTGGCTGGGGACTTTTTTTCACCCTATTCCACAACCTCTTCTTCGATCCAGGCACCTGGACATTTGCCTATTCCGACTCGCTTATCCGCCTGTTTCCAGAGCAGTTCTGGTTTGATTTTGCGCTGATTTGGACAGGAAGCATCCTGGCGTTGGGCGCAATAGGGGGAGCCATTGGCTGGGTTTTGTCAAAGAAAATGGCGCATGCACACTCCTGAAAGATTATGGGGGCACTTGCTCATTTTTATCTAAAGTTGAGATAAGTGCGCAGCTATAAATGAGTTACGACGGCATTGATAGCTGCACTTCAAGCGACCTTTACCCCTAAAAAACGGGGAGTAATTTTCATTAGGAAACAAAAATCCCTGACCAAGCAAGTCGGGGATTTTTGCTAAGTAGGGGGAAACATAGAAAAATTGAGAGTGAACTAAATTTGTTCAAAGCGAGCCTGGAAGAACCGTAAATACTTAGGCTCATAAACCATCTTCAAGCCCCTGGTTTGCTCACGATTGTCATAAACCGCCTTCACAGACTCCGCCACCACATCCATGTGTGCCTGGGTGTAAACGCGGCGCGGGATGGTGAGCCGGGTAAGTTCCAATGCGGGGTAACGATGGTCGCCAGTATGAGGATCGCGGCCAGCAGACACGTTGCCCCGTTCCATGCCACGTACCCCAGAATCCAGGTACAGTTCGGCTGCCAGAGTTTGGGCTGGGAACTGGTCTTGGGGGATGTGGGGATAGAAGCGTTTCGCATCCAAGAAGACAGCGTGACCCCCTATCGGGGTGACAATGGGAATGCCCCATTCCGTTAGCAGTTCGCCCAAATAAAGTACCTGGCCGACACGGGAACGGACGTGCTGGTCTTCCACAGATTCTTTGATGCCGATAGCCAGCGCTTCCATGTCGCGTCCAGCCATCCCGCCATAAGTGTGCAGACCTTCGTACACGACAACCATGTTGCGTGCTAGATCGAAGACTTCTTCGTCGTTGACAGCCAGCCAACCACCGATGTTGACGAGATTGTCTTTCTTGGCGCTCATCCAAGCGCCATCCGTGCAGCTGCAGAACTCTTTGAGGATTTCGGCAATGGCTTTGTTGGCGTACCCTTCTTCCCGCTGCTGGATGAAGTAGCAGTTTTCGACCATGCGTGTGGCGTCCAGATAGATGCGAATGCCATGTTTGTCGCACAGTTGACGCAGTGCTTTGACGTTTGCCATGCTGACAGGTTGGCCGCCAGCCATGTTGACAGTTCCAGCCAGACTGATGTAAGCGATGTTCTGCGCTCCTTCATCGTCGATTAGCGCTTGCACTTTGTCCAGGTCTACGTTGCCTTTGAAGGGGTGCGGGTGGGTGGCGTCGTGGGCTTCGTCGATGATCACATCTACAAAACGGCCGCCAGCCAGTTCTTGATGTAACCGGGTGGTGGTGAAATACATGTTGCCCGGTACCACCATGCCGGGTTTGATGGCGGCCTTGCTGATGAGATGCTCGGCTCCGCGTCCTTGATGGGTAGGGACGACGTATTTATAGCCGTAATAGTTTTGAATGGCCTCTTCGAGATTGTAGAAATTACGACTGCCAGCGTATGCTTCGTCGCCCATCATGATGCCTGCCCACTGCCGGTCGCTCATGGCGCTGGTGCCACTGTCGGTGAGTAAGTCAATGTAGACATCGTCGGAGCGCAGCAGGAAGGTGTTGAAGCCCGCTTCGTTTAGCGCTGCTTCGCGCACATCACGGCTTACAACTGAAATGGGCTCAACCATTTTGATTTTCCAGGGTTCCGCCCAGGAACGGCGACCATATTGTTGGCCGATGGTTTTGGGGGTGGGGTGAGACATAGTGTGATTTTCTCCTTGTATAAGGGTGGTAAGGTGGTCGGGTGTGATGATAATGCGTTATTTTGCAACTCTGCCACTCCGTCAAATGGGTAAGGCGGTAGTTGCTTTGATTTCGTTGAGTGCCAAGCTGGTGTAGATGCGACCGATGCCGGGGATGGGGGTGAGTTGTTTCATGACGAAACGGTCCAGGTCTTCCCGATTTTTGATGGCAACTTTGAGCAGATAGTCAAATTCGCCAGTAACATGGTGGCATTCCATTACTTCGGGCAAATTGCTAACCCGTTTACGGAATTTCTCGACTTCGCCTGGTTGGTGCATTTGCAGGCTGATGTTGATGAAGCAGATCATGTCGTAGCCCATCTGTTTCCAGTTGAGAAGGGCGGCGTAATGGTGGATGTAGCCTTGCTTTTCCAGCCGCTTGAGCCGGGTGTAGGTGGCGGGAGGCGACAGGTTAATGTGGTTGGCTAAATCGACGTTGCTCATACGGCCGTTTTCCTGCAAGGTGCGTAAGATTGAAAGGTCCAGCTCGTCTAGCTCAATATCAGAAGTTTTTTGCATGGTGAATCTCTTGAATTGTGGATGATTGTTCTGTGTTTGTGTGTAAGTTTGAAATATTACGTGGTATACATGGGAAATGCAAAATATTGTTTTGTTAGACAGGGGATTTGATGGAAACGGCCGTTTTTTCTTTGATGATGAAGCCACAGGTTTTTAGACGGTCACTTTGTCTTAAAAATGGGTTGCTTACGGGAATAGGTGGCACTACAATCCTGCTCATGAGTCAGACTATGAGCCGCCCCAAACCCCGCTATGATGTGCTGAGATGGCCTGTGATCGGCCGTTTTTTGCGTTGGCGTTGGGGGCGGTTGGTGATGCAGGGGCTGTTGTTGGGGATAACGGCCGTTCTCCTTTATGATGGTTTCACTGGCCGACAATTGGCTCCCACTAACTTTGCTACCGTTGTCACCTGGGTGCATTTTCGTGGCCTGGTCATGTTTGCTTTGCTCCTGTTTGGCAACGTATTTTGCATGAGCTGCCCCTTTGCTTTGTCCCGAACCCTGGCACGGAAACTGAGCGGCAAAGGCAGGCGCTGGCCGCGACTTTTACGGAATAAATGGCTGGCGATAGGGTTGTTGTGTGTCTATCTTTGGCTTTATGAATGGCTTGATTTGTGGGCTAGTCCCCTTCTGACTGTGTGGATTGTCATCGCTTATTTTGTGGCTTCTTTTGTGCTGGAAGCTATCTTTGCTGAATCCCCATTTTGCAAATATGTGTGTCCGCTTGGCACATTTAACGTTACCAGCGCCACTATCTCACCGACACAAATCACGGTGCGGAGCCCTGAGACCTGTCAGTCGTGCCAGGGTAAGGAGTGCATAAACGGCAGCGATAAGGTGTTGGGCTGTGGCACAGAACTGTTTGCCCCGCGAATCAGCAGCAATCTGGACTGTGTGCTTTGCCTCGATTGTGCCCGTGCTTGCCCGCATGACAACGTGGCTTTGGCGGTGCGCACTCCGCTGCGTGAAGCAACTACGATGGCAGCCTGGCCACGACGTTGGGATTTGAATTTGCTGGTTCTGATTTATGCTTTTGCCTCGGTGGGCAACGCTTTTGGCATGGTGCCGCCCGTTTACGCCCTGGAAAATCAATTAGGCATTTGGCTCAACACAGACAACGAAGGTCTGATTTTGTTGCTGATTTTTGGCGTGATATTTGTGCTGCTGCCGGTGGGGCTGGGGACAGTGACGGCAGGGTTAAGCCGCGCCTTGGCGAAACGGCAAGAACCTCTGCGGATATCGTTGGCGAGATACACACCGGCGCTCATGCCCCTTGCTTTTTCCATCTGGTTTGCGCACTTCGCCGGATTCCACTTTTTGTCTAGTGTCGGCTCTATTGTGCCGGTGTTTAAAGCGTTTATGCTGGATCATCGCATCATGCTGTTTGGTCAGCCTGATTGGACGATGGGACCCCTTTTGCCGATGGCGTGGTTAGACCCGTTTGAACTTGTGGTGGTGCTGGTGGGCTTTGCTGCCAGTTGGTATGCTGTTGGTGTTCGCGCCAGGAAAGCTGAGGGCAAACCAGATGGTTTGGCGGCTCAACTGCCCTGGCTTGTACTCTTGCTGGCTCTGGCGGTCGCGGCGATGTTTGTTTTTTATCTGCCCATGGAGATTGAGCCAGAGCGTCTCTGACACGTTCTAGGAGGTGATCATGGTTAATATGGCCAGCTGCCGCAACAATGAGATTATTGGGTGAATAGTGGCTCATGTAGTGTGCCCATACATCATCCCGAGTCACTGCTCGAATAATCTCGGGGGTTCCACCTACAGGCCGAGCGAGCACGCTCTCACCATAAACAGCGCTATGAAAAGCATCGTGGACAACGTCGGTTGGACTGTCATCCGACATAGCAAGTTCGTCAATAATAACGCTTCGTTCCATTTCAAAAGCTGCCGGATCAAGAATCGAATCGGTGAGCATATTGGTGAGGACCGACACCGCCATTGGGACATCAGCGTCAAGGATACGTGCCCAATAGTTCGTCGTTTCTTTACCCGTACTTGCGTTTGATTCTCCGCCTACACTGTCAAATGCCGCAGCAATATCAAGTGCTGACCGGGTAGATGTTCCTTTAAAAAGGAGATGCTCAAGGAAATGAGTCGAGCCCGCCTGGGAAATAATTTCATCTCGCGAGCCAACCGGAACCCACATGCTGATGCCAACGGACCGTGTGGCAGGTACCTCTTGAGAAATGACCCGCACACCATTTTCCATAATTGTCCGGCTGACGACGGTATCACCGTCAGCAAATGTCATCAAAGGGATAGATTCACTCTCATAGGAGAGAGGTAGATCAATTGCTGGGAAGGTCACTCGTCTTCTTTCTCGTTCGTTGGCAACAGGCACTCTATAAAGTCTATCTGCATTTACCGAGAGAAGATTAATACCGTCCCTCACCCCGTGGAGGAAACAACAAATTCGTCCTCTCTGGGCTCGAGATTAATCTGGTATAGAAGCGGTGTACAGCCCGGACCGTTAGGTTCAAACCTACCTGGCGTTTCCTGCGTCACGTATTCCTTTTTCTCATTGCCATGGGTGACGGTCAGAGTGAGAGTTAATGTGTCATCAGGTAGTAGTGCAAGAGGGAGAGAGAGCTCGTATAAAGGAAGGGTCTCTTCTTTAATGTCAACACTTGTACTAATGTCCGTAGACGAATACCCCGAAACTGTTAGTGTCACAACACCTCCAACAGGCATTTCGACCCTACTCAGGTCTACGGTAATACCCGATTCGCCTCCCACTGAGGTGCATACAATCCCTGTATCATCCTCTTCGGTGTCCTCGGTAATAACTTGGGTAAGCGGAATACTAGCAGCGAGACCTGCACCAATACCGACAAGGAAACCAATGACGGTGGAGACAACTGCTGTTACTACAGATGGTTGTGTACGCATAGGTAGCTCCTTTGACTCTCTTGCTTTTTATCACACTGAGGAGCGCTTTTCTGTAGAAAACAGGAGCTGAAGGCAAAACGCGTCTGTTGATCAGGTTTTTTCCTACTCACAGCATAGTGCCAGCAGCCTGAAAGACTGCTGGCACTATTAAAGGATCACGATATCGCTACCGTTTACACACGATGAGTTTCACTCATCGTCATCTACTTCTAGAACATCACGGGTCTCGTCATGGTTGCGACGGGTGCGAGTACGAGGACGACGTTCACGTCGTTCGCCACGGTCGCGACGCTCACGCGGCGCATCCGAAGACGCAGTGTCTGAAGCGCCTTCAGTTTCATCATCAACTACGGCATGAAGCGAGAGTTTGCCACGATCACCGATCTCAGCAACCTCTACCTCGACCTGAGTTCCGACAGGAAGGATGTCGTCAACCGATTCAATACGCTTCCCTCCGACAAGACGTCGGATTTGAGAGATATGAAGGAGCCCGTCTTTTCCGGGAGTGAGGGAGACAAACGCGCCGAAAGACGTTGTCTTCACAACTGTTCCGACAAAGCGTTCACCAATCTCCGGTATTTGCGGGTTCGCAATTTGGTTGACCATTGTGCGTGCAGCTTCGGCGGCATCTCCATCGGAAGCAGCAATGTAGGCCGTACCGTCATCCTCAATGGTGACATCCGCGCCGGTGTCGTCCTGGATCTGGTTAATCATCTTCCCCTTGGGACCAATGACTTCGCCGATCTTATCGACAGGGACCTGAACCGTAATAATGCGAGGAGCATGGACACTCATCTCGTCAGGACCGTCAATCGCATCGTTAATGAGGTTGAGGATCGCCAATCGTGCGTCTCGAGCTTGAGCCAGAGCAGAGCGAAGCAACTGAGAATCAATGCCATCAAGCTTGGTATCAAGCTGAAGAGCCGTAATAAAGTCGGAGGTTCCGGCAACCTTAAAGTCCATATCGCCGAAGCCGTCTTCTGCGCCGAGAATATCGGTAAGTGTGACAGCTTTCTTTTCACCATCAACTTCACCTGTCATAAGGCCCATAGCGATACCGGCAACTGGTGCTCGCAGGGGAACACCAGCTTGGAGGAGAGACAAGGTGGAAGCACACACTGAACCCATTGACGTCGAACCGTTAGAGCCGAGGGCTTCAGAAACCTGACGGATGGCATAAGGGAACTCTTCGCGAGTAGGAAGGATGGGGCGCAGTGCGCGCTCCGCCAAGTCTCCGTGACCGATTTCGCGGCGCTTTGGCGAGCCTACGCGTCCTGTTTCGCCTGTAGAGAAAGGCGGGAAGTTGTACTGGTGCATGTAGCGCTTAGCAGTAATTGGAGACAGATTATCGAGCTGCTGTTCCATGCGGAGCATCGCGAGTGTGGTGACACCGAGAATCTGGGTTTCACCGCGCTCGAAGATTGCCGACCCGTGGACTCGAGGAAGCACCTCGACCTCGGCAGCTAGCGAACGAATCTGTGTGGGGGTACGTCCGTCCATACGGATTCCCTCACGCAAGGTGCGTTCGCGGATTGTCTGCTTCTCCAGGGAGCGGAAGGCGGCTTTGAGCTCTTTTTCATTTTCCGGCCAGTCTTCTGCAAGTGCCTCAAGCATTGCGGTCTTCACCGCGCTGCACGCTTCATCACGGGCAAGTTTGCCTTCGGTCAGAAGTGCTTCGGCAAGTTTATTTCCCACCCACTTTTCAACGGCTGCATACTGTTCATCGGTGTAATCGAGGAAGAGCGGGAATTCAACTGTTTCTTTCGACGCTGTCCGAGCAACCTCGATCTGCGCCTCACACAGTGCTCGAATAAAGGGCTTCGCAGCTTCAAGACCGTCTGCAACAACATCTTCTGTCGGCATCTGTGCGCCAGCTTGAATGAGTTCCCACTGGCGAATGCCGCCACCGGCTTCTACCATCATGATGGCAACGTCACTGCTACCGTCTTCGGCGGTAACAATGCGGCCAGCGACAACGATATTAAACACAGAGCGCTCAAGTTCTGACCACCGCGGGAAAGCCACCCACTGCCCGTCGATAAGGGCGAGGCGGGTTCCACCGATCGGGCCCGAGAAAGGCAGGCCCGCGATCTGAGTTGACATGGACGCTGCATTAATTGCAAGAACGTCGTAGGCATCGTCGGGGTGAGCAGCAAAAACAGTTTCAACGACCTGTACTTCGTTGCGCAACCCTTTGACAAAACCAGGTCGAAGAGGACGGTCAATAAGTCGAGCAGCAAGGATCGCTTCAGTGCCTGGGCGCCCCTCGCGGCGGAAGAACGAACCGGGGATACGCCCTGCAGCGTAGGAACGTTCCTCAACGTCAACGGTCAATGGGAAAAAGTCGAATTGGTCCTTAGGCTGTTTGCCCACAGTTGTTGCAGAGAGGATGACTGTTTCATCATCGAGGTAAGCCATCGCAGATCCGGCTGCCTGCTGGGCAAGACGGCCTGTTTCAAAACGAATAGTACGCTTGCCAAAGCGTCCGTTGTCGATAATCGCCTCTGCCGAGGTGATCTCGGGTCCTTCCATCATGCGGAATTTCTCCTTGAATGTTGAGTATGTCCCGAGTCGGCCTTCGATCGAAGCTCACGGCCTCTTTTCCCTACATCAGAGTGGGAAGTTCCGTAAGCCACTGTCGAAAACCGTGTCGGGGACAAGTACTATCTGGTGTTACATAAAAGGTGCTGTTCAACGAATAAAATTCGCGACCAGGGTAATGAGCCGGCTCGGTTCCCTAACAGGACCCGAGCCGGTAGACACTTAGCGGCGCAAACCGAGACGTTCGATCAATGAACGATAGCGCTCGATATCGATGTCGGCAAGATAGCCGAGAAGCCGCTTGCGGCGACCAACAAGTAGGAGTAGACCACGACGTGAGTGGTGATCATGCTTGTGGTACTTAAAGTGTTCAGTCAGATCCGTAATACGTTGGGTAAGCAACGCGATCTGTACTTCAGGGGAACCAGTGTCGCCCTCGTGCGTCGCATATTCAGCGATGATCTTTTCTTTAACGTCCTTGCTCAGCGGCACAGGTTTCTCCTCAATGTCGTTGCGCGGAGCAGCAGAGCTTTTCCCTGCAGCATACGATCCGCGGCCGATATGACGGCCTGACTAGCCTAACATGTAGCTGTGAGCCTTCTGCTCAACGAAAGGGCAAGCAAACGGACGTCACACGGTGATATGTAGCACGCTAAAACTCATCTTTCTTTTCTTCATCACCGCCAGCTGCTCTCAAAAGAGAACATGTTGACATGACATCTGCGTTTTTCAGCGCAGCTTGGCCCTTCGCAGTTAAACGTGTACTGCCATCACCGTTAGGAAGAGTGCCAACGCTTTCCGAAATAGCTACGGTATCAAAAAATGAAAGAATATCTGAGACGTGTGTCGAGTTGTCCAGAGAAACGGTAGATCTGCCGATCCATGCCAGACCCCCAATGAGTAGCGGCCCCTGCTCTTCTTGAACTTTTTCCAAGAGTATGCCCATCACCTGCGCGCTTGCTTGTTGCCTCACCCGGGTTCCTGCAAAACCTCCTACGGCTATCCACTTTCCGTCCACGTAATACTCTGGCCGATGGGAACGCATGTACATAAGCGTTGTCCGACCATCAAGGAGATGTGTTCCCGCATTCAGATCTAATCCCGTGCGCGCATCGCGAATGGGATAGTCGAAGCTCACAGAGATTCCTCCAAGCATGTCAACTGTCTGAACAAAAGCGTCCATCGTCACAAGCACAACATGATCAATAGGAATATTGAGTTCTGAACAGAAAGTATCAACCATATGCTGTGGCGATACGCGCAAAGTATTTTTGACGAGTTCTACGTCCTCCTCTGGCCCCACATCGAGATCGCGGTGTAAGGATAACACCGTCAGATGAGTGCGTTGCTTCTTAACGAGGAGGAGCACGTCAGCTCGACGTCCTTCCTGAGCTCCAGATGTGTATAGTTCTTGATATTCGGGAGCAGAGGAACGGTCATCTGTACCGACAATGAGCCATGTTTCAGCCTCGGGGCGACGGTTTTTATTTTCGTATGACGTTCCTGTGAGTTTAATATCCAGGCGTTGAATACGGTGGTCAATGTAGATGAAGTAAAGAGCACTCAGGACGACGGCCATCAAACACAGCAACACAAAAACAGCAAGGATACGCAGCCATACACGACTGTCAATGGCTTGGCTACGCATTTGTGCAAAAAATGTGCGTGTTCTTGTCATCTTGATGCTCCGGTATGCGTTTGCACTTAGTGCGCCGTGACTGCAGCTGGATCGATGCGACCAGAGACACCGACTCCGAGGATGGACGCAGTGATACGGAGGTCCTCATCCATCTGCGCCAGCAGGGCTTCAAGGGAATCAAAAACTTCCATATCGCGGATGCGTGAGACAAAAATTATGGCGACACGTTCATCGTAAAGCTGGAGGTCAGCGCGTCCGAGGACATGTGCTTCAACGGTCCGGTCAACACCTTCAAATTGCGGATTTGTTCCCACAGATATGGCTGCGGGGAGAAACTCTCCAGCACTCGTTCCAGGGACGGAGCGTACAAGCCACCCGGCGTAGACACCATCTGCGGGAATTACGCCTTCGATATCGGTGTGAAGATTCGCTGTTGGAAAACCGAGTTCGCGACCTCGTTTGAATCCGTGGTGGACAGTTCCTCGGATCCTATGAAGATGCCCAAGCACTCGTGCTGCTCCGGCGACATCTCCACTTGCTAGGAGTTGGCGCACCCACGACGACGACCATCGTTTCCCCTCTGGCGCTTCAACGTCAGCCACCATGACAACATCAAAGCCGTAGGAACGACCCAGCTCACGGAGAGTATCAATATTCCCTGAGTTGTTACGACCAAACTGGAAATCTTCACCAACAACAATCTCTTTGACACCCAAAGCGTCAACAAGAAAATGTGAAACAAATTCTTCAGCACTCAGCATGTAAACGGACGCATCGTAGTGGATGACAAATGTCGCATCGACACCGGTCGCTGCCATTGCATCAAGACGATCTTGAAGGGGGCTAATAAGTGAAAGCCCCACCTCAGGATGGTGTACCTGTACCGGATGTGGGTCAAATGTGCACGCGACAGCTTCAAGGCCATGCCTCCGTGCTCGCTCCCGGCAAGTTGCAATCACCCGTTGATGCCCTTGATGCATCCCATCAAAGTTCCCTATGGTGACGATGCGACGTTTCCCTGTGGGGATTTCGTCGCGTGATGTCCAAACCTTCACAGTGTTCCAATCAGTCGGCGTACAACACGCATTGTCAGTGACCTTCAAAAACGAGGAGTGTTCGAATTCTATTATCCTCGATGCGCACCAGTCCCATTACCGTTGTTCCATCGGAACTCACTACAGCAAGCGGCCCGTCCCCCGCTGTTGCTACGAGTTTGCTCAGTGCCGCACCCTCACGCTCAGGAGCTTGCCCGTGTGAAAAACGCATGCTTTCTCTGTCATTGAGGCGGAGCACTGGGAAAAGGCGCAGAGTTGCCTCATTTACCCCTATGAGGGGGAAAGAGGAACGGTCTTCCGGGTTCTCGACATCGTTGCCTGTTGTGTTTTCGGCGAGTTGTTCCACCGTATGGGCGTCGTTGATAGAAAAAGTACCGACGCGTGTACGCCGAAGAGCAATAAGGTGTCCACCAACACCTAAAAACTTGCCAATATCCCGGGCAAGCGCCCGCACATACGTTCCCGAAGAGCACTCTACGGACACGTCAACATCTACGACAGGAATGTTCTGTCCTGCACTGTTAATACTGTGCGGCCGAATGTCACCTTGGCG
>PDQY01000122.1 GCA_002746795.1 Chloroflexota bacterium | reverse complement strand
TTTATGCGGAAGCAGAAACTGTAAAAATCTTATTATCAAAATCAGATGGCACGATTTACTCGAATTTTATGCATGATTTCATCGAAGAAAATTTTAATCTTTCGTATACCTTTATGAAAGATTTAGAAAGCAAGAGGATGTGCAAATTAGATTTATCGTATGAGGAATATCATATTTTGCTAACTTCATTTTGGACAGCAATCTTTGAGATGATCATTCATGATTTTACCCTTGATGAAGCATTAAATTTTGCCCCTAAGATCAACAAATTTTTCGCATGGAATCAACTTATTGAATTTTAACAATGACGATGAAATACAGAACAGCATCGTCAGTTTCAAGGAACGGGAAGGACACGACTTTGTCGTATGATTTAATTTCCGTTCCTAAGCTTAAACAGGAGGCCTTATGGCTGTTTTAATCATTGTTTTAATCGTAATTTCAGGTCTGACAAACATGGTGGCAGATGTGCTCATGGTTTCAGGGAAGGATTATAAAAGAAAAGATCAAACCAGAATCGAGCAAGTCAATAATACTCCAGATAACCATTTATATTTATCGGGTATTATCGGCATGATCTCCCTGTCGCTTTGGATGGGTGTTGTCTATTACCTATCCTATATAGAGGGAACCATAGGGATCATCGTCATGATCGCATATGCCATGTTCGTAGGCTCTATCATGGTATTTCACGTGGTGTGTTCCAATATCCTTCTTTTGTTCAAGCACAGCGAAATCGGTGAAAAGAAGCTGACAAAGCTATTAATGTTTTACGGCGCGATGTGTGTGCTTTTTTCTTCCGCCTATTCAGGATTCATGATCTATTTGGGAGTCACGGGCGTTTTGCGTATGCATTTTATTCACTATATCACGCTCCCCATATTCTCAACCCTCATTATTCAAATGTTGCTGGGGAAGATAATAAAAATCAAACACTTCGACTCCATTGCTGGCACATTGAGCATGCTTGTTTCAATGCTTTTGACCATACATATTATGATCACCAACTTTAACATTTGGTAGATTTACAAGGAGAATCATTTCTCTACTTTACGCTAAAGATTGATGATGAAATAAAACATGGCATTGCCTCATCAGTTTCAAGGGATTTGTGACTTTCGCCATTCTGCTATACAGAAACAACTCTATTGACGAGGAATTTTCTGCCGCATATACTGTTAGGAGTGACGATGAAATAAAATACAGAATTGCGTCGTCAGTTTCAAGGAACGGGAAGGACACGACTTTGTCGTGTGATTTAATTTCCGTTCTTTAGTGTTGTGGAGCTTTCAATATTTACAGGTCACAGCGTTAATCTTGATTTTTAAGGTTGTTTTTTTGATCACGGTTGCGCATCACGATTTAAGGAGGTTTCTGTGTCGATTCAAATTACGTGGCGAGGTCATGGTACATTTTCATTGGATTTTGCCGGAACGGCCGTTGTTGTAGACCCCTTCTTTGCTGGAAATAATCCTGCAGCCAAGATGGGTGTAGAAAATGTGGCTGCTGACTTCATCTTGCAAACACATGGACATGCTGATCACATTGTCGATACTGTATCCCTGGCTACCAGAACTGGAGCCACTGTCATCTGCGTTCCAGAAATTGGTGGCTGGTTAGAAAATCAAGGAGTCAAAAACATCCATGCTATGAACACCGGTGGCGGGTGGAACTTCCCCTTTGGCCGGGTTAAACTCACCCCCGCCCTCCACAGCTCTGGCTTACCGGATGGCAGTTATGGCGGTGACCCTATCGGTTTTGTAGTCACTTCAGAAGGTAAACGGATTTACATTGCTGGCGACACCGCTTTATTCTCCGATATGGCTCTCATCGGCAAAGCAGGTCTCGATGTTGCCATTCTGCCTATAGGCGACAATTTCACCATGGGGCCAGGAGACGCCTTAGAAGCTGTGAAGCTGTTAAAACCGAAAGTCGTCATTCCCTGCCATTTCAACACCTGGCCAGTTATTGAAGCGGATGTATCTAATTGGGCGATACTTGTCGAAGAGAAAACGGACGCCAAACCTGTTGTCTTGGGTGTTGACGAAACTTATACACTTTGATAACTTAAATGAGTTCTATTCTGTGAATAAGGACAAAGGCGTGTTTACCTTTGTCCTTCTTTTTTTAAGATATGTTGAGTCTTAGTGACCGTCTAAAAATTAGACCCCGTTTTTCAGGGATAAAGGTCACTTGAAGGGCATCCATCAAGTCCGTCACTGATTTATGGATGCGCACTTAAGGAGATAAACATGAAGCGTATATCTTGGATGGTATTGATGATTATGACACTATCGTTTTGTTTGGCAGCCTGCGGTGAGACAACAGAAGAACAAAAACCAGCAGCAGAAACCACAAACCAGCAAGAAGAAGCAGTTATAGAAGAACCAACCGCAGAACCAGAAACGGCCGTTTCTGAAGCAGAAGCACCTAAAGCAGAAGCACCAGCCGCAGAAGCACCTAAAGCAGAAAAAAGCACCGATGAACCAGCCGCTTCTGAAACAAACGAGAACCCACAAGCTGTGGGGGAAGAGGCAGAAATTCCATTTTCCGATTTAGGCTTTTCAAGCCTGGAAGACCTCACAAGCTACCGTTATGATTTTGCCATGACCATCATGGGCACTGACGAATCAGGTGCTGAAATCGAGCAAAAAATGAGCATGATCCTGTCCGTCAGCACCGATCCCCCTGCCACCAGTTTGTCTATGAACACCGAAGGTCAAAACGGCATAGAGGGCATGGAAAATATCGAGTTTGTCCAAGTTAACAACACCAACTATATCGTCATGGGCGGGATGGGGTGCATCACTCCACCAGCAGACGACGAGAATATGTTATCCACCAGCGAGCTAACTGCTGGTTTTACTCCCCAATCGTTAACAGAGAATCTCGACAAAGTTACCCTGGTCGGTGAAGAAACCGTCAACGGGATCAACACATTACATTACACCTATAATGAGTCATCCCTGGCAGAAGAAGAAATGGCAGAGATTGACAGCATGACAGGGCATCTCTACCTGGCAAAAGATGGCGGCTACATGGTTCGTTCAATTGTCGATATGGTTGGTGATTCCAAATTTAATGAAGGATTTGCTTCCCATGGCACAACGCATATTGAAGCGAATCTTATTGACGTCAACCAAGCCGTTGAAATTGTGCCTCCCGCCTCCTGTGAAGGTCAAGGTGCTGGCGCCTCTTCTGATTGGCCCATTTTAGAAGGTGCCTCTGATGTCATTTCTTTTGCTGGCGTGGTTTCCTACACCACCGGAGCAACAGCTGAAGAAGTCATCGAGTTTTACAAGGATGCTCTAACAGATTTAGGCTATACCTGGGATGAAACCAGCTCTTTTGCAGCTGAAGGAACTGGATTTTTGTTTTTTACCCATTCAGAAAACCTCAATGTCAGCGTCACGATTTCACAAGATGGCGAAGTAACCTCGGTGATTATTGTGCCAGACAAATAGAAAGCAAGTTCATCACCTTGCTCTTGAATAAAAAAATGAAGCGCTTTGGATGCAGCGGTCAACCGTAGCTCACCACGTTACCGATTTCCGAAAACTTTCTGTGGTTTACCCTAGGGCTGCAAGATAGTCTCAGGGGAAAAGAGACTTAAACGGCCGTTCTCATCCAAAGCTGCAATACTAACTGCATAAGTTGTCCCCGGATCGATATCCGTAATGACAACTTGTCCCGCCTCTGCCGCCTCCACAAAACGGAAAGGAGCAAAATCATCCTTGCCCACCGGACGCAAAGAGAGGGCATAGCCGTTCACAGCAGGGTCAACCGCCCAAGAAAAAAGATATTGCCCAGGCGTATCCAAAGGGGAAATCAGGGGCGGTTCTGGCCTGGCTGGCGCACCAGCAATATTGGCAATTGTGGCTAAATTGAACTGAGCCACCTGGAGCAAATAATTGTAATCAATGGCATCTGAGGTATCGAGAGCATTGTGCTGCCGATCCCGGTCTTCCACCGACTCAGTGAAACGCATCGCGGGAATCCCCACATCCAAAAAACGCATGTGATCGCTGTAACGACCAGGTCTGTCTACCGCATCAATCATCGTAATGCCAAACTGAGGCACATACAAACCAGTTATCAAATCAACATAACGCACAACTTGTCTCGAAGGCGATGTATCAGGACCGGCGGTAAACACGCGGATAGACTGCGGTATGCCCGGTCTGCCCCCCACAATGTCATTATTGAAAACGGCCGTTATGCCTAAATCCTGAATCATCTGATCCGTAACAAAGTGCAAACTGCCATGCGTGCCCTGCTCTTCCGCAGTAAAAGCAATGAAGATAACATCCATATTCCATTCCTGCGCACTGAGCAGCCGAGCCACCTCCAACATCGCAGCCACCCCCGAGCCATTATCGTTTGCTCCAGGGGCACGACTGACACCGTCATTGGGATCCACCGTCCGAGAATCATAGTGCGCTGTCAACACCACGGCGCCAGGCACACTGCCATTACCAGGCAGGGTAGCAATGATATTCTGTTGCACTGTGGTAATGCCATTGAGAGTGAGAGGGAAAGAATCAACTTCCACTTGCAAACGGCCGTTTCCCACCTGCAAAAACTCCTGATAAAGCCACAAACGCGCCGCGCCAATACCATAATCCTCCCGATCAGTAACACTCAGCGTGTGCCGGGTGCCAAAGCGTTCCAAAGTCTGCACATAACTCGCCAACTGCTGCACAGACACCTCATTGACCAACGCGCCAATCGTCGGATCCACAGCCGGCACAATATGACTAACCGGATTAAAAACCACATCCTCCGGTAACACAGAAACAGAGTCAGCATCGGCAGCAGGCATCTCAACAGTGGCAAACGGAGGAGGCGTGGGGATAACAGGCTGTTGTGGCCCTTGAAGCAAATTACAGGCCAAACTCGTTAACACAAACAAGGCCAGGAGGAGAAGTAATCTTCGACGCAAAATAAAGAAAAGTTCCAGACAAGTTCCCGAAACCTTCCAAATTCCGGGAACTTGTGCACAGTTGAGATCAAGCTAACTCTTAATCTCTTTTTCCATCTTATTAACAAACAGGGACATCATTTCTACTGGAATGGGGAAAATCGTCGTTGTATTTTGCTCAACACCAATTTCCAACAAAGTTTGTAGATAACGCAAAGTCATGGCACCAGGTTCCTCATTCATCACCCGAGCCGCCTCAGAAAGCTGCTGGGAAGCCTGCAACTCACCTTCAGCGTGAATAACCTTCGCGCGACGTTCCCGTTCTGCTTCAGCTTGCCGTGCCATCGCCCGAACCATTTGTTGGTTCAACTCAACGTCTTTGATCTCCACGATGCTCACTTTCACACCCCAAGGCTCCGTAGCCTCATCAATGATATGTTGCAGCTGTTCATTGATGACCTCACGGTCTTGCAAAATCTGATCCATCATAGATTGACCAATAACATTGCGTAAACTGGTCTGGGCAATCTGCCAAGTGGCGCGGCGGTAATCTTCCACCTTGATCACGGCGCTCACCGGATCAACCACACGGAAATAGACCACCGCATTCACTTTCACCGTGACATTATCACCGGTAATCGCTTCCTGAGAGGGAACATCCAAAGTCACTGTGCGCAGATCAACTTTTGTCATACGCTCAATGAAGGGGAGCAAGATGATCAACCCAGGCCCTCGGGCACCAACAACCCGACCCAACCGAAAAACAACCCCGCGTTCATATTCTTGAACGACGCGAATCGAAGCAGCCAGCAGCACAACGGCACCCACGAATAAAGCACACAAGACAAGGCCGGCAAATTCCATGCGATTTCTCCTTTATGAGCTAAAATCAAGTGGATTTTAGCAAACAATTAAGTAAACAAGATGTTACACACCAAATGATTATAGTGCTTTACGTCTAAAGATTCCAAAAAGTAGCGAAAGCATACAGGATTATTATGTCAACAAAAGAAGCGAAACTTTATGATAAAGGATTGCGACTGCTCGAAGCCACCTCTCTGCACAAGCATCGCAAAACCTTGCTGGCTGATGTTCACGGCGATGTGCTAGAAATCGGAGTGGGCACTGGAGTCAATTTACCCATTTATCAGCAAGCTAACTTTGTGGCAGGCATTGATTTGCAGCCCAAGATATTGGCGGGTGCTTTCACCCGTAAAAACACACCACCCTTTGGCATTAGCTGTGCCAACGCCCAACAACTGCCCTTTGCCAACGGCCGTTTCGACAGCATTGTCAGCACCCTTGTCTTTTGCTGTATTCCAGACCCCCCGACAGCTCTGGCAGAAATCAAGCGAGTCCTTAAGCCAAACGGCCGTTTCTATCTGCTTGAACATGTCCGAGGCCAAAACCCAGTCAGCCAGCGCCTAACCGATTGGCTGCACATACCCTGGTTTGCCATTCAGGGCATGTGCCATCTCAATCGGGAAACGGCCGTTACCATCCAAGAAGCTGGCTTCACCATCGAAGAAAGCCACCTGCACGGGTTTGGCATTCTTCAAATGCTAGTGGCAAAAAAGAGATAAGAGATTAAAAAACGGTTCCCTGAACAATCTTCAGCCTCCCAAAACCTTTGACAAGAATGAATACATTCACTATATTCCCCTCACGGGAACAAACCCAATCATTGCTGTAAAACAATTTATATTCATATCTAGAGGAGAGTCATGAAACAAAAATCCCCACTTTGGATCACTGTTCTATTCCTGATTACAGGGATAATCGCCTGGTTATTTGCCCTGAATAGTCGGGAAACGGCCGTTGCTATGCCCATGACCCAAGCCGGTGCAAACGATTGCCAGGTTTACTGGCAAGGGGCTTACCACGACACATTTAACCCTGATTATCGCTCCACAGTGGGACCCGCCACCACTGGCGATACTGTCAAACTACGCTTACGAGTAGGACAAAGCGATCTCACCAGCGCCCGCGTTCGTGTTTGGGATGATCGCACAAATAGCGAAACCTACTACAACATGGCCTGGGATGGCAGCTTTGACACAGATCCGCTCACCTATGATTACTGGTTTGCAGACATTCCCGTCGGTGATGAGCCAACCATCCTGTATTATTTCTTCGAGCTAAATGATACGTTAGGAGCCTGCACCGACACAGATTATTACATCGATGATGATCCCAAATTCTATGGCGGGGGCACAGGGATGATGAGCGAAAATTACGCGGAGCAAAGCTTCCAAATAACCGTCTACGATCCCAGTTTTTCAGTGCCAGAGTGGATGCAGCGCGGTGTGGTATATCAAATATTCCCCGACCGCTTCCGTGATGGAGATGCTGCTAATAACCCGGTAAACGGCCGTTTTAGTTACGACCGCGCTGGGGGAGCCATCGTCCGTTCAAACCAAAGCAATTGGAACTACACCGTCTGCGACCCACGCAGCACCTACACGCCATCCTGCCCCAATTACTACGGTGACAACTTCTACGGCGGGGACTTGCAAGGCATCATCGACAAAATCGAAGATGGCTACTTCGACAGCCTCGGCGTAACAGTGCTATACCTCAATCCAATCTTCCTCTCCCCCTCCAACCACAAATACGACACCGCCGACTTCCTGGCCATCGACCCCGATTTTGGCGATCTGGCCACCTTCCAAACCCTCATCGCCACAGCAAACAGCCACGGCATCAAAGTCATTCTAGATGGTGTCTTCAACCACACCTCATCCGACAGCCCCTATTTCGACTATTACAGTCGCTACGATAGCAATCATAATCTGACCAGTCCTAACGCCCCGGGCATAGACGACAACAGCGGTGCCTGCGAAAGCCCCAGTGCAAACTACCGCTCCTGGTATTACATCCCTGCTGATCCAGGCGTGGGCGGCATCGCTGCGGAGCTTTGCGACGAGACAGACAGTGACGACCCCAGCGGCGCCTGGTCGCTCAATTACAATGCCTGGTACGGGTATGGCTCCCTGCCCAAGTTACAAGCCAACAGCACCGCTGTCCGGGAACTCATTTGGAGCAATGGCACAAACTCTGTAGGGCCATACTGGACAGACCAGGGTGCCAGTGGTTGGCGTTTTGATGTTGGTGCCGATATTGACCCAGGTGTCACCCATGACCCCAACAATGATTATTGGGAAGGCTTCCGCACCGCTGTACGTGCCGTCTCTGCAGACACCTTGCTGCTAGGGGAAGAATGGGGCGATGCTTCCCCCTTGCTTTTGGGCAATGAATGGGACAGCGTGATGAACTATCGTTTCCGTTCCACCCTATTTGGCTGGCTGTTTACCGGCTGTTCAGGCAATGGTTGTATTGGCGGCACCTATTTTGAGGATAACGATAACAACAGTGCCAGCTCATCTGGTGGCGTAAGCCAGTTAAATCCATCCCAGTTTAATGCGCGGCTACTTTCCATTTGGGAAGATTACCCGGAGCCTGCTTTCCACGCCATGATGAATCTAGCTGGCTCTCATGACACCAATCGGCTGCGTTGGTTCATGAAGAAAATCAACAACGACAACGATGCTGCAGCCATTCAACGCATGAAGGAGTGGTGGCTGTTTTCATTTACCTATCCCGGTGCGCCCACCATTTACTACGGCGATGAAATCGGTCTCAACCACGATGCAGTTTGGTCTGGTACCAAATGGGAAGACGACCCCTACAATCGGATTCCGTTCCCCTGGGATGATGCCTCAGGCAACACCTATGGCTATGGCAATGGTAATGACACGGGCAACAATGCCGCCAACGCCGATTTGCTGGGCTTCACCCGTAAAATGGCCAGCATCCGCCACAGTTACCGTGCTTTGCAAGATGGCAAAGTCCATCATGGGCTTGTCATTGACGATGCCAACCGGGTGTATGGCTTTGCCCGAACCTTTGCCAGCGGCGGCAGCACCCAGACAGCGCTCATTGCCTTAAACCGCAGTGGGATAACCCACAATGCCACCTTCTCTGGCTTGAACGCGCCCCCTTACAATCTACCAGATGGCACGCAACTGTTTGATGTCATTGAAGGTAATCATTACACTGTGTCTGGCGATTCTGTCACCGTGCCCGTCAACAGCAATTGGGGTGTGGTGTTGTTAGAAGAGAACAAGATTGACCAACCGATACCTGTTTCCGCTCTCAATATTTCTGAAAATGGGTCTGATAAGGTGTTGAGCTGGCCTGCTGTCACCTCAGATACAAATGGCGACGCAGAAGTTGTCGTTGCGTATCGAATTCATGCTGGCGCCGCTGGGTTTACCCCCGATTCAAGTAATTTATTGGACACGGTGCCCCCGGCTCAATTTGGCAGTGCCAATCAGATGATTGAATTCATTCATGTTGGCGGTGCTGCAAGCGGCTTGTATTATACGATTTGTGCGGTCAATGGCGCTGGTGTGCCATCAGAGTGCAGCGAATTTACGCCAACGGCCGTTCAACTTTCGCAAGTCTTTGTGGCTCAATCTCAACCCAGCTTGCCCTGGTGGCCAGGGCTGGCATTGGGGCTGGTTTCACTGTTTGCGGGTCTGGTCATTTTCGGCAGCAAACGAGCAAAATCATACCTTTCTGCTGGGAACCATACCCAAGCTTAAAAGGCCAGAGACACCAGGCCACCAGCAGCATGGCTCTACAGCTTGGGAGGGCAAACTGCCTTCGATAAAGAGCAGCAAATTTGTTGGATGTGCGCAGGACGGGTGCGACAGCAGCCCCCCACACCTGAAGCGCCCAGTTTGCGCCATGCGCGGCTCAAGGTGCCAAACTCAGCAGGCACAGCGTGTCCCTGCCAATGCTTGCGTGCCGCATCATACGTTTCGCCTGAATTCGGATAGACGATGATGGGCTTTTGGGTAACGGCAAAGACCGCTTGAATCAAATCGGGCAAAAAGCGAGGCGGTGTGCAGTTTATGCCCACCGCCGCCACTTGCTCAAACTGATCGAGATAAGCAGCACACTCGGCGATGGGGGTGCCATCGCTAATGCGGTTGCCATCCTGGCACGAGAAGCTAAACCAGGCCATGCGCTCTGGCGTTTCTTGCAGCAGCCGCATTTGGGCGCGGGCTTCGGTCAAGGAGGGAATGGTCTCGCAAGCGAGCAAGTCTGCCTGGGTGCCGGCCAAAATTCGCCAGCGGCGGCGGTGCCAATCTGTGAGGTCATCCTCGTCTAAATCGTAATCACCACGGTATTCGGAGCCATCCGCCAAATAAGCGCCATAAGGACCGACACTGGCCACCACTAACGGCCGTTCTCGCCCCACATGGTTTGTTGTATCTGCCCAAAACGCATCTCGCGCTCGCACTGCCAAGTTCACCGAGAGCCACATCAGCCGCAGCGCCTCAAATTCGCTCATGCCTTGTGCCATGAAGCCAGGAATGGTCGCCTGATAGCTGGCCGTGAGGGCACAATCTGCGCCTGCTTTAAAGTAAGCCAAATGCACATTTTGAATCATGTCTGGATCGTCCCGCAGCAGCCGCGCCGACCACAAATCGTCGCTCAAATCTGCCCCCTGTGCTTCTAGCTCTGTAGCCAGACCACCATCCAGCACAAAAGCACCACGTTTTGCCACAAATGGAAGAATCGGATTGCGTTTAGCCATGACTTTCCCCCCCTTACCGCTCTGCAACTTAGCTACCTTTAACCCAACGGCGTCACATCTGAGTATCGTTTGGGGAAGAGGATGGGCAGGAGAACGGCCGTTTCATCATTGGCATAACAGTCAGCAAAGGCATAATCCAGTTCAGCAAAGCTGCGATAGCCAAATAACAACTGCAAGAATGTCAGGTCAGGAAAAGCAGCATCTCCTCCCCCTAACCGTTTTGGGGTAAAAGTTCCCACTGCTTTCAGCTTACCCTCTTCAAAAACAAGCGTCATATTGGAGGTATAAATATTCAACCGTATAGTTCCCGTGTGCCCAGCCATCACACTGTGTGCCAAACGCATTTCCAAAACAGGTTTGATATGTTGGATAAAACCCGGCAAATCTGGCACACGAATATACCAGGCGTAACCGCTTCTGTTCTGCTTCAGTTCACGAGGTAGCGCTTCAAACAATGGATGGCCATCACCCAGGTGGAACGTGACACTTTCTACCGGCTTGGGCAAAGTTTCACTCAGTCGATCTCCTTCCCGTTGAAAGTAGCGCAGTAAAAACAAACCTACTGCTCGCCAGGAACAGCCTGGAATCACTCGCATCTCTCTCACAGAAAAGGTTTGGAAAAACCGCTTATACTCAACGTAAGCCACAGGCTTTGCGGTTGTAGATTTTTCAGAATCCTGGGCAGGCACCGTTTCAATGACATACATTTGCCGACTATACACCGACTCACGATGCGCTGTTTCCATTTCATATCGCCACAACGTTTCATCCCGCACTCGGGAAATCATACTTTGAGACTGTTGGGCTTCATAAAGTGGTTGGATAAAGGGTATATCAGCCGTAGAGGCTGGACGAATCTGGAAAAGTTCCTCCTCAGCCTTTTTCTTTTCTGGGGTACGCGACAAACGGTATTGACGATGTACATCTAAATCAACCGTCATTTCATAACCAAACATGCGATAATACCAGGGGATACCGGTGATAGCCTGCACCATCTCCCCCCGAGCTGCACTTCTGGCATGAATAACCTCAAACTGCGCCCGCACCAAACCTCGCCGCCGGTAATCGGAGTCAGTACCCACCAATTCTAAGCGACCAACTGGAAATTCAATGCCATCATAAGACCAGGTTTGAGAAATCAAGCTCAAGCTTGAAACGATCTTGCCCCCTGCATTCTCATCCACTACGACCGTGAAATCACCAGCTTTGGTTGTGGGATGGTTGCCGTTCATCAAATCGCGGGTCCAATGCCCCAACCAGATTTCTGGCTCATCAGGATTGTCGCTGTGTACTCGAATATTAAAATCGACGAGGGCTTCTATATCAGCTTCTGTCGCCCAACGCATGGTCAACCCATTACCCAAGTCTTTGGGTAAATCAC
>PDQY01000121.1 GCA_002746795.1 Chloroflexota bacterium | reverse complement strand
TTCCACCTGGCGAGCCAGGAGGACATGTTCGCGGGTTTGGGGCATCGGGCCATCAGGCGCGGAAACGACGAGGATAGCGCCATCCATCTGCGCAGCACCGGTGATCATGTTTTTGATGTAGTCACGATGACCGGGGCAGTCGACGTGAGCGTAGTGACGGGTTTCAGTTTCGTATTCGACATGAGCGATAGCGATGGTGATCCCGCGTTCGCGTTCTTCGGGAGCATTGTCGATTTGATCAAATGCAGAGAAGTCTGCCAACCCTTTCATCGACAACGTCTTTGTGATGGCCGCTGTCAGGGTTGTTTTACCGTGGTCAACGTGACCGATGGTTCCGATATTTACGTGTGGCTTTTCGCGCACAAATTTTTCTTTGGCCATTTTCAAACCCTCAAAAGTTTTTGTGGATAACCGGATTTTATCCGATGTATCCATACTAAGTTGAATGTTACCTTTTCATATAAATACCCCGTCACCCTAGCGTGAAGATGACGGGGTAGAGAGCCCACAATGGGACTTGAACCCATGACCTCATTCTTACCAAGAATGTGCTCTACCACTGAGCTATGTGGGCACTGGTGTTGGGTGTTCTTTGAAAAACAAGTATGAAGCCCAATGATTTATTGGGCTTCAGTAGGTGGGCCAGGTAGGACTCGAACCTACGAAGGCTTCCGCCAGCGGATTTACAGTCCGCCCCCTTTGCCACTCGGGACACTGACCCATGTTTTTGTATTTACCCCAAGCCAACGATGGGACTTGAACCCATAACCTATGCTTTACAAGAGCATTGCTCTGCCAATTGAGCTACGTTGGCAACTTGGTTTTGCATATGTTAAATGGTCTGAAAGCTTTTGAATGACTCAGAACCTGCACCGAAAGACAAGTATAGCTAAAGGAAAATTTTCGTCAAATTTTTTCTTTGAATTTGACGATTGGATTTAATAATTGGCCAAGCTTTCTTGATTTTTTTGACAAAACGTCTGATGGGTATTTTAAAATGCGGCGGAAGTTTATAACAAGCTGGGTTTTAGGGCAAGGGTTTTATGAAGGTTGATTGTTTTGCCGGTATTGGTTAATGGTTTCGCGTAAGGCTTGTTTTTGGGCAACGGCCGTTTCCAGAGGATTAGCTACTTTTTCATCATATGTTTGTTTGACAAGGATAGCTTGTTGATTCATGTCGTTTGCTTTGGTGATGACTTTTTCCCGCAGTGGTTTGACTAATCTTTGGCGCAAGCGAATATCGCCATCTTCAAGTGCCAGCCAATGGTCTAGAGGTTGGATGATGTTGGTGTTTAAGCCGTTCACGGTGTGGGGTGTTTCACTGAGTAATGTGGTGGCCGAGGCCATGATACCTGCTGCTTTCTCACCGAAGCTGAAGGGCAGCCATTGGCGCACATCGGCAAACCAGTTGGTTAACATTTGCAGGAAGGGCTCAACGGTGTCAACTGCTTTTTGCAGCAGTCCTTCCAGGTTATCGAAGTAGGCTTGTAGTTTTTCGCTGTGCCGTTGCAGCCAGACACGGCCGTTTTCTAGTAAAGGAAGATGCGCTTCGATTTCGTCTAAGGCTTCCTGCCCCGCTTCAATCCCTGCGGATAGTAAGGGGGAGGTCTCGATTAAGGTGTCGATTGATTCGGAAACTGCCGTTAAGCCATCTTGCATCACCGCCGACACATCGATCTCATCCAACTGCTCATACAAGGCCACTAAGCCACTCAAGACGCTGATTTCTGCATGGGCGCTGTTTAATTCGCTGGTAAGGGTTTCGAGCTGGGTGGAATTGTTGCTGCTGCTTTGCTGCCAGGCGGATAAATTCCTTTGAGCGGCATCTAACTCGGCTTGGAGACGAACGTTTTCGGCCTGGGATGCAGCCAGTTTCGAGAAAAGTTCAGCTAAATCCTCATGGCTAGTGAGGACAGCTTGTGCTTGGGGTACAGCCACAGACGCCGTGTCAACAATCGTGGGTGCGGACTGACCGGCGGATGATATTTTGGCTATTCCAGCACCGGTGGCTGTGGCGGCCACGGCCGTTAAGGCAGCCGTTTTCAAAAAATTACGACGACTGTGGGTGATTTCCTCTGTGGTCATGGGGTCTCCTATTTCTCTGCGAAAGAGCAAAGATTGATGAGTGAAGCTGTCGGGCGTATGTGGTCGTTTTTCACTCTTCACTTCTCCATTTGATAGCCGAGACGTTTCAGGGCTTTTTCATGGCGCCGCCATTTTGGCTCCACTTTAACGAATAATTCTAAGAATACGCGTCCGTCTATCAACTCTTCGATTTCTTGACGTGCCGCTTTCCCGATCTGTTGCAGTTGTTTGCCATTTTTGCCGATGATGATGCGTTTGTGGGAATCGCGCTCAATGTAGATGGTGGCATTGATGTAGGTGAGGCCGTTGTCTCGTTCTTTAAATGCGTCAACGGTAACGGCCGTTCCGTAGGGAATTTCGTCGCGTAGTTGCAAAAAGATTTGTTCACGGACGAGTTCGCCCGCAATGTCTCTGATGAACACATCGGTGAGTTGATCTTCGGGATAATATTGAGGTCCTTCTGGCAGGGCATCCACAAGCATGTGGAACAGCTCATCTCGCCCATTTCCCTGGGTGGCAGAAAAAAGGATCCAATCCTCGACTTGGGGTAGCAGCGTCCGGTATGCAGTGGTGCGTGGCAAAATTTCCGCGAAGGCGAGCAAATCCCCTTTGTTCATGGCTAAGATGATTTTGGTTTGTTTGGCAAGAGGAGCTAACTGTTTGGCGATGGCATGATCGCCCGCGCCAGGTGGTTCATGGGCATCAACCAGGTACACAATGACATCGGCGTCTTCCAGAGTGGAAACGGCCGTTTCCACCATGAATTCATCCAGTTTATGGCGCGGCTTGATCAGACCCGGCGTGTCTAAAAAGATCATTTGATATTCGGGTTCCGTGATGATACCCATCATGCGGGTGCGGGTGGTTTGTGGGCGTGGGGTGACGATGGCTAACTTTTGTTGCATAAAAGCGTTGAATAAGGTGCTTTTGCCCACGTTTGGTCGCCCGACAAAGGCGACAAACCCTGATTTGTAGGGAACCTGTTCATCGTTGTTTTCAATTGGTGTGGCTGCTGCTTCACTCATTTGCTTCTCTTTTCCTTGTTGGGCGGACGCCCGCTGCTGCCTGTTCGTGCGCACCCATCAATAGGGTATGGAATTGATGGATGCGCGTCAAGTGTTCTTTACCCAGGAAAGACAGGGAGTCATTTTTAGTCGGTCGTTTAGACCAGGGTGCTGCCAGATGAACGGGTACCCTGGCGTCATTCTGGGCAGAGCGACGAATCCCACGAAACGGGACAGAATCATCTACATCTTGTTTAGGTTCATGCTATGATTTTGATATTTTATCACAAATATAATCGAAATCAGAACGAATGTTCCGTTCAGAATGGTGTCTAAGCGGTACGAGTTAATCATGGGCATAGGATCGCCGCGCAGGAAGCTGATGCCCACATGACCTAAGCTGATGAGAGCCCACGTTCCCCAAAAGAGCTGCCCAGCATTCCCTTGCTGACGGGTGGCCAGGGCGAAAAAAAACACCAGCAAAGACCAAACCATTCCCATGATTTGGGTTTGATAACGGATGTTGAAGATGCCGAATGCATCTGGTAAATCTGCGGCAAAAGGGCCGAGGGTGGTTTCGGCACCATGGGCACAACCTTCAAGCCAGCAAGCAAACCAGCCAAACGCACACAACAAGGCCAGGCCTGGTGCCAGGAGATCTGAATATGTGGTAAACGGCCGTTTCTCCCGTTCCCTTTGCGTCCACAACCATAAACCCAACAGCCCCGCCATCAACGCCCCAAAATAACTGCTGCCCCCTTGCCACAATCGGGGAATCGAAGCCATTTGCTCTTGAAAATAATCCCAATTTGCCACGACAAAGCCAAAGCGCCCTCCGATAAGGCCAGAAACAAGGCAGACCAACAGCGCGTCGAACCATTTTTCAACTTGCTCTTTCCTGGCTAACCACCCTGTGATGCCAGCCGCTACCAGAATACCGAGGCTCAGAACAACGGTGTAGCTGTAAATCAAAAAGGGGCCAACACGATGTATAATGGGTTTCATGGTTGGTATCTTAGTAGATGAGGTCGGGGTGGGCAATGTTTCGCTCCTACCCTGTTCAGCTTTCTTAAAAAATGGTAAAACTGGCAAAAGCATTCTGAGGAACGGAAACTAAATCATACGACGAAGTCGTTCCCTTGCCGTTCCTTACAACTGGCGATGCCATGCCGTATTTTATTTCATCGTCAGCCCTAAAGGAGATGTTATGGAACTCAATATCCTGCCACTGGCTCAAGCGACGTTGAAAACCCCGCCTGTAGATGATTTTGGTTTTGGCAATCTGTTTAGCAATCGTATGTTTACCCAACAGTATACCGCAGGTGTGGGGTGGCATGATGCTGAGATTGGTGCTTATCGTCCGTTACAACTGCCGCCGTCAACGGCCGTTTTCCATTATGCTCAAGAAATTTTTGAAGGCACCAAGGCGTATCGTCGCCCTGATGGCCATATCAACCTCTTTCGCCCTTGGGAAAATGCCAGACGCTTCAACCTGTCTGCCCAGCGCATGGTGATGCCTACGGTGGCTGAAGAAGACCACGTGGCGGCCATTATCAAATTGATTGAGCTAGAAAACGAGTGGGTACCAAACGTAGCTGGTGCCACACTTTACATCCGACCCACCATGATCGCCACCGAGGCCGCCTTGGGCGTTCACGCCAGCAAAACCTATCTCCATTTCATTATTTTAAGTCCTGTGGGCGCTTACTTTAAAGAAGGGTTTGCTCCCGTTCCTGTTTACATCTCCGATGAGTATCGCCGTGCTGTCAAAGGAGGGACAGGTGCTGTTAAAACCGGTGGCAATTATGCAGCCAGCCTTTATGTCAGTGATGCGGTTAAGGCGCAGGGGTATTCACAAGTTTTGTGGTTGGATGCCATAGAAGGGCGTTTCATTGAAGAAGTGGGGGCTATGAATATCTGCTTTGTTTACCAGGGCAAGCACATTGTCACCCCCCAGTTGAGCGGCAGCATTTTGCCGGGAATCACCCGTAAATCTGTGTTGCAGCTTGCTCCTGATTTGGGTTACGAAGTGAGCGAAGAAACCATTGATGTCAACGACATGATGGCGGATTTGCAATCAGGTAACATCACTGAGGTGTTTGGCTGTGGCACGGCGGCTGTCATTGCCCCTGTGGGTAAATTTGGCTTCAAGGATGAGGAGTATATCATCAACAATAACGAGGTAGGCCCGGTATCTCAGCATCTGTTTGACCAGCTCACCGGCATCCAAAACGGCCGTTTGCCAGACCCCTATGGCTGGACGCATACGATTGAAGTGAAGTAGGCAGTTGGTAGACATATGATTTTGGACCACCCACTGATGCTGCCACTGGGGCGTTCAGAAATCATATGTCTGGGATGAGCAAGGAGTGACGCGGCGTATCTTTTTAGGATGGGTCGCGTTTTATCTTTTTGGTAGGTTTTACGCGAAAATTGATAGTTTCTGACACTTGGAAGCGGTAAACTAGGCTTTCTGTGTGAAACATAAACTGAACTTGAACCTGACGATGCTGTGCTGTGTCTTATTTCATCGTCAGTCCTAACCTATCACGTTCTCGGAGGTAAATATGCAAGAAGTGGCAATACTTGGTGTGGGGCAAGTGCCTGTACGTGAGCATTGGGATTTGTCCGTACGCCATCTAGCGGTTGATGCTGGCCGAGCGGCGATGGCTGATGCCGCCGTTGATAAAGTGGATGGCATTTTTGTCAGCAATATGACCAGCGGCCGTTTGAATAAGCAGCGTCATCTGGGCGCCATGGTGGCTGACCATTTGGGTCAACGTGGCGTAGAAGCTGTGAAATTGGAAGCTGCTTGTGGCTCGGCAGGCTCCGCCATGCGGCAGGGCATTTTAGGCGTTGCTGCGGGTGATATGGAAGCGGTGTTGGTTATCGGCGTAGAAAAACTGACGGATACGGGCTTCAGACAAACCACGGCCGCTTTAGCTACGGCCGCAGATGCAGATTATGAAATCATCCAAGGGGTGACTTTCGTCGGTCTGAATGCTTTGATTATGCGCCGTTATATGCATGAATATGGGTACCAACGGGAGGATTTTGCGCCGTTTGCTCTCAATGCCCATGCCAATGGCGCCAAGAACCCAAATGCTATGTTCCGGCAGCCTATTACCCAACAAACGTATGAAAAAGGGCGCATTGTGGCGGATCCGATCAGTTTGTTTGATGCTTCTCCCATTGGTGATGGAGCTGCGGCGTTGTTACTGGTGCCTGCCAGCAAGGCCCCGGCGGCGGTGCGGGTGGTCGGCTCTTCGGTTTCCACTGATACGCTTGCCATTCATGACCGTGAGGAAACGCTTTGGCTGAAAGCGGCTGAGCAGTCGTCAAAGTGTGCTTATGGGCAGGCGGGGATTGACCCGGATGACATCGATCTTTTTGAACTGCACGATGCTTTTAGCATCATGGCGGCCTTGTCATTGGAATCCTGTGGCTTTGCAGAACGGGGGGAGGGGGTGGCGATGGCGCAGCGAGGAGAAATTTTGCCAAACGGCCGTTTGCCCATTTGCACGATGGGTGGCCTAAAAGGGCGTGGACATCCCGTTGGCGCCACCGGTCTGTATCAACTGGCAGAAGCCACCTTGCAGCTCCGTGGTGCAGCGGGCGCGGCGCAAATTGACGACGTCACCTATGCCATGACACAAAACATCGGCGGTAGTGGTGCCACGATTGCGACACACATTTTAAAACGGCCGTGAGCTTTTTTAGTTTGAGCATGGTTTCACATGGCGATTTTCACCACCTGCGGAAATGGGTTATCAACACAGATATAAAATGCTAAAATAGATAACGACCAATCCCAAAAAACAAAAACACATTTTCCCAAAATACCAGGCAGCTAGAGATTTTTTAAGATGCAGGTTCCCAAAATATCATCAGAATTAGAGAACGTATTGCAGCAAATTGCCAATGATGTGGTCAATCGCTTAGGGTGTATGGGCGCTATGGTCTCCACAATAGAACAGGGCAATCTTCTCATCATTCGGGCACACCAGTTAAGTGAAACTCTCGAAGAATTATCAAACAAATTCTTTCCAGATGAAACTGAAGCGTTAGGCAGGGGGATGGTATTTAAATTAAGAGATCCCCAGTTTCACAACAATCTGGTTGTACAAGCTGTCTTGAAAAATGAAGACTTTCCATTATCGCCTATCACCTCAGACTTTTTGTATGATCTATTTTCCCCTTACCTGTCTTTGAATGATGCCAATGAATTACAAAAGGCTGCCTGTATCGCACAAGTCATTGTAGTTCCCTTCCAACTTCAGGGGGAAATGGTGGGCTGTTTAATGGTAGCTGCGTCTGCACATTTTACCCAACGTGATATTGAGTTTTTGAATGCATTTGGGCAACAAGCCGCCACATCCATTCAAAGTCAGCGTCGTTTGGATACAATGCAATCTCTGGAGCAAATCATTCTCCAGTTACAAGTGCATATGTCCAATGAGAAGGATGTGCTGCAAGAGATTGTTGATGCCGTTGTTGCTGAGTTAGGCTATGCTGGGGCAATAGTCGCCACTTTAGAGAAAAACAATGCTTTGCCCGTTCGTGCTTATGCGATTGATGAATCTGCACAAATGATTTTCCAACTTGAAGAACAAGCCGGTGTTTCGCTGTTGGGTGATCAGGCGGTTGTTTATCTTGATGATGATGAGTTTAAGGATAATCTGAGTGTAAGAGCCATCCGTGGCTTAAACGGCCGTTCTGAAAGCTGCTTGCTCTCATATCACCTCTATGACCTTTTGCGGCCCGTCGTTAACCAAGAACTCGCAGATGAAATGCAAAATGTGATTGGCATTCAGTGTGTCGCTGCCGTTCCCTTCTTCCTGGGCGACAAAGTCTTAGGCAACCTCTTTGTCATCAGTCGGAAACCCAGATTCTCTAAATGGGAATTAAGCGTCCTGACAGCTTTAGGTCAACAGGCTGCCATCGGCATCAATAATGCCCGTTTATTCCGAGAAACGATCGAACAAAGACAAATTGCACAAACATTTGGCCGGAT
This sequence comes from Chloroflexota bacterium, assembly GCA_002746795.1. GTDB lineage: Bacteria > Chloroflexota > Anaerolineae > Promineifilales > Promineifilaceae. The sequence continues at coordinate 3,810 of PDQY01000121.1, read as the reverse complement.
GGCTTTCAGCACGGTGTCCTCGGCGCATTCGCTGCGGAACTACGTGGGCAATATCAACGGCTTTGTGCAATTATTGCAAATGTTCCCTCAACTTTCACCTGAACACCAACAGTTTATTTTAGATGAGGTGCCGACAGTCGTTGACCAATTAGATAAAATCATCACGATTTTGAACAACCTCAATAAACCGTGGGAATACAAAAGCGACGAACCTGTTGACGTACACAGTTGTCTGATTCGAGCGATGACAGAGATTTATCCTCGGACATCTATCACCACAAACACAAAAAAAGTAAAAACAGAAACAGGTGTGATCCTCTATCTACAATTTGCAAAACATTTGCCTGCGGTAGAAACAGCAAGAGACATGCTTTCTGAAGCGTTTAGAATCATCATCAAAAACGCTGAAGAAGCGATGTCTACCTCGGATAAACCATTTGAACTGTGGATTTCCACAAAACGCCTGTCTGAATCTGAAATAGAGCTTGTTGTGCGAGATACAGGCTCTGGAATCTCTAAAGAAGACCTGGATAGCATCTTTGACCTGGGATGGTCAACGAAAAAATCAGGGGGCGGGATGGGTTTTGGCTTGTTCTGGGCCAAAGATTATATTGATGGTCTTGGGGGAAACATCAAGGCCTTTAGTCGATTAGGTGAAGGCACAACATTTAGAATCACCTTACCTTTGATGACCCCAGAGCCGCTCTCCACTTGATGTTATCCCCATATCTAAACTGCGACACAAAACAGGAACTTTCGTGAAAAAATCATTTGGCTATGATCTGTTTAGCCCCCAGTTCAAATCTAATCCTTTTCCGACCTTGGCTAAACTGCGTCAAAACGATCCGATTTATGCCCACGTGGCGCCAAATGGTGCCACCATTTGGTATATCAGTCGTTACCAAGATGGGGTGGAGGTGCTGAGAGACAATGAAACCTTCGTCAAAAACAAACAAAACACCTGCCTGCCAGAAGAAATCACACCCCATCAGACGCCATCCTTTATCTATCGGCTAATTAACGAGAATATGCTCTTTTCTGATCCGCCCGATCATACCCGGCTGCGTGGGTTAGTTAATCAGGCTTTTACCCCGCGTCGTGTTGAGAAAATGGCACCCCGCATCCAAACCATTGCTGATTCGCTGTTAGATAAGGTGGTGGGGCAAGGTGAGATGGACTTGATAGCAGATTTTGCGCTGCCGCTGCCTACCATCATCATCACCGACATGCTGGGGATTCCTGATGTGGATCGGGATGAGGTGCAGGAGTGGTCGCAGGCCATTATTGCGCCTGGACGGCATGGTCTCAGCTATAAAGATCGGCGCAGGAAGGTGCGGGCATTTGTCAACTATTTGCAAGATTTGTTTGCTGAACGGCAGCGTCAGCCCCAAGATGATTTGACAACGGCATTAGTCCAGGCAGAGGAGGCTGGTGAACGCTTGTCTGTGCCAGAACTCTCCAGTATGGTGGCATTGTTATTGGTGACGGGGCATGAAACCACAGTAAATTTGATCGGCAACGGCGTGTTGGCTTTGCTGCAGCATCCACAGCAGTTGGCATTGGTGAAGCAGGGCATGGGTTGGGAAACGGCCGTTGAGGAACTTCTCCGCTACGATGGCCCAGTAGAAACCTCGACAACGCGCTGGGTACGGCGTGATGTGGTCTACAAAGGACACCCCATGAAACGCGGGGACATCGTCCGTGTGGTGCTGACTTCCGCCAATCGGGATAGCGATCAGTTTCACCACGCCGATGATTTAGACGTGACCCGCAAACACAACAAGCATCTCGCTTTTGGGCATGGCATTCATTACTGTCTTGGGGCGCCGTTGGCACGAGTCGAAGGCACAATTGCGCTCCAGACCTTGTTTAGCCGGTTTCCCGACTTGCGCCTGGCTGTTCCCCCGTCAGACTTGTCATGGCGCTCAGGCGTGTTGTTCCGTGGTTTGAAACGACTGCCGTTGAAATGGTGAGAAATTAGTGATAACGGCCGTTACTCATTATTGACTTTTCTTGACGAGAGGGATAGCCTTAGGAACGGAAATTAAAGAATACGACGAAGTCATTTCCTTACTATTCCTTGAAACTGACGATACCATTCTCTATTTTGTGGCATCGTCAGCCCTTAGACTTATGAACGTAGACGCAAAATGGCTAGGACAAATTGAATACGATGCAGCCTGGAACTTGCAAAAAGAGAAGGTGGCTGCACGCGGCGAAGACCCAGAATTGGGTGATGAATTTCTACTGCTAGAACACCCGCCGACCTACACCCTGGGCCGCAGTGGTAAACTAGACCACTTGCTGCTCAGCAAAGAAGAATTGGAAGCGCAAGGCTTTACGATGCGTTGGGTGGATCGGGGCGGCGATATTACCTATCATGGTCCTGGCCAATTGGTAGGCTATCCCATTCTCAACTTAAAGCGACTGCTGGCGTTGACCGGGTTCGACAAACCTGATTTCCGTCGTTATTTGCGTAACCTGGAAGAAGTAGTCATCCAGGCGCTGGCCACCTTTGACATTGCCGGTTGGCGCTACGATGGCTACACGGGCGTTTGGGTTAATCGCCCCGATGGGCCATGTAAGATTGCCGCCATTGGTGTGCGCGTCAACGCCAAAGGCATCAGTAGTCACGGCTTTGCCCTCAATGTGAACCCCGATATGAGCCATTTTGGCCACATCGTCCCTTGTGGCATTCGTGAACATGGTGTGGTAAGCATGGCAGAAATCTTAGAACGGCCGTTAACCACCACAGACCTCCTGCAACCGATTATAGCTGCATTTACACACGTGTTTGCAGTTCCGGTAAACAGCGAACAGCTGGCAGTAAACAATAACTAAGGATTACCCGACATGTCTGAAATCAAACTAGACTCAATCCACATTAACAACGGCACCCCCATCAAACCTGGGCGGCGGCACCCCGACTGGATTCGGGCAAAAATTCCCGGCGGCGAAAACTATGAACGGCTCAACGTGTTGATGCGCAGCAAATCATTGCACACTGTTTGCGAAGAAGCACAATGCCCCAACATGGGTGAATGCTGGGGAGCAGGCACAGCCACCTTCTTGATGTTGGGCGATATTTGCACGCGCAGCTGCGCCTTTTGCGACATCAAAACAGGCCGACCAAAGCCATTAGATTGGGCAGAACCAGAACGAGTGGCAACGGCCGTTAAATCCATGAACCTGCGCCACGTCGTCATCACCTCCGTCAACCGGGATGAACGCAAAGATGGCGGCGCTCCCATCTTCGCCAAAGTGATCGAATGCATCCGTGAACGACAACCCGGCTGCTCCATCGAACTGCTCATCCCTGACTTCAAAGGGAACGCTGACGCCCTTAAAATCGTGATGGATGCTCGCCCTGAAATTCTAGGCCACAATGTAGAGACCGTCCCCCGGCTCTTCAAAAAAGTACAGCCCCAAGATAGATACGAATGGGCCATGACCACCCTGGCAAACGCCAAAAAGATGGATCCCGAAGTGCTGACCAAGAGCGGCATCATGGTGGGTCTAGGCGAAACCTGGGAGGAAGTTTTAGCCGTGATGCGCGACCTCACCGACCGAGGCGTAGACATCCTTACCATCGGCCAATACCTACAGCCTCGGGTAGATCAGCATCTGTCTGTCGCCAAATATTACCATCCCGATGAATTCGCTGAACTTAAGCGTATTGGTCTGGAAATGGGCTTCCAATGGGTTGAGAGCGGCCCTATGGTGCGCAGCAGCTACCACGCCGACCAGCAAGTGCGGGCGTTGTCATCCATTTACAAACAAAAGTTTGGCAAAGAATTGGTGAAGACGAAT
>PDQY01000120.1 GCA_002746795.1 Chloroflexota bacterium | reverse complement strand
TGATGCGCTATTGGGTATTTTCAGATTGGAATTCGATGCTCAGATTTATGTTTGTTCAACTGGAACTTGAACCTGACTGAGTTACATTTCGAATTGCTGAGGTAAGGTGCCTACGCCCCACTGTGAGACGGGAAAACCACATCCTCTTTACCCGCCAACCTCTCCTGAATTTTATCGACAACAATGTCCAAATGCTTTGGCTTCTGCACAAAATTCAAGTCATCTGTAGGGATGGTCAACACGGGGCAGAGATCAAAATTTGACAGCCACTCGTCATAAAAAGATTCTAACAGTGCCAGATATTCAGTGGTAATGCTGCTTTCCATTTCACGACCACGTTGACGAATACGCTCCATGAGAACGGAAACAGGGCATTTCAAGTAAAGAAGCAAGTGTGGCGCAGGTAAGCCTTGCGCAACGATGTCAAACACCTGACGATAAGCATGATAATCACGCTCGTTCAAATTGCCCATGTGATGCAGCGCTCGTGCAAAAATATAAGCATCTTCGTAAATGCTGCGGTCTGCAATGGTTGAGCGCGGATTATGAAAAAGGTCGTGGTGTTGTTGAGCACGATGCCCCAAAAAGAATACTTGCAAATGGAACGACCAGCGCTGCATATCACCATAAAAATCAGGGAGATATGGGTTATCTGCCACAGATTCATAACCAGTTTGCCACCCTAGACGGGAACCGATCAGTTCAGTGAGGGAAGTCTTGCCAGCACCAATATTGCCAGCTACAAGAATAAGCCGATTTGTCATGGGAATATTGTGGGGGGTGTGGACAATGTGCAGATAGGCGCATTGCCCAGCGATAAATTTTTATTTCTTCTGCATTTTGACCCAGGAATCACGCAGACCAACGGTGCGGTTAAAAACGATATTATCGGGTGTTGAGTCTTTATCGACAACAAAGTAACCTTGTCGCATGAACTGGTAACGGTCTCCAATCTTGGCCTCAACGAGATTAGGCTCGACCATACAATCAGTCAAAATTTCCAACGAATTAGGGTTCAGATTAACGGTGAAATCTTCACCTTCAGGCGCGATGTTTGGGTTAGATGTCGTGAATAAACGATCATACATACGCACTTCGACGGGGATGGCGTGTTGGGCAGAGACCCAATGCAGGGTACCTTTGACTTTACGGCCATCAGAGGGGTTGCCACCACGAGAATCAGGATCGTAGGTGCAATGCAGTGCCACCACATTGCCCTCTTCATCTTTGACTACATCATGGCAAGTGATGAGGTAGGCACCCAGCAAACGCACTTCTCGTCCTGGTGACAAACGGAAAAATTTTCGCGGTGCGTCTTCCATGAAATCTTCTTGTTCGACGTAAATTTCGCGGGAGAATGGCACGATGCGCGTTTCCCTGTTTTCTTTGTCTTGGGGATGGGTGGGTACCTCAAATCTTTCAATCATGCCTTCTGGGTAGTTGTCGATGACAACTTTCAGAGGGCGCAGTACAGCCATTGCCCGCGGTGCATTTCGGTTCAAATCGTCACGCAGTACGTGTTCGAGATATTCAACGGCAACGACACTGTTGGCTTTGGCTACCCCGATGAGGTCGTTAAATTTTTTCATCGTTTCGGGCGTATAACCCCGCCGCCGCATCCCACGAATGGTGGGCATACGTGGGTCATCCCAGCCACTCACGTAGCCTTCTTCTACCAAACGGCGCAGTTTGCGCTTGCTCATAACGGTGTAGGTGATGTTGAGGCGAGCAAATTCGATTTGCTGTGGTGCGTAAATGCCCAGGTTTTCGATAAACCAGTCGTAAAGCGGACGATGGTCTTCAAATTCCAGGGTGCAAATAGAATGGGTGATCCCCTCAATGGAGTCGGATTGGCCGTGAGTGTAGTCGTACATGGGGTAGATACACCACTCGCTGCCGGTACGTGGATGTTCGGCGTGGAGGATGCGGTACAGCACTGGATCGCGCATGTTGATGTTGGGCGAGGCCATGTCGATTTTGGCACGAAGCACTTTTGAGCCATCGGGAAATTCGCCAGTTTTCATGCGCTGGAAAAGATCGAGGTTTTCGGCGATGGCACGTTCCCGATACGGGCTATTTTTGCCGGGTTCGGTGAGTGTGCCCCGATATTCACGAATTTCGTCAGCAGTGAGGTCATCGACGTAGGCTTTGCCATCTTTGATGAGTTTGATGGCCCAATCGTAGAGTTGTTGGAAGTAGTCAGAAGCGTAGAAGAGACGATCTTCCCAATCTGCCCCGAGCCATTTGATATCTTCCAGGATGGCATTGATGAATTCCTGCTCTTCTTTGAGTGGGTTGGTGTCGTCGAAGCGCATGTTGAATTTGCCACCATATGCCTGGGCAATGCCGTAGTTGAGCAATATGGATTTGACATGGCCGATGTGGAGGTAGCCATTGGGTTCAGGCGGGAAGCGCGTATGGACTCTGCCCTGAAAACGGCCGTTCTCGTTGTGTTTGTCAATGATATTGCGGATGAAGTTTGAGGTTGTTTTTTCTTCACTCATATATTTAGGCTCCTGCTTCCTAGATTTTCAAGTGGACAAGTTTAGCGGGTTCGTGAGAAGATGCAATTCAATTAACGCTTTTCGCTTTACTCTCCTTAAGACAGAAAACAGAAAAGCGCTCGAATTGAGCGCTTTTTTAGTGCCCCATAGGGGACTCGAACCCCTGTTTCGGCCTTGAGAGGGCCGCGTCCTGGGCCGCTAGACGAATGGGGCTTAACAGCAGAGCGGATTCTAGCAAACGGCCGTTACCCTGTCAAACATTCCCGCTCAAATCTCATCCAATACAAGCGCCACCATTCCCCCCTACATTTTCAGTATTCAACATCCCTTATTAACTCGACATCCCTTATTAACTCGAAAAGTAATCCGTGAGCAAAAAGAGAGCTGCTCAGCGAGCAGCCCTCTCTTATTCAACCAAGCCTATCTAGGGAAGGCTCAAAACCCAGCGTCCAAATCAGTAAGCTGATTTGAAACACCATCAGATCAAGCGTGTTACGGCTTCATCATAATTGGGAAATAACTGTATAGCGTGTCCACAACAACCATCGTAACATCTACATTCGTAATGGGGGAAGCAGGATCATTGCTACCTAAACACACCGTATCAGTGTAAACACCAGGAGCAAGACCTGTAGCATCAAAGGTCGCCACGACATCCACAGAACTTCCTCCAGCAGTTACGCCAGATTGAGGCACCATAGACAGCCAAGGAATCATTAACACAGGATTACAGCTACCACCAAGACTTACAATAGAAACATCATCTACAAACATAGTGACATCGGTATCAGGACCGGTAACTGTCTTCTGATAATCGAACAACAAAGTGTGCGATCCACCATCAGCATAAGCACTAATATCAATCTGTACCCGAACATAACCACTGGTTTCATCAGCTTCTGTATAGGTCGCAAGCACATTACCATCTAATGACACAGTCATGGTCGCGTCACCCAAATTTCCAGGAGCTATGAAAATCCAATACTCCAACATTGCAGTGCCAGATGGAATAACAACAGATTGAGAAGCAGTCGCAAGTACCGGGTTTGCAGATGAACCACCAAACCACGCCCACCAATCACCTGTGTGTGCATAGTTCAGTCCACTAATGGGGCAATCGGTGGTACAAATCGGCAAGAATGGTGCCAGATTGTGAGTTGTTGTCCAAATACCTACCCGCCCCAGCTCAAAGCCACCATCATTAAGCAGCTCTGTCGTTGAAACAGTTTCATTCATATTCCAAATCAAATCGCCCTCTCCATTGTTAGAAACAACAATTGTTTCAGCCACGGACGTACTCACTGGAACAGTTTCAACGATTGATGGAGGCGTTACCTCAATAACAGGTACACCCACGTATGTAAAGAATACTCGCGTTGTTCCTATATTGCCGGGATTGCCAGGATCAGAACCAACATCAAAGGCACCGTACATAATGTCACCAACTACCAAGTCAGGCTCATCATAATTTACAGTCAAGGTATATGGAACACCACCCGCTACTGATGCAGGCCCAGTAACAGTCATATTGTCCATATCCATGTCACTTGGTAGCGCCAACGAAGATAGGTCTAAGTCATCTGGTTGCCCAGGAACCGAAGATTCATAATTGATTACTGCCACAAAGTAGCGACCAGGTGCCGGGTTCAATATTTCACAGAATTCAAACGAACCACCCGATGCACTTTGGCAAGTAAGAGGGTTGGTATCTGGAGCGCCCGCATCAGAAAGCTCAGGAATGCCGTTATCATTTGCATCATAGAACAGTAACAAATCAAGATCAGGAGAAGTCGTGTCAACAATTTCTGCAATTACACTAAACGTATCTACTGTTGCTGTTATTTCATGATAGGCAGCATCAGACGTGAAGAAGGCATCGGGGAAGCCCATTGAGGTATCAGCTTCATTTACCGACATCGCAGTGCGCTCAGATTTAATCAAACCAGTAACGTCTACAGTAAGATCAGTGATTTCAACAGACAATAAATCGGCCAAATCAACAGAACCTGACCGGTATTGCGCATTGATATTTAATGTCTCAGGTAAATTACTGGATGAAGGTTTAACAGCAATAGGCATATGTGTATCAGGAATAAGGCTAAAAACCGTGCTAGATCCTTCACCCACAACTGTGATGGCTCCAGGACCACTGATTGTGTTCGTAAACACCCCTTCATCACCATTGCTGAAAGCGGAGGTCACTAAATAATAGGTGTTCGTACTAGACAAGAGCAAGTCATTAATATTTGAAGTTCCTGTACTACCATTTCCATCATCATCCAAAGCAATCAGACCCACGCATTGATCAGCTGGATCAAAGGCGTTTTCATAGACGTGAATAAACCCATCATAATCTTGCTCACTACCAATATCATAATTCCCTGTGACACCTACTGAAAACTCATGCAACACATAATTTACAGGACCAAAACTAGAAATTGGACAGCTGCCAGATGTACCGTCTCCAACCTCCCAAGGACGATCCCAAGAATCAGGCGAGCCAACAATTGTGCCACTGAACTCAATTAGATTATTAACATCAGGGCCTTCAAAATTAACCCAGGCAAAGAGCCAATCATCCAGTGATGCAGCGCTTACATCAGCAGTCACGACAATTTCTTGAGTGGCACCAGCACCTAATGTAAAGGTCATAGGTGAAACGGTCACAGCAATATTAGGTGGTGCATCTACCGTCACTGTGTAAGCTGCGTCTGTGCTCAAAACACTCCGTACAGTTCGGGTCCAACTACACGTCCCCACACAATTAGTATTGCCCATACTAGCAGTATTCAAATCTTTGGGCTCACCACCCAATGATGGGTCTGCCGCTTCATATTCAGCTCTGGTAACATCCAAAACAAAACCGACATTGGGAGCAATGGCAAGATTGACATGCCCCGAGCCTTGAGCAAATGGAGTCGCAACATTTATACCATCATCATTTAGCACATTGTTACGCGCTGTCATCATTAACGCAGATTGCACTTCTGCTGGCGTCCAGGTGGGATGCAACGCTTTCATCAAAGCCATTGCTCCTGCCACATGGGGGCTGGACATGGAAGTCCCTTGAATCACATTGAAGGTATAGTCGCCATCATTAGGACCTTGATGGTAAGCAGCCCAAATCGCACGACCTGGCGCTGTCACACTAGGCACAATCAGGTCTGGTACAGCCTGGTTGGCACCACGTGAGCTAAAGGAAGCCATGATATCGCCGTTAGATACAGATGTATCCATAACTGCGCCAGTAATTGTGCCCATGGTATAACCATTAGCATGGGCATCAATCAATTTTTGATATTCATAGTAGTCGATATGTGAAGCTGGCAACACGTGAGGGTCTGGTGCTAATGCCCCAGGACCACCACCCAGTTCGTCTGGTTGAGCCAAGATGTAACCACCTGCACCACCATCTGCCACTGTTTGACCTTTGGCAACACGACCATATGAACCACGTTCACACACGACGATCTCGCCATTGAATGTACCTGGAGGGAAAACACCATCAGCGCATAATCTCGCATCTTCAGGATCAATGCCACCACCAGCATAATCAGCAGCAAACACAATGTCCGTTGGCGTATCCAATCCAGAGGTCATTGCCCAACCATTTATTTCAATCGTGGGGCTAAGTGGGTTGCTATTGGTCATCACTAATGTCGTTTTGAAGGCACGATTATGGCTGCTTGCACCAATCGCCGTAATCCAGGGCAGGTCACTGGGACCATGTGTGGTTTCATCTCCAGGCCCACTATTACCAGCTGAATTGGCCACGTGGATACCGGCTTCACGGGCTGCTAACCATTGTATGGCATCAGCACTTCTCCAAGGATCTGGCGTGGGAGCACTGGAACCAATGGAATAGTTCACAACATCCACACCATCTATCACAACTTGATCTTTGGCCGCTGTTAGCGCAGCGCCACTACAGCAAGCAGCATAAGCAATAATATTGGCATGGGGAGCCACACCAGAAATATCTGCCGTGTAGACAGCAGTTGGCGTAGAGATAGTGGCATCATAAACAAAGTTACCAGCAGCGGTACTAGCTGTATGGGAACCATGGCCGTTAGCATCTCTAGGATCACCATTATTCACACTGCTATACCCCCAAGCACCAATCAGTTTATCATTACACGGGAAAGTTGAGTCGTACAAGGGATTACTAGAATCACAAACCCCAACATAGGTGCCTGCCCCCCAAGGATTGGTGTGATCGTAGCCATCATCACCAACATCCAAGAAAGATGGGTTCCAAGGGTCAATACCAGTGTCAATAACACCAACAATAATGCCTTCACCCATGGTGCCAGGCACGCCTATGGAGGAACCATTCCAGATACTGGGGGCACCCAGCCAAGTTGGACCAGCATCGGTATGCAGCTCAAATTCACCCTCTGGTTCAATAAAGCGAACTTCGGGCATATTGCCCACGAGAAGTGCTTCTGCACTCGTCAGCTCAACAGCATATCCATTTAAAGATGCTTTATACTGATACTCAATCTTGGTGGTACGACCCAACAATGCATCCATGGCATCGATAACATTCTTTTGTTGATCAGCCAGATAGTTCATATAGGCTTGGCTTGCAGCAGAATTTGCATCTAGCTTGGCTTCGCCTAGGGTACCGGCATGGGTTGGGGCAAGGCCTTTAATACCACCCGCATATAAAGCAAGTGGAGGATCCTGCAATTGGACGATGAATGTTTGGATTTCATCTAGATCAACAATATCGTCACTTGGGTCAAAGAGTACATCTTTTACTTTTGGGGCATTCCCATCTTCCCGAGTAACTTTGGAAACAGATGTATCATCCATTGAGTTTTTGGCACTGACCATGCCAACAATAAGTAAAGATAAGACCAGCGTTACAATAACAAAAACAACCATTGGCCTTAAAGATTTAGAAGTTGAATTCATTTTCTCTCACTCCTGAATTTCTTTAATAACAAGAAAAATATATTTATTTAGGTAAATTTACCCAAACTCGTCTTCCAACATTGAAACGCAAACAATTCCTTTCGTTTTCAAACCATAGGCAAAGTCTCCTTCTTTAATTATGGGGGGGGAATAGGGATTTTTTCTTTTATGAACACAGCAACATACTCTATACGATTTAGAAAAAGTACAATCAAGAAATCGCCAATTGCAGTTCATAAAAGCAAGAAACATCTTACAAATGAGTTGGAAAAAATATACATTATAGAGAAACCTGAACACATTCCTTAATAATGTATATCGATTTGCTACTTCAATTCGCCTCAGTTTTTGGGACAGAAACTATCTTCAATTTCTAGCAAAACCTGTTAGGTTCTAGCAAAATCTGTTAGGAACTTACAGCTCCATTGATGCAGTATAACACAAAACAAAAAACATGGTACAAATTTTTTCAAATTTTTCAATCTTTTGTTTGCCTTAATTGGGATGGTGAAACTGATGACCACGCGGCGTGATATGGTTTAGATGTGACGCTCAACTCTCCCCGCGATACAATACCCACTATGACAAACTATCTCGACGAACTCAACTCACAACAAAAAACGGCCGTTACTGCCAAACCTGGTCGCATCCTCATTCTTGCTGGACCCGGCAGCGGCAAAACCCGGGTACTCACCCACCGCATCGTCTACCTCATGCGTGAAATGAACGTCTCACCCTGGAACATCCTCGCCGTCACCTTCACCAACAAAGCAGCCAGAGAAATGAACCACCGCATCGAACAACTGCTCGATGCCCATCCCCGCGGCCTCACCATGGGCACCTTCCACTCCGTTTGCGCCCGCATCCTGCGCCGCGAAACCGACAACATGCGCCACTACCAACGCGATTTCGTTATCTTCGACACCGCCGATCAGCTCCAAGTCGTCAAACGGGCACTCAAAGAACTCAATCTCGACGACAAAAAATTCCCGCCACCCAAGCTGCTCAACGGCATCAGCAACGCCAAAAACGAACTCATCACCCCCGACATCTACGCCTCCACCAACTACATCTCCGAAATCACCCGGCGCGTCTACGAACAGTACCAACTCACCCTCCAGGCCAACAACGCCATGGACTTCGACGACCTGCTGATGAACACCGTCCTCCTCTTTAAAGAACATCCCGACATCCTGCAAACTTACCAGCAAAAATACCAACACATCCTCGTCGATGAATTCCAAGATACCAACACCACTCAATACGCCCTGCTCCAACACCTCGCGGCTCAACACAACAACCTCTTTGCCGTGGGGGATGGAGATCAAAGTGTGTACCGTTGGCGTGGTGCCGACTTCCGCAATATCCAACGCTTTCAGGAAGCCCACCCCGATGCCCAAGTCATTTTACTCGAACAAAACTACCGTTCAACTCAAATTATTTTAGACGCCGCTAAAGCCGTCATCCAACATAATCAAAACCGGACTCATAAAAACTTATTTACCGAACGGCAAGGTGGCGAACCCATTGTCATAGATGAAGCCTACAACGATTTAGAAGAAGGCGACATCGTCATCTCTACCATCAAAAGCCTGCTGCTCAATGGCTACTCACCCGGCGATATGGCCGTCATGTACCGCACCAATGTCCAATCCCGAGTGCTAGAAGAAGCGTTCATACGCGCCAACATGCCCTATCGCCTCATCGGTGCCACCCAGTTCTACAAACGGCGTGAAGTCAAAGACATCATTGCCTACTTGCGCCTGGTACATAATCCAGCCGATTCCGTCAGCTTCAACCGCATCGTCAACGTACCAACTCGAGGCATTGGCGCCAAGACCTTACAAACCCTCCAAGCCTGGGCTGCAGCCAACCAGTGGCAGCCCGCTGATGCCGTGATTGAATTGGCCACCAACCCAGAAGTGCAGCATCCTTTCCGGGGACGTGCCTTTAACGCCCTGCACAATTTCGGGAACATGCTCTCCGCCTGGATAACAGCCAGCGCAGGCAGCCATGTCGGCGATTTATTTGACCTTATCTTAGAGCAATCCAACTACCGCGAATACATAGACGATGGCACCGATGAAGGCTGCGACCGCTGGGACAACATCATGGAACTGCGCGGCGTCGCCAATGACCCCAACCTGACGCTAAGTGAATTTCTGGAACAAGTAGCACTCGTATCCGAAACCGACAACCTGGAAGAAGTGCCCAATTCCACCACATTGTTGACACTCCATGCCGCCAAAGGCTTAGAATATCCCGTCGTCTTTATCACCGGGCTGGAAGAAGGCATGCTGCCCCACAGCCGCAGCATGCAAGACGCCGAAGAGCTAGCCGAAGAGCGCCGCCTTTTCTACGTCGGTATCACCCGTGCCAAAGACCGCGTCTATCTTTCCCACGCTTTCCGACGCACGTTCTACGGCACCACAGAAGCCACTACACCCTCTCGCTTTCTCATGGATATTCCCGAGGCTCTAACGATAGGCAGCAAACCGAAACAGCGTAGGCAAGAAAGTAAAGCCCGCGCCAGCAGTTGGCACCAATCAACGCCATCCTGGTCATCCAACCGCAGTCAATCCTCATCAAGTTTAGGCGCTTCTCGTCGTTCCTCGTCATCCCCAGCGCATGGTGGCAATCAATCTTCCGATAAAAAGTCTGCATCTAGGTATGAGCCAACCCGCAAACCGCTGCCCAAGCCAAACAGCCCCTACGATGAACCAAAACGTGCCACACCTACTAGCTGCCAATTTAGCACAGGCCAAAAAGTGGAACATGCTACATTTGGAAAAGGCATCGTCATTGAAAGCAAAATCACTGGCAATGATGAAGAAGTCAGTGTCGCTTTTAACAAAGTGGGTATCAAACGTCTTGCTGCTAGTTTTGCTAAGTTGGCAGTCGTTGAATAAGATTGCTTGCAATTTTACTTCGTAAATTCCTGTCCCAATCGTTAATCCTATGAAAAAGAGCCACATCCTCCTTTTGCTTCTGTTTATTCTGCTGGTCAGCCTGACCCTGCGCACTTACCAACTCACGTCTATCCCCCCCGGACTTACACATGATGAGGCCAATCATGGGCGTGAGGCATTGGGTATCCTAGATGGCGTACTCTTGTTTTACTTTCCTTTAAATTATGGCAGCGAGCCACTCTACAGCTACACAGCAGCTTTAAGCATGTGGTTGTTTGGTGAAGGCTTGTTTGCGCTGCGTCTTGTAAACGTGATATTTGGCCTGGCAGCCATCATCATGACGTATTTGTGGGTAGCACAGACTTTTGACAGGAAAACGGCCGTTCTCACTGCCGCCCTCTTAGCCATTTCCTTTTGGCCCGTCGCCAGCAGCCGGGAAGCCTTGCGCGCGGGCATGCTGCCCTTCTTCACCACCGCCGCCATCTACTGCTTCTGGCGCATCCTCCAAACCGCCAAAATTCCTAAACGCAGCCATACAACGGCGCAGAAAGATGCTCCATCATCATCCCCCACTCACCACTCATCATTCCCCGTATGGCAGACAATTGCCTTCGGCGTCTCCGTCGCCTTGACCCTGCACATTTACCTCGCCTCGCGGGTAGCCTGGTTAATGTTCCCCCTGTTCCTGGTTTACTTGCTGCTCATCCACCGTGCCCACTTCAAACAAACCTGGAAACCAGTTCTGGCTGGCCTCATCTTGGCAGGACTGCTCGTCATTCCCATGTTTGTCTATCTCAGACTACATCCCGAAGCACTCACCCGCCTCGACATGCTTGATGGACCGTTAGCCGCGCTCAAATCCGGCAACATCCTCCCCATCCTAAAAAACGCAAGCGAAGCCCTGCTCGCCTTCATCTGGCCAGGCTATGGCGACAAGTTTCTCGCTTACAATATCCCTGGGCGACCCGTTTTGGATGTGGTAACGGCCGTTTTCTTCATCATCGGTCTCCTTACAACCATTTGGCGCTGGAAACAGCCCCCCTATGCCTTCCTCCTGCTCTGGTTTGGTATTGGTATCACCCCCTCACTCATCACCGGAGCCACCGCCAACACCACACGCAACATGGCAGCTCTGCCTGCCACCTACCTGCTGCCCGCCATCGGCTTTTGGGCAGCAGCCAGCGGGTTCACAGCAAAATTTGCCCGGGCAAAACAGCCAATATTCATCACAGCAGCCATCCTCTGGCTCATCCTCGTCACATGGACAACCTACGAAGCCTACTTCATACGTTGGGCCAACATGCCCGCAGTACGCAGTGCCTACCAGGTCAACCTCATCGACTCCCTCAACTACATTGCCCAACACGACACAGAAACACCACTCATTATCTCCACCGTCTATCCCGGACCCGTCCACGACGCCTCCATTGCCATGGTCATGCATCCCGCCAGCCAGCAAGCACAGCGCTGGGTCGATGCCCGCTACGCCATGCTCTGGCCGCATGGCGCAGCCGCTCACGCCATCATTCCAGCCTCCACCCCCCCCAACACCATCTTTGACCCATGGCTCACCCCATTGACAACACAAGCCATGCGCCCCACCGACTACGACCCCAATTACACCCTCTA
>PDQY01000119.1 GCA_002746795.1 Chloroflexota bacterium | reverse complement strand
ATACTCCCCACTGCTCCGGCGCTTCCGCCTGCAAGATCACACTGTTATGGCCGATACTGGCACCATTGGCTGGCAGGAGAAGATTGGCTTTAAACACATGGATCAGGCAGGGGAAATCACCTTGTGAACCACCTATTACACCGCCATGTTGAATTGATTCAAAGTCGGCTTTGGTTTCTCCTGCCACATCACTGGCGGCAAAACTAATTACATGGGTACCAAGAGACAGGGTTGTGGTAAAGGCCTGATTGGCAGCCGTTAATGCAGCAGCATTCATCGAATAACGATCCGGACCCGGATCAGAAAACTGATTGGAATACCAACGGAAATAGAGAGGCGTCGTCGTTAATTCATCAGGCACCTCAGCACTGCCACGAAAACTGACCGAGGGTGAGCCGATGTATATTTCGTCGTGTTGTGGTTCCGTGATACTCACTTTAACCGCTGCCATCTTCTGCGCCTCTATTGTCCACTACTGTTATAGGTAACCGGCCCACTGTTAGGAAGAGTTATCCCTTGATCACCTGCCACATTAATCTGAATGAAGTTAATGGTCACCGCTGGGTTCATGGAGCTGGGTAATACCATTCCCGGCCAGGTGGGAATATTGCCTTGCAGATGCAGACCCATCGTGACAATGGCTTTTCCCCCCGTGGTTACGGTAGAGTTAAAGGATTTAAAAATCTTGGCATCGGTACCGGTATCCACAGGGCTGGCGGGTGGTGGCGGTAAAATTACTGGCACGCCGGCTCCATGGGCATGACCGGCATCCTCCACCAGTACCTCATTACCGTCGACAGTGACTTTCCCGCCATCACCTGCCAGAACCAGGGAACCCATTAGGTTGAGTGTGCCGGATAGTGTCAGATCACCCATCTCATCCTCCCGTAATTTGATTGCCATCAATGGTAGTTGTGGTGGTAGAACCGACGACCAGCGGACCATTAATGTTCACATTGGCTCCTATGTTGGTTTCACCGGTAATTTCAACTGTACCGTCTAAGGTAATCTCACCCGTTGCTGTAATGGTGTCTGCCGTCAGCTCAATGGTATTGCCATCCTTGATCTCAACAATGGCGCCACCATTATGCTTGATCTTGATGTTACCATCGGCATCGATAGTGATGGCGGTTTTTGAGCCATGCTTGATCACCACCTGCTCTTCACCTTCAGTATTATCCAACTCCACCACATGTCCGGCCACGCTACGATAAACCTTCTTGAATTCGGTGGGCGCCTCCTCGATCGAAGATAGTGGTACGCCATCCCGGGAGTACCAAACGCCGACCCAGATCGGCGTATCAATATCACCGGCAGCAAACTCCACCCATACTTGGGTACCGATTTCTGGTACGAAGAAAAAACCCGGTGCAAAACAGGGGCGGGCGAGTACATCTAACGCCTGCTGACCGTTGCCATCGGGTGTCTCCTCCAAAATGCCTGGTACTTGGACACGAATCTCACCACGATGATCGCCTTCGGCAGGTGGTGCATTGTCCGTCACCACACCCGGATATTTACCGTAGTAGCGGCGGGACTCCAGTCGCTGACTGTCAAAAAAGCTATGCTGTTCCGCTGGATTGGTCATCGCTGGCACTCAAATTCGGTTCGGTATCCCTGATTATCTACAATATGGCGCACCTGGGAGAGGTACCATATACCCGAAAACTGACCACCCACATCAGCAATATCAATGCTGGCCTGGGCATGTACCCGATGATTACCCATCATAGTACCGTTTCCCTGCATACCATGAATGCGGGTGCTAAATTGGTTCTGACTGACTGCCTGTAGATTCGCTGCTGAAGTAAAGGTGGGAATCGCTTCACGACTAGTGGTTTGTATGTATTGACCCAGCTCTTGCGGCGCCATGGATGAGACCGCCATTAGTGGTGCCAGACTAGCGGTTTGCAACGGCTGATCCCGAGCCAGGGCGACTAGGTTTTCCGCCTGAAACTGATCCTCGGTCGACCCCACCTCCTCAACGCTGGTGGTACTCATCTCGGTAGCTTCGCCCAAATCATAGTCCATGCCGCCCAGTTGTCGCTCCCGTTGGATATTGCTGATATCACTATTCGCGTTAAAGCTCATCAAACGATGTTCAACACCGCAACGCCCGTAATAGAGGATCACGTCCGGATCAGCAGACATAATGGAACGCTGGGATTTAAAATTAAGCAATTCCAGGTCATCGGCTAATTCCACATACATCTCACAACCATAGGTTTGCGCCAGGCGCAGTAGGAAGGTGAGATCGGTCTCTTCGGTTTGCCGAATACCGTTTCCGGTAAACTCAGGATCGCCCAATATGTCGGTCACCACCCCCAAGGAGCCGAAGTACTCACGACCTATGTTGGTGACAATTCCCGATAGGTTGGTATTGGTCCAAGGACGATTACGGATCCGCAAACCCATGAGTTTGCTGCGATCATGAGCCACAATTCGTACTATGGGCACCCCATCCGAAAGAAACTTTCCTTCAATACGATAGACCTGGCCACTGAAAACCACCGAGTGATCGGACTCGGTACCCAGATCCACCTCGATTCCCATACCACTTTGAATCGCATGACCATACACCCGATAGCGATCACTAATGGTGAGAGTAAGCTGATCGGGCTTACCACTCTCCTCATCTATCGTGAGCGTATTCACCGCATTGGAGAGGTCATGGCTGACCCCTGTGGTCGATACGGTTACGTTGTAGAATAGATCGTCCATTATCCTCGGCTCTCTTCATATCAATGGGTCATTTCAGTGGGGTGCGGGTTGCCACCCGTAACGGAGGAATTACAACCACGTCTCCCGCCTTCCACTCCAGTGGGTGCTTGAACACATTAGCATCGGCGATACGCCACCAAAGCTCCTCACGACCATAGTATTTTTTCGCCAACTGATCGAGGGTTTCACCACCAATTAGGGTGTGTTGGATACTGTCCAGATAGACTTTTTGCGTTTCTACACGACGTTGAGCCAACACCAAACGGCTGTTAACCTCAGACACCGGTAGATTGTAATAACGTGAATAGATTGAAACCGACATAGTATCCCCTAAAAGATGCCCACATTTTGTATACCCTGCGCTGCTAGTATATTTCTGTTTTGCTTGTCAATTTCGTATAGTGCATTCCCATTCTCTTCAATCACCGTTAGAGTGATACTAACGTCGGCTCTCACCGGAGCCAGCGTACTATTGAACTGGGTTTCATTCACGGTCACCGAGGTCACAACACAGTCCAGAATCTTGGTGCCATAACCAAAGGTGCAGGTCGGTGGCGAAGAGACCCGACGTCCGCTTTCACTGCCTAATGACAATACCGCCCATGCATCCTCCTTCGGATAAAGAAAGGAGCGCAACTTGGCAAGCTCGGTTGAGATGCCGTTACCCAATGGTGTTGGATTAATCGCGTTGCTCCCCTCTTCCAAGCCATGCAGCTTCAGATCAAAGGAGATCTCACGATGCCCACCGCCGGTATACACCTTACCCGGCGCATTACCGCAAAGATCAGAACGTCCATCGGTGTAGTTCACAGATTTATTGTCATTAACCGATTCCGGGTTGAACTGGAACATCACAATCAACGGTGGAATCACCGTGGTGTTTGCAATAAAACCGCGTAGGACTCGCCGCTCATTCATGCCTTATCTCTCTTTCCTTTTAGCGAATCATCCCCATACGGGAACGTTCTTCATAGTAGTGGGCTCGTAATCGCTTGATAATGATGCGCATGGCCTCATCATTAACGATGTTTTCGGGTGACAGCTTTCGATGCATCTCACCAATGGATTTTTCCAAGGGTTGGTAGAGCTTGATTTGCTTCTCTGAAACCTTATCTAGTGCGCTCTGCACAGAGTGGTCCACGTATTGGGAAATCTTAATAAACAGATTGCTATTGGTGGTGCGTTGAGTACCTCTATGATCCAATAAATTCCGCACCCCGTTTTCATCACCACAACGATTGAGTGTTTGGCGCTTAGCACCTTGCTGAAAAGTGCGAATCAAAATATGATTCATCGCTGACATCGGCATGCTGCTCAATAACAGAGGCGGCACTTGATTCAAGTCGACATGGTCGTCCAAACGCGCATCAATCTTATGTAATGGCCTACCCGATGGAGGGTCAGGCTGAACCTTTGAGCCATTCCCACTATGAGACTGTTGCGAATGTGTTACACCCATCCCCCCGTATAACGGGGGAGTCACACCACCTAATGATGATACGGCATTAAGCGTACTTCCATTAACCATCGTTGACTCAGCCCAAATACGACTTGGTTGATTTAACAAGCCCATGAGCTGAGGAACAGTGAGGTACATCCGGTTCTCTATTTTTCGTTGTGTTTCTCTTACCAACTGATGATGAAACGCTCTGCCCCGATCTTGTCCACTGCCATGTTGAACAATGTGCTTTTGCAGCCCGACTTTCCGGTTAACCACAGATGTTTTTTTTTCATTACTCAGGTGTTGTCGGGTTTTATCAACCGCGCCTTTATTCTGAAAAAGATAGCTATTGTAGGTATCAAACCTTTGCTCATATTGATGAGTGACATCACTATTTTGCTTCTGCACCACCAATGATGTGTGAGGCATGCCCCACACCATCTCGCTCACGGTCTCTGCGACAACAACCCCCGCCCTGCCCCTGCCTCTATTCAGATAAGCAAACGGAACTATCGTTGACAACACCCTGACACTCTGGGAGTGCCTTAAGCGGCTTACGTTAATATTGGGGTCATTCACACGGTTCGTCATAGCTTCTTCAGTAACTGTTCGTTCAGGGTTTCCATCGCCTTATTCTCCCTATCCACTTGCTGACTTAACATATCTAGGTAAGCCCATCGTTCCTTAATATCCATATCCAATACCTCAGCCCTTGACCAATGTAAGTGGTAGGCTAGATAGAAAACCTCCTGGCGGAGTCGTGCTCCACCTAGCCCAATACGAAAAAACCCGAGATATCCATCATCCCTTCAAAACGATTTCCACAGGTGTTACACTGCAATGAGCGTTGGAAGTTGACACCAGGCACACCATCACTAAGCGCATGCTGTATCTGCTGTCGATCACCAATGGTGAGCTCGCGCAGGATTTTCACCCCATAGGATTCCAATACCTCTTTTGATAAAGAACCAAACTGCTTGATACAGCGCAACAGCAATACATCTTGTGCCTTAAGGGGATTACGACGTACCATCGGCGCAACAAACTCTTCATCCCACCCTTTGGGCAAACCCAGCACCATCTGCCGATGCACCTCCCCTTTACGATCCTCATAACCATCTTCCAGAGTGAGTGTTATCTCACGTAGATGATGATTCCGCTTAAGGCGGGTGACCTCCAGTTCGCTTAAATCATCCACCACGGTAACGGACTGACCACACTGGGGACACTGATGAGCACTAGAAAGGCTGTTACCCAGAGTGATACGGCGCAGCTCAAGCAACAGGTAATTGCGATCGGCGGTGTAAAGTTCAGAAATGATGTCCGCATCCAGAACTTCGATATCGCCCAATCGTTGTATACAACTGGCAAGCAACTGAGTGACCAATTGCCCCGCATTGAGGTTCTCGTCATACAACAGTTCCTCATCGTAGCCGCGCATTTTCCTCAATGTAGCCTCACGATGGAGATGACCATCCTGATCGCTATAGCCAATTGGCAAATTCACCTTAAATTGCTGTGCCATGATTACTGTGTAATCCTCTTGAAATACTTGACGCCTTAATCCTACACATGCGTCATCCCGACCTTGCGGGGAATCTTGTTGCAACACTTTACGACCCCTCGACCTCGCTCGAGATGACAGCTAAAGTGTCAATCACCGTTAAACCCGGTACATTCTTTCAACCGCCAAGACAATAGTCTGTTTCATCAAATCGGAAGAGGCGGCATCAAGATCAGAGAACTTGGAGGATTTAATCCATGCGCCCTCAAAGGCAAAACGCAACACCTCTTCATCAAACTGCTTTTTCACTACCGAACCGTTGCGGCGTAGCTGAGAACCGGTGCCAGTGCCATCTAGTTTAAACATCTCATCAAACCAGAGCCGGAAGTCCTCATCCGCTTGGGTGCCATCCATATTTCTTTCCAACGTGACATCATCATATTTGATAATGCCGGAACTAATTTTATGGGTGATATTGGAGCCACCGTCAGGCTGATCAATCGCCTCAATATCCCCCTCACTCAACCCCGAGACCTTGGTAATCCCCGGACTCTCAATACCTTCGATTTCAACAACAAACTCGTTGGTGCGATAGGCTTCCGTAAATCCGAATTCGGCCATCTTTTTTCTCCTTAGTAGGGTTATCCTTCGCTTGCCGAGCCAGCACCTTCCTGCTGCCCCACAGTAATGATAATGGTTTCCGCCGGGCGGGAGGGAAAGAAGTAGAGCTCAGCATTGAAGATACCCTGCTGAACACTGGCAGGCGGATTATTCTCCGCATCAATTTTGACGGTAAAGACATCACTAGGACCGCCGGGGCCAAAGGCGCCACGCCGCCATAATCCCATCAGGAAAGGCGTCACCGAATTGTATTTGACCTTGTTCCAGAGTGCCTCGTTGTGAGGCTCCTGAACCACCCAACGCAGGCCATTGATCAAAGAACTTTTCACAAAATTAAACAGCAGACGCACGTTAACGTATAACCAAAGCGGGTTAGTGCTAAGCGTCCGTGAACTATCAATTACGATGCCCTTTCCAGGGATAAAGCGCACCGCATTCACCGAGGCGTTCTTCACCAAGCTGGTATGATCAATATCGGTGATGTGATAGCGCACATCCAACGCGCCACTGAGCTTGGCTGCGTCACCGGCAGGTGCTTTCCAGATGCCACGCTCTCGTTCGGTACGAGCATAGGTGCCAAGAATAGCCCCGGTAGGCGGCACCCATTTACGGTTGCCAATAGGATCGTTGATCTGGATCCAGGGGAAGTAGAGGGCACCATACACCTTGTCTCCCTGAAATTGACCACTGTAGGCACTCTTAATACTGCTAACCTCCATATTCTGCGGCGTGTGGCCCGCAAACATCCGGTCACCTTCATTCTGGCAATGGGTCAGTGCCTTGGTCACCAGTGCAGGATCATCCGTTTCAGGACAGCACAACAGCTGTATCTCAACCAAATCATAGAGATCAACCGCCGCCGCCAGCGCATTCACCTCGGCACTGGTTGAGGCGTAGCTGCCATCGCGACCGCTGGTTAACGCTGTGCCGGGGCTGGTCACATCGTCAGGCTTGGTAGCACCGGTCACCGTCACCATAATGTATTTGGAACCGCTAAATTCCTCATTGATAACTCTCTGAACATAGTTGTTATCCGAGCTGGACATGCTAAGCG
The DNA here is from genome assembly GCA_002746795.1 of Chloroflexota bacterium. Taxonomy (GTDB): domain Bacteria; phylum Chloroflexota; class Anaerolineae; order Promineifilales; family Promineifilaceae. The sequence continues at coordinate 4,824 of PDQY01000119.1, read as the reverse complement.
CCGACCAGGTCTCCACCGAGCTACCGTTATAATTCACCGTCAGATCGAACCAAGCGCTATTATCGGCATTGGTCTCAATAATGATGGAGAGATCCTCACCCCAAACTCCCACATCAGTCTGACCACGATATCCTGCGGTAACCGTCAGTACCGGCGTCACACCGGCATTAAAGGTATTGGAAGCAGCGACCGCATTCAGGCTAACATCGGTATCGGTTCCTGCTGTGGTGGTAAAGGCAAAATTGGCTTCCACACCGCCAGCAACCGCTTCAAGCGTGCCTGCGGCTCCAGGTGTGTTATGAGTAATCACAAAGGTACTACCGGCTTGGGACACCATGGCGCCTGCTGCGGCAATGCTATCGGTTATGATTGAAACCATCTCAGCCGCATCAATGTTGTCGATATTACGCACGTTACCACTACCGGAAACCTCGACCGTGGAGAGACCCAATTCTGTGGCGGCAGCACCGGTTGCAGTCAAACTACTATCACTGTCTCCGCGGTCTGTCCTCACCGTCAGGTTTCCACCATCATCGAAGGCCCGTATCCCCGGGAACTCGCGATTAATCACCGCCACCACGTCGGTAACGGTTGCCGTCACGAGATTACCATCAACCGTATCGGATGCTAGGAAGGTATAACTATCCGTAGCCACACCATTGACAATAAAGCCCAACACATTATCGGTGCTTAAATCAAAAGTACCACCACCACCCGTGGTTGAAGCAGGCCCATCGGTAAAGGTAATGGCGGCATCGGTAGCGTCATCAACTCGGATGGTCAGGGTATCACCGCTATCCAGATTCCAGGGGCCGCTATTGGAGGTCAGGGTGGTCGGTGTGGCATCCACACCATCAGTATTGGCCACCCGGGTGACCATGGCCGTCTGTCCGCCGTTATCAAAAAAACCGCGTACATTGTATGCACCGTAGGCGGAGGTGGTGTATTCACCAAAATACTCTTTGAATTGTGTCCAATTCGTCACCCGTCGAACCACGCCCGGGATACCCCGTTGCGATTTGATGATAAATCCAGTGACAGAAGTGGGGGCAGGTTGAATACTTGGTGTTGCCTTGCCATCAACTTCGACAAGATTTAAACCGACGTTATAGCTCATAATCGTTACCCTTGTTCATGTTAACCTCCGTGAAGCGTTAATAAGAGACTACTCACTTTCAAACTCTTCCATTGCACGTTCAATCACACGCACTTCCTCAACAACCGGCGTCAATTCATCCGGCTCATCATCCATCATCATGGCGATAGTTAAGATGTAGCTTAGCGATGGCTTAAGCTGTTGATCCAAAGCGCCCCAAAATTCGGGATTATTCTTAATGCCATCCGGCGAAGCCGCCACGGTTGGATAGGGTGGAATCTGGTTCACCAGACTTCCCTGTAAAACACCAGGGGGAACGGTGGGATTGCGCAGCAACACCCGTAAAATCTGACTTAACACACGGTGCTCTTCAAATACTGGATCACCGCTAGCCGTACTCCACGCAGTGATGCAGTAAGCACAATTAATGCGTCGTGGTTGTTGGCGATGCACCGCAGCAGAACCGCTATTGCTGCGCTGAATTAATGGCTCATAGTTACGCAGATCCAGGTTCTCGTGAATATCGTATAGGTAGCAATTTACAGTTAGCGCAGACAACGAATTACGCCAGGTTTCATCGGGAATCTCAAAGCTGATATCCGCACTGGCAAGTTCAGATCCCGCAGACGCCCGGGTAGTAAGAAGCTGCTCTAACGTAGCGTCAAGATCACGGATCATACTGCCTCCAAAAGATAACTGTATTTTCCATAATCATTTTGAACAAAGGTGCGCCCCTGCTTTTCAAACTCCCGCCGGGTGGCGGCCAGCAGATGCTTCATCCCTATTGACTGCCGTGCTTCCGCTGCCAAGAACGAAGCGGCGAGTGCAATGTTCTTTATATTGCCACCGGCCAGTCTAAAGTTATTAGCGAGAAATTCGAAATCAATCCCCACATCAAGTGGCGCCCCTTCGGGCCAGACGTTTTTCCAGATCTGCAACCGCTCGTCGACATCAGGAAAAGGAAAGTCGACAACGAACGCCAGCCGGCGAGTAAAGGCGTCATCTATATTTCTGCGCAAGTTGGTCGCCATGATGGTAATACCGGTGTAGTCTTCCATCTTCTGCAACAAGTAAGCCACCTCAACATTGGCATGACGATCATGGGAACTCTTCACTTCGGTACGTTTACCAAACAGTGCATCAGCTTCATCAAAAAAGAGAATAGCGTTGGAGGTTTCCGCCTCGTGGAAAATCATTGACAAATTCTTTTCGGTTTCACCGATGTATTTACTAACTACAAGGGATAGATCAATCTTATAGAGATCCAGCCCTAAACTTTTGGCAATAATTTCAGCCGCCATAGTTTTTCCGGTACCGGGTGGGCCGGAAAACAGTGCATTCACCCCCTTTCCGACAGAGAGTTTTTCATCAAAGCCCCACTCTTCAAGTACTCTAGCGTGATGTTTAACAGTACTATACAACTCTTCAAGTTGCTTAAAGGTATCGGCCTCAAGAGTGATGTCTGACCAGGCATATTTAGGTGAGATCTGACGAGCCAACTTGCCCAGGCGGCTATTACTATTCAGGCGCGAAGCATGATAAAGCACCTCAATATCAATCTGCTCTGGACTACTCCCCCTTGCCGCAGTTATTTGGCAAGCTGTGTTGATCGAGTCATGAATCTGGCCTTGGGTAAATCTAAAACGATCTGCTAAGCTGACAATTTCCTCGTCACTCATCGTAAGACCAAGATCTATCAAGTGAGAACGCCATATCTGCGCCCTACGCAGGGCAGACAACTCACCAACATCATACTGAATATAATTTTTAATCCCGGCTACTAGACTACTGTCGAAACTATCTTGACCAGCTAATACGACCAGACCATTGGGAGTTCCCGAGAGGTAACGAAGCAGTACAGATTGCAGAGTCCGGCCATCATCACCTGACAAAATGCGGGTATCATGAAAATAGATAACTGCTTTTTGTAACAGAGCCTCCCGGTGAATTAACGCCAACTTCTCCTCACACAGTTCCAGATCCACGTGCATAAGTTGCCGAAGGTCGACAGCGAGTAACTTGTAGTGAACCTCTTGTGCAAGGAATAAGGCCGCTGCCTTTTTTCCACTACCCGACTTCCCTTTTATACTAATAACACACGGCTCACTACAAACTTCAAATTGCTCTGCAATTTTAGTAAGTCGTTCTTTTAGCCCTAGGTCAAAACAGGTCCTAAATGGACAGGTATTGCCATTAACAACCTGAGCTAACCCTCTAATCCTACTTTCAATGACAACGTTGCCCAGCAGAAAATCTACTATGCGTTGCGGCAAATTCACGACCTTCCCCAGAAAGCTGTAATTAGCCTGATCAGGGTTATCACATAGCTCGACAAGTTCTTGTTTTACCAATGTGGCATCTCGACTAAGATAACGACGCTTTTGTAACCTCTCTTGTGCGTTTCCCCCCAAAATATTTAGGCAAAGGTCAACACTAAGATATTTCTTGTTAATGTCATCTTGCAGATAAGCAAAGACGTTCTCATATCTAAGATCAATATTCACTGCAAGAGCAATCAAAATAATATCTACCTCAACACGCTTAAGCCCGAATCGTTGCTGCAAAGCTTCTAATTGTAAATCAACACCGTACTGATGGGATAGAAAAACTGCTTTGGCAATTGAAGAACGTCTTTCACTTATGAAAGAAATGATACTCGAAAGTTCTTCAGTACGTAGATGAAGGGACCACCACGGCTCACCAATTGGCTTAGAAAACTGTAGTTGTATATCAGATTCAGATATATACAGCCCTCTGTATTGGTCACCCCTATTGAAATCACTCTGGATATGACTTAAATAATACTGAATATATAGATCTATGCACTCCAGTTCCGCAAAAACATGCTGCACACCATTTTCATAATAATATTTCTTTCCTTCCTCTGATTGACCTACAATACTCCTCACCTCGCCTTACTTAATTTAGCCTTGTTCGTCTATTCAAAAAATTATTTGTATTAACACGACGGGATCTGATACCTCATTCACAAACTATAACAATCAAACTTAATAAATTTTGCTTAAAATTTGATTAGAAGCAGAAGACAGATCGCTCACCTTAAGCTGATCTCATCAAAGACACCATTGTTCAAATAAAGACACTGATACAAGCGGACTCTTCTATAGGAAGTAGAAGATTAAATTTTCAGCAGCTGAAAACACCGAATCAATTTAAATTGGCACTCGTAAAAAAACCCTAGTCTGACACTGCTCTCTATTTAAAATTCTCTTCATCCTACAACAATATATGCAATTAAGTCTAGCTTTTTTAACGGCAACCTTTTCAAGGTAACCGGGCTGTCAATGAAATTTCTACTTAATACCCCGTTGATTTCAGCTTGCCGTAGCATAATTTTAATAAATTAATTCTATTTTGATCAAAAAACAAATCAATAGATTTTATTTACAAGGCTTACTTTTACAGGGTGCGATCAATTCTTAATATTTAGATAAAAACCAAAAAGACTGCTTAGGATCGGGCATGTTTCAGACACTGGAAATTCCCTCCGTACACGACATTTTAACACTCCCACCTTCATTCAGTATTTCAAGAGGAAATAAAAGCAATATAACCACCTTTAATACACGTTTGGCCTCTTCAACCTGGCGGTAAAGCTGATCGGCCAAGTAGTCGAGTCCATATCGAAAAAGACTGTACGCATAGCGTCCATGCGTTTTGATTTTGATAGGCGTTTGCTCATTTAGCCACTCCCCTGTTTTGTGTGC
>PDQY01000118.1 GCA_002746795.1 Chloroflexota bacterium | reverse complement strand
ATTGAAGGCATCGACATTGCAGTTTGTCCGCCAGCGTTGGCGATTCCGGCCGTTTCTGATTTGCTAAAAGGCACAAAAATCGGTGTTGGCGCACAGAACATGTATTTTGAAGAAAAAGGGGCTTATACTGGCGAATTGGCTCCAGGTATGCTCACCCCCTTCTGCCACTACGTTATCCTTGGTCACTCCGAACGGCGTGGTTACTTTGGCGAAACCGACAAAGGGGTAAACAAGAAAATCAAAGCAGCATTGGCTCATGGCTTGACCCCCATCGTCTGCTGTGGCGAAAGCTTGGAGCAAAATCAAGCTGGCGAAACCCACGACTTTGTTAGCGGCCAAATCAAAGGGGCATTTGCGGACATGACAGGCGAGGAAGCGGCAAAATGTGTCATCGCTTATGAACCGATTTGGGCCATTGGCACTGGTCTGACCGCTACTGTGGAACAAGCTGGCGGCATCATTGGCAACACGGTTCGAGCCACCATCAAAGAGATGTTTGGTGAAGAAATTGCTGAGAAAATCCGCATCCAATACGGCGGCAGTGTCAATGAAAAGAACAGTGCTGAATTGATGGGTCATCCTGAAATTGACGGTGCTTTGGTTGGCGGAGCCAGCTTAAAAGCCGCCTTTGTTGATTTGATCAAGAATGCCCAATAAAACCAGGTGACAGTAAATAGTTGGGATCTGACAGATTCTCGAAGATGAGTTTTGATCCCATGCCTTTTATCTGGGTCACGATAGCTTTCGTGGCTTTGCTTTTTTTGCAGCGATGGATTCATACCCATCTGCATGGTTTATCCTTGCTGATCACCGGTAAGCCTGAATTTGCCCTTGTTTTGTATGCCGTTGTGCTATTGCCAGGAGTCATTTTGCATGAGTTGAGCCATTGGCTAACTGCTTCTTTGCTGGGAGTGCAAACGGGTAAGTTATCGCTGCTGCCCAGGCGTCAGGCAGATGGCTCTATCCAATTAGGCTATGTGGAGTATTACAAAGGGCGTACCCTTGGTCCCATTCGGGAAAGCATCATTGGGGGCGCTCCTCTCATTACGGGGACGCTGGTTATTTTGCTGATTGGCTTTCGTGTGTTCAATGTGCCTGAGTTTTCTATAGCGTTGGAATCCGGCAGTGCGACGCAGTTGGCGCAGGCTATCTCCAATCTTTTTCAAACCAGCGATTTTTTCGTCTGGTTGTATCTCTTATTTGCAGTCAGTAATGCGATGATGCCCAGTGCTTCTGACCGACGTGCCTGGCCAGCTTTTTTGCTGACAATGGCGGTGATTGCCGGCATTACCCTTTTGCTGGGCTTAACGGATGCTATTGTGACGAACCTTGCACCACAGGTAACGGCCGTTTTCGGGTATCTTGGTATTGCCTTGTCCATGTCTATCGGGGTGGATCTGTTCTTCATGCTGATCATCGCCCTCTTGGAAGGAGTTGTCAGCCGCATCAAAGGCGTCTCCGTCCGCTACAATGCCTAAATCTCTGGTCAAGACAAAAGATTCTGCCACCCACCACACACGCCAGGTAGAACAACGATGGAGGGTCATTGAGGTTAGCCATTCTCATCACCGCATATAAAGAAGCAGCTACCATTGGGCGGGCGATGGACGCATTTTTGCCCCAGATGCCAGCAGATGCCGAGTTGTTGGTGGTTTGTCCGGATGCAGAGACAACGGCCGTTATCAACCAATACGCTGCATCCCATCCCCAAATTCGCCACATCCAAGATCCAGGGGTAGGCAAGCCCGCCGCCTTGAATGTGGGGTTGGCGCAAGCGTCGGGTGACATTGTGGTATTGAGTGATGGCGATATTGTGGTAGCGGAGAATGCCCTGGCTCCCCTGCTGGCACCTTTTGCTGATGAGCGCGTGGGCGCCGTCACAGGACATCCGTTAAGCAGCAGCCCCCGCGACACAAAACTGGGCTACTGGTCCCACCTGCTCACAGAAGGCGCACACCAAGAGCGATTAAGACGTGATGCTTTGGGTCAATTTCTGCTGTGTTCAGGCTACCTGTTTGCTTACCGCAAGTCACTCATCGACCATGTGCCCGAAGATGCATTGGCCGAAGATGCTGTGATTTCCCATCGCATTGCCGAGCGAGGGTATCACATCCGTTACGCCCCAAATGCCCTGGTGCATGTCAGGTATCCGACAACGTATCGAGATTGGTTGGTGCAGAAGGTGCGTTCTGCTGGTGGCTATGCGCAAGATTATGTGCGCCACTCACCCTACCAGATGCGTTCTGCCAAATTAGAAGCTGTTCATGGCACCAAGCTGGCATTTAACTATGCCAGGAATTGGCGAGAGTTCAACTGGACTGTGCAATTGTTTGCTGCCCGCTTGCATCTGTGGAGCCTTGTTTTTTGGCAGGTGCGCGTAAAGAAACGGCCGTTATCTGCATTGTGGCAGCGCGTGGAAACAACAAAATAAGCAAGGACGAAAGAGCAGCAAACAAATCCAAGCCAAACTATAGCACGGCCGTTTCCAGCTCCTGCAAGATCCGTTCAAACTCATCCTTATCATCCGCTGCCAAGAGCCGCTTCCGATAATGCTTAAGCGCCAGACCAGACAGATACTTTTTCAAATGGCGTGAAAATCTCTTTAAACCTTCTGGCTCCCCATAATACGCCAGCATTTCCTGCAAATGAAGCCGAATCGCGTCTAGAATTTCAGCAAAAATCACATCCTCGCGGGCTTTGCGCTCGAAAATCCACGGATTACCAATCGCGCCTCGGCCAATCATGACAGCATCGCAGCCCGTGTGGGCTTTCATACGGTCAATGTCAACGGCCGTTCTCACATCCCCATTGCCTATCACTGGAATAGTTACCGACCGCTTCAACTCCGCAATGGCCTCCCAATCAGCAGCCCCTTGATACTTTTGGAATCGCGTACGACCATGAATCGCCACCAACGATGCCCCATTGTCTTCCATGATGCGGGCAATCTCCACAAAATTGCGTGATGCGTCATCCCAGCCAATGCGAATCTTGCCCGTTACCGGAATCTCCAGGTGTTTACCAAGCAAACGAAAAGTCTCTTCAACCAGTTTTGGCCTGCGCATCATACCCACCCCAGCTCCATGTTTACTCACCTGTGGCGCAGAGCAGCCCATGTTGATGTCGATGATGTCTGGTCCCCACTCCTGAATGACCAGCGCCGCTTCCAACAATTCTTGCGCATTAAAGCCAAAAATCTGGAACACCATCGGCTTTTCCCCACCCGGATGCACGTCTAAACGCCGCCACATCGGATTCTCAGCGTGGAGCAACGCTCCCGCTGGCACAAATTCCGTGTAACTCATGGCTGAGCCATACGCCCGGCACAGTGTGCGAAACGGCACATCGGAATACCGAGCCATAGGCGACAAAATCGTGTCACCGTATACAGGCACATCACGCACCCAAAAAGTTGGTTCTCTATCCATAATCAGGCAAGAATTATAACCACTACCAGCTGCTTTTCCATACCGCTTTTTCCCAAGCCAATTTTGAGATAAACTTATTTTTGGACGATCACCTTATCCCTTTGTATTGATGTTTTAACGGTTAACTATGACAAAACGACAACTCGGTTGCATCATCATCGCTTTAGGCACGTTGGCTATTGTTGGCTCATTTGTGTATGACCTGATTGGCGGTGGTGATTTTCAGGGCATTGGCCCCACACAAAGATTGGCACTGCTGGGTGCTGGATTCGTGATTCTCGTGGGGATCACGCTGCTGCCATTAGGAGATAGACCCGCATGAGCAGCCTGGTGAAGGCACCAAACTCCCTACAACCGCCAGAGGACGCGCCCTGGTGGCAAAAAGCGATCTTTTATCTACCTAAAGTTCTCCTGGGGCTGGCATTGCTGGCTTTCATTTTTTATCTAGCGGTGTATGTCGTCTATGCCGTGCGCCTGTTCCAATTCCCCTTTGATTATGATCAGGGTGAAGGTTTTGAGTTGATGGATACAGTGTTGTTCAGCCAGGGTGAATGGCCTTACCGCGATAACAACTCCTATCCATTCTACTCATCCAACTACCCGCCGCTGTTTCACGTCATCATTGTGCCTTTGGTGTGGCTGTTTGGTCCGCAGTATTGGACGGGACGGCTAGTTTCATTTATGGGCACATTGGTAACGGCCGTTGCGATTGGTTATGGCGTGCAAAAAGCTGGTCAACGTTGGTGGCTTTCAGGCATCTCTGGCCTGATCTTTCTGGCATCCAATTACGTCTACCACGTCGGCCCGCTTTTCCGGCAGCACATGTTTATGGTGATGTTTGAGACCGTGGCCGTGGTGCTGATGACCTTGACGCTTGATAAGGAGGAGCGAGACGGGCGGTCGTATAACGGCCGTTTACTGTTGGTGATGGTTCTTTTGCTTTTAGCTGGCTACACGAAACAACTTGCCTACGCCACCGTCGCCGCCCTGTTCATCTTTTGGTTCCTGCGCCAGCCGAAACGAGCGGTGCTGTGGGCTATCCCCTTCGCCAGCGTCACCGGGCTCATCTTTTTCTGGATCAATGGGTCAACAGATGGCTGGTGGCTCGTCAACACCGTCACCGCCAATATCAACCCATTCATCCGCGAACAAGCAATTGGACTGTTCCGACAATGGTTTACTCTCCACACCGTTATCACTGTTGTCGCTCTGATTTTTGCCGCCTACCAATTCTATTTTGAGCGCCTGTCCCTCTACAGTGTCTGGTTTGGCATCGCCCTGGTTAACAGCATCACGGCGGGCAAATGGGGAGCTGGCGAGTCTTATTTTGCCACGGTCATCGCTGCCAGCTGCATCCTGACTGGTCTAGCCTTCGCCCGGGTACTCAACGTCGTTCAAAACAAGGATTGGGGTAAGTCGCAGCGTGGCTTTTGGGTGCAAACGGCCGTTCTCTCGGCCATCGCCATCCTCTTCCTCATCCAGGCAGACAAAATGTTCCACGCCCCCACCGATGTTACCCTATTCCGCGCGGCAGCAGAACTGTTCAACAAACCGACAACCGTAACCATTGCCCCACAAACCTCTTGCTCTGCCCCACGCGCTCCAGAAACGATCTACTATGTCGATTCAGGTGGGGTTTCACTGTTGGGTCGTCCGCCAAATCAGGCCGATACAGCAGCCGGTATCCAAATTGCTGAATTTGTAGAGCAGGGAGAAACGCCAGCATTTGCCGAGGATGCAGGCTTCAATTTCTATATTGGCCGTGAAATCATCACCAATCCCACCCAACTGCTCAATCTGTATAACAATAATCAGGTTGACATGACGGAAATGGTCGATATGCTCAACGAACAGGCTTTCGACACCGTTGTTTTACGCGCCCAATTTTATCCACCGCCTGTGCTGGAAGCCATTGGCCAGCAGTATGAAACGGTGGAACTGGTACAAATGAATGGCTTTGTTTACTGTCTAATGACACCGAGGGAGTAAAATTCTGATTGTGATGGCTGCGCCTTACCAGATTGACTTACCGGCATTTGCCGGACCGCTAGATTTATTACTGCACCTCATCGACCGCCAAGAGTTAGATATTACGGCGCTTTCGTTGGTGCAGATCACCAGTCAATACTTGAAGCAAATCGAGGAAATGAAAAAAGACCGGGTTGAGCATCTCATTGATTTCTTAGTGATTGGCGCCCGTTTGTCGCTCATCAAAAGCCGGGCGCTTTTACCTAAAATCCCGACTTTACCTGGCGACGAGGAAGACGAGGAAGACCCAGCCGAAGCGTTGATCCGCCAGCTACGTCAATACAAACAATTCAAAGATGCCGCCAGGTGGTTAAAAGAACGAGAAGCAGCGGGATTACGCACCTATTTACGTGTCGCGCCACCACCACAATTGGATACGCGCCTGGATCTGACTGGGGTGACGATAGAAACTTTGATAACGGCCGTTCTTGCAGCATTAGAGCGAGCAGATAATTTAGAAGACAGCGTCGCCATCACTCAACCGCGCAGATTGACCATCGAAGGGCAAATAAAAAGAGTCCGCTTCCGACTTAAGCAGAACCAGACTTTTTTATTCAATGATTTACTTTCGCACAATATTTCCCGGGTAGAAATTTCGGTAACTTTGCTGGCTGTTTTAGAATTGATCAAACGGCATGAAGCCACCGCAGTTCAAAAACATATGTTTGGTCCAATTGAAATTCAGCCCTTCCCCGTCAACCGTTAACTCAAGAGGTTAAGCGAATCTACACCCTTTCACAACTATCTAGCAGCAAATTGTATGTGCCAGAAAGGCTGACATAGATAAAGCCACCACAATCTGTGCACGCAGCTTGATACTCAACACCTTCTTCGCCAGTAACTTGTTCCCAATCAGAAAGTGTGTGTCCATGAATACTGGCAGCAGCTTCAGCTTCCCGCATTTGCCTGGATAAAAAGGCCTCAGATTCTTGTCTCCGCAAACGCTCTGCGGCGCCAACAATGGAACGAACCACAGCGGCCTGAACCAAATTTTCTGGCACTTCTTCCGGTAGCCCCTCAACTTTGCCGATGATCAGTTCCAGAACCTCTGCAATTTCATCGCGCGTACTGGAATCATAATTTTTCACCAAGGAACCTTCTTCTAACAAACCCACAAAATAATGAACGGCCGTTTTCAATTGCGTCAATTCCACATTTGCCGATTTACTCATAACGCTCACTCCTAAAAAGAAACTTATAACCCACGATCTACTTCATAACATTTTGCGGTTTACGAATCAAAAGAAAATTTGATAGAATTGATTGAGGTGAGAATGGAAAATGCCGAAGGTGGGATTCGAACCCACACGGGCGTAATGCCCACTACGCCCTGAACGTAGCGCGTCTGCCTGTTTCGCCACTTCGGCTTAAGTAGGCGAGAATTTTACCAACTCACCGCTAAAAGTCAACCATTAAACAGTGACTGCCTGAAAAACACAGCGAATGACTCGAGTAAACACAAATCCCTGTCAAGCGAAAATCTGTGTCATCTGCAAAATCTGTATCTTTTCGGCAAACTCACTGGTTTTCAACAGATAAGTTATCCAGGAGAAAACAATGTCGATTTCCATTGATTTATTAAAAAGAGTTCCCCTCTTTGCCAACTTAGAAAAAGATGAACTCGCTCAAATAGCGCTGATTTGTACCGAAGAAAAAGTATCCCCTAACGAACTCGTCATCGAACAAAACACCACCGGCACTGAAATGTACATCATCGCCGACGGGTCAATGGACGTATTTATCAGCGGTTTAAACAATTCCCGCAGCCTTGTCGTCTTAGGCAGAGGGCAGGTTATTGGCGAAATGGCCCTCATCGATGAAGGATATAGGTCAGCCTCCGTACGGGCAACCAATGGGGAAGCAAGATTATATCGTGTGGAAAGCGAAGACTTTTATGAGTTGTGCGAAAAGTACAATCACATTGGCTACATCGTCATGCGCAATCTCGCCGTCGATGTCGCCTTTAAGCTGCGCCACCGCAACCTGGCAGAGTTATAGGAGGCAGACATGACCAAAGACATCTTTTACAAAGTCAGTTTTGTCGTAGCTGGGGGAAAACATCCTGGAGCCATCATGACTGTTGAATCTAAGCCAGCGGTTGGCGATGAAGTTTCTTTTAACGGCTCTACCTTCACAGTAACGGAAGTGATGGAATTAATGCCCACGGTGGGCAACTTTGGCTTTCTCCATGTCACCTGTGAATTTCTCCGAGAAAGCGAGACAGAGGCTTGACCTGGACACAAACTTGATGATATTCACCAACCCACCCTCGGCGAGGGTAATACGAATATGATTGAGGCCAAAGGCGTATTATTTAATTTCCGGTGACCGTCTAAAAATTAGCCGCCACTTTTCACAGGGAAAGGTCACTTGAAGCGCATCCATCAATTCCATCACGTATGGATGGATGCGCACTTAGCTGGAACAACAGTCAACTGCACTGACAGCTAATTTACTAGCCTCTGCCAGCCCCACCAGATCTTTCCCCTTTGCATTGATCCATTGAATCTTATAATTTCCCATCAACTGGTCTAAAGCTTGCCACAAATCATCATTGACTACCGGTTTCCCATCACGCTTCGTCCATTGGCGTTTACGCCACCCCTGAATCCATTGGGTGGCCCCCTGAAACAGATAATCTGATGTCGTAAACAGCTGCACCTGGCTTCCAGTTGGCAATAGCAGCAGCCCCTCGATGGCCGCTTGAATCTCCATGCGATTATTGGTGGTCTTGGGCTCTGATCCGCTTATTTGCTCCGTCTCACCTTTTTCCTCCAGGACAACTCCCCAGCCGCCAGGACCAGGATTCCCTTTGCAAGAGGCACGGAGAAAGAGTTTAGGCGCATCCTCGTCAATTTGCGCGGCCGGCGTAATCTCTAAACGAGCTTGCCTGGCCAACTGATCAACACGCTCATTCATTGGGTTTCCAGCGTGTCCTTTTACCCAATACCACTCAATCTCGTGTTGTTTAACCAAAGGACTCAATTTTTGCCACAAATCTGCATTTGAAACAGGCTTGCCCCCCTTGAGTTTCCATTGATTGGCCGCCCACTTATCAATATACTCCGTAATCCCTTGCCTTAAATATTGAGAGTCTGTATGAAACTCAACTTCGGACGGCCGTTTTAACACCGCCAAAGCAGAAATGGCAGCCTGTAACTCCATCCGGTTATTTGTCGTCTTGGGATCATGCCCCGTCAACACTTTCTCATGAGGCCCATACTGCAAAACGGCCGCCCAACCACCAATACCCGGATTAGGATCAGCTCCCCCATCCGAATAGATAATCACCTTCATAACTTACAAACGCCCCAGAGCCGCTAACATCTCATCGACATCCGTGAACTTCACCCGGGGGCGTCCTTGCGCCTTTCCATTTGCCAATTCCATCTCATCCAAGCGCAACCAATCATCATATGTAAAATAATCAGGTTGATGTTCCCGCACCATCATTTCAACAGCATCACTTGCCGTATTATCCGGGCGCAAAATCTTCCCACTTTCCACATCCTCAAGCATATGCTTCACCGTTTCCAGAGCATCTGCCTTATTCGTGCCAATCACACCTGAAGGACCACGCTTTATCCACCCACCAGTATATTCGCCCGTCATCGCCTCCTGCGTTTCAGGATCAAGCACCCGCCCTTCCCGATTCAAAATAATGCCCCAGCTATCATAAAACGGCACTCCTGGAATCGGCACCCCGCGATAACCAATAGCGCGAAATACCATTGTCACTGGTAACTCTTCATGCGTATCCGTCGCACGCGGACGCAATGTACCGGTCTCCGTGGCATACAACTCATTCTTTACCAAACGCATCCCAGCAATACCGCCCTGGCCATCATCCAGAAGCTCCGTAGGTGAAACTAAAAAACGCACAGTCACACAGCGTGATTTTCCCGGCTCTTTACGCCCCGCATAAGATTGAATAATTTCAACCTTTTTAACCGTAGCCTTATCTGAACTAGCAGCCAATACAGACTGGCTTAGTTCATCTAATCTCGCTTCATCCGGTAAAACATATACAGCCGTATCCGCCATACTCCCTAACTCTTTAATTTCTGGCCTCGTAAAAGCCGCCTGTGCCGGCCCCCTTCTGCCCATCACATAAACATTTTTCACCTTGCTGTGACTTAACGCTTCTAATGCATAATCAGCAATATCTGTTTGACGCAGTTCATCAGGAGTTCGACACAAAATTCGAGCCACATCCATCGCCACATTTCCAATCCCCACCACAGCCACATTCTCATGAGACAAGTCAACCTCATAATCTCGATAATCAGGGTGACCGTTATACCAGGCAACAAACTCAGTTGCAGGCAAGCTTCCTGCCAAATCTTCACCTGGAATATTGAGACGGCGATCGGTTTGAGTGCCAGTGGTATACACGATTTGATGATAATAATGACGCAGTTCAGGCACAGAAATGTGTTTCCCAATTTCCACATTGCCAAAAAAGCGAAATCCCGGTTTTTTTGCTATCCGATCATAAATTTTTGTGACTGATTTGATTTTGGGATGATCAGGCGCAACACCATAACGAACCAAGCCAAACGGTACGGGCAACCGTTCAAACATGTCAACTGATACATGATACTCTTTTTGCTTAAAAAAATGTTCTGCTGTGTAAAAACCTGTTGGGCCAGCACCAACAATGGCAATGCGCAAAGGACTTGAAAGAGTGCCAATTCTAGACATGGATCACTCCACCTCCATTTTCTAGTGTGAAACCAAGCTATCCGATAGTTTCGTAAGGAACGCTAATAAAAACAGACGCTATCCACCGCCTGTGACGGCACCTAAAGTCCCACATGCCGGACAAGAGCCATCTGGACGAATCATAGCGTATCCCGCTTGTGGGTCTCTATTTGCATCATAATAAGTGAAATCCACATTGAATACTGTCATCAAGCGGACCTTGCCACTGTTGCTCGATAATTGAGCCGCTTCAGCTAACCATTGTGCCTGTTCTGCCACAGAGGTATCTGCTGCCCATGAGAAATTAGAGGGCAGCGAAGGGAAACCATCGCCTGACAGGTATCCAAGCTCAGTGAAGCAAACCGGTCGTCTGCCGCCGAAGGAGTTGTGATAGAGATTTAACGTGGGTAAGAAATACCAACTGTAATGCCCATTCGAATCAGCTGGATGACCGTAGGTTTGGCTAGGCGATGTGGCGCCGGCATTGTGGTGTGCGCCCACGCAATCCATGTAATTGACAGCACCAGCCTGGTGCATCCCCGCAAGATAACGATTATCAGCCCAGGCATTGTAGCCATTATCAAAACCTGTTGGCGCTAATGCCCCAGAAATCACCATGATATTGGGATTAACTGATTTAATGGCCTGATATGCTGGGGCAAGCATATTGTTTGTGTATGAGACCGGGCTGATTTCGCCAGCAGGCCATTCAAAGTCAATATTTTGCTCATTCCATACTTCAATTGCATCTGGACCTAATGCAGCTAAACCTCGAATGAATTCGGTGTAGCCAGCGAAATCAATACCGCCTGGCCCCGGATAAACCTGTTCCCCAGATACTGAAATCAAAACTTTAAATCCCTGATCATGAGCAGTATTTATGGTGGAGGCCAACGAAGATGGAGAATCACCAGGGCTCCATTTGTGTTGGAATTTTGCCCAAGTCATGCCAGCCGCTCTCATCTCATTCACGTGCCCTAGCACCAAGGTCTGGCCACCCATTTCAAAGCTGAATGATGGCGGCGGGGCTGGTGTGGATGTGGGGTCTGGTCCAGGGGGTGGATTTGTACCGCTGGTACCAGGAATTAGGATTGACTGACCCGTATAAATCAAGTTTGGATTGGTAATCTGGGGATTAATCGCCATGATGGCGTTAATGGTTGTGTTGAATTGGCGGGCGATCTTTGAGAGCGTATCCCCAAAACGGACAACATAGGCAGCTGTACCAGGGGGCGCGGTGGGTGTTGGAGCTGTGGATGGCGGGGTCGTTGTCGGCGCTGGGGTTACAGTGACGCCAGCTTCTGGAATCTGCAAGGTATCACCAGCATAAATTAAATTTGGATTGGTAATCTGAGGATTCAATGACATGATAGCATTAATGGTGGTGCCATAGTATCTTGAAATTCCAGATAAGGTATCACCTGGTCTTACCACATGAGCCAAAGCAGACACTATGGTTGCAGTGAGCAAAACAAGGATGGTTGCTACCAAGATTGCTATATAATGTGACTTTTTCATGTTGCCTCCTGAGAATCAGGCTCAAAAATCGATCTTCAGTTTTATTTGTACCGATTTTTACAAACCTATACCAAATAATTCTATTGCAATTAGACAAACAATATACGCACGCCTTTGTTCTGTGTTTTTAATATTCAATAAGGAGAACTAGCAAACATTTTGACCTGTGCTTAATATTAAACCACATGTTTACACATTATAAGGATTCTTAACATAAATACAAGTAAAATCCAGCAATTCAAAATATAGAATGCAGTGAGCTAAACAGTATCGAAGCCATGACGCCACCTTAGCCGCTTTTGTTATTTTCTTCACGCCTGGGCTTATAATCAGTAGCATACAAGTGAAACAGGGTCATTGACAGCTGATAGTCAAGCTCGGGCAGATTTTATGAGCCAATATATGCCAATCTGGATATTGCAGGCAATGGGACAATAAGGATATAGCGATGAAAAAAGAGACATTACGAACAGTCAACATAAGGCAAAGTCTTATA
>PDQY01000117.1 GCA_002746795.1 Chloroflexota bacterium | reverse complement strand
GTCACGTGTTTCAATCGCGGAGGCGATTCTGATGGGGGGCTGACCGCTGAGTGCCCTCCTTCAGCGTGCTGTAAAATTGCGAGTTTCAATCGCGGAGGCGATTCTGATGGGGGGCTGACCCCTCAGGAAAACGGCCGTTCCCGCATATATAAGGAAAGGTTTCAATCGCGGAGGCGATTCTGATGGGGGGCTGACCCCCTCTCGATTTGCTGTGATAATTACCCCCATGGGTTTGTTGTTTTGTTAAATTATTGATGACTAGTGTATCAACCTTTTTGTTTTTCTGCACGCTTTCGGATGATTCTGCCCCACTCGCTGCGCCTTTGCGAGCGGGAATGTTTTTTTTGACAGTGATGTTTGTAAGTTTCTGCTATTTTTTATTGTTAAGGTGCGTTCCCTGTGTATTTTGGGATATTTTCTGATCGAGCGGGAAAGGGTGTGGTGAGGGGTGCTGTCCTGCTCGCTGATATGATGGAGGATTGTGACTTGAGTTCTAGAGTAAGTATATCTTATCTTCTGCTGGTGGGGTACTGCCAATTGTTTCTGTTTTTTCTTGGCAAGCGGTGCAGAGTGGATAAATACGGACGTTGTCTTCTTTTTCGTTCAGGATTGTTTTGAGCCGGTATTGGAGGGTGATGTGTTCTTTTTCGTTGAGGTAGCATTCGAAGAGGCTGTATTGGGTCCATTGACCGAATCCGCATAGTGTTTTGTGGATTTTGGTGCGGCGCTTGTCGTTAGGGATGTCATAAGCGATTAGGTAGAGGGTGGTCATTGGTTGTTAGGAGCTGGTGATTGGATTAGTGGACAATGAAGGGTGGGTCGGCTTGGGTGTGCTTAGTGTTTCAAATTGAGTGGGATAGGGTGGTTGGGTTAGCGGACGATGAAGGGTGGGTAGGCGGGTATTTCGCCGATGGCGGTTTTGGCGAGTAGGCGAGCTTGGAGTTCAAGGCTGCGCCGGTAGGTGGCTTTGTAGTTGAAGGTGGGATGGGTGATGGTTTCGTCGAAGCGGGCTTCGAGTTTGGTGAGGAAGGTGCGACGGCCGTTATCGGTTAATCTTTGGGCGCCCCCAAGTTCTTCTTGGAAGTGTTTGCGTTTTAGGATGTTGTTGTTGAAGATGGAGATGACGACGGAGTCGACGATGAGGGGACGGAATTCTTCCATGAGGTCTAGGGCGAGGGCGGGTTTGCCGTATTGGCTGGTGTGGAGGTAGCCAATGTAGGGATCGAGGCCGACGGTGCAGAGGGCGGACATGATTTGGTTGAGGAGGATGGTGTAGCCGTAGCTGAGGAGGGCGTTGACGGGGTCGCGGGGTGGGCGACGGGTACGACCATTGAAAAGGCTGGGGTTGTTGAGGAGGTGTTGGAAGCTGTTGAAGTAGTGGGCGGTGCCTGCACCTTCTAGTCCTTGCAGACGACCGTAGACGGAGTTGGCCTGGGGTTGCAGTGGATCGGGCATTTGGGGGTCGGGGGTGGTTGCCTCTACGGTGGCGATGGTTTGTTTGAGGGCGGCAACGGCCGTTTTGATTTGGGTGTTTTTGCGTTTACGGTTGGCACGCATGAGCATGGTGCGCATGTTGTGAAGTTTGCCTTTGACGAAGGCTTGGGTGAAGTGGTGGTGTAGGGTGGGGTCGTTATGGGCGGCGGTTTGGGCGAGGCGGAGTTGCCCGTTTTTGCTGAAGGTGGGGGCGAGATGGCCTTGAAAACGGCCGTAGCGGTTCAAAAAGGTGACTTCGGCGTGGCGTTCCATGAGGGCGGCGAGGGCGGGGCTGGTGAGGGTGCTGTTGCCTTGGACGACGACGCGGTCGATTTTGATGAGGGGCACGCGTACTTTTTTCTTGGGGCGGTTTGTTTCTTTGTCTTCGGGAATGTGGACGATGAGGGTGTCGCCTTCTTTTTTGACGAGGGTTTGTTGTTCGGTCAGGTAGAGGGTTGCCATTTCAAGCTCCATGTTTTTCTCCGGGGACCTGCCACAGGTATTGCTGGATGTGTTGTTGGAAGTTGGGCAGTGTGTCACGGCCGTTGAAGGTGAGGTTGAGTTGTCCGTTGATTTCCCAGCCGTCTTGTTGCAGTTGCTGGAGGGTGAGGGTAACGGCCGTTTCGTCTAGGGCCTGGGTGTGGATGGTGGGGATGATGGGAAATGCTGTGTCGGGGTTGTTGTGTTCGTCGGCTGCATTTGTTTGCCAGGCGAGGGGAATGAGCGCCACGTCTCCTTTGCGCTGCAGGCAGAGACAGGCCAGCCAACCGGTTTGGTCGGATGCCAGGTCTACTAAGTGGGGACGGCCGCCTCGCCAATGGTAGATGGGCACAAAGGATGTTGTGTGTGTGGGGGACTGGTTCATCGCGTTGTTATTCCTTGATGGAGTTGATTGACTTCTTGTGGCAAGCAAATGGGCTGGATGGAGCAGAGGGTGCACTTTTGTTTTTTGTGGATAGGGGGCGGAATGGTGTTTTGGGCTATGAGTTGGAAGGCTTGTTGGATGGTTTGTTCTGTCATCTGCCGCAGTTGGTTATCAAAGGGAACGGTGATGCGCTGTCGGGAGCGCCAGTAGAAGATTTCTCCCTGTTCAACGGGTTGGTTGGTCATTTCTTCGAGGCAGAGGGCCTGGGCGCAAAGCTGAACGTTGTCGTTGTCCCAGTTGCCTTTTTTGCCATGTTTGTATTCGACGGGGATCAGTTGCTGGCTGCTAGTGGATGGTGTCTGGTGTATTTCGACGAAGTCGGCGAAGCCAGCGATGTTGAGGCGATCTGACCAGACCCAGAGGCGGCGGTGGATGGTATGTGCTGTTGATGACGTTGGGTCGCTGCCTGTTTCCTGGCCTGGTTTATCGGCACGGGTTT
Organism: Chloroflexota bacterium; assembly: GCA_002746795.1. Classification (GTDB taxonomy): domain Bacteria; phylum Chloroflexota; class Anaerolineae; order Promineifilales; family Promineifilaceae. The sequence continues at coordinate 9,344 of PDQY01000117.1, read as the reverse complement.
GGTGCTGAAATATGCCTTCGAGCATGGGGGCATTTATTTCGATTTCACCTTGCATGTACATGTACCAGAAGCGGCGCGGACAGTAGAGGATCTGGTTTAGGTGGGAAAGTGGCAGGTAGTTGTTGATATCCACTGGTATGTTTGCCTTTGTTTTGAGAATGGGATGTTTTATGTTTGTCGAACAAGTTGGCCCATGCCCATTGTGGTTTTGGAACCTACGCCGGTGTAGAAGGCGAGGTCGGCTAAACGGTTAAGGTGCTGGAGCATGAATATGGCTTCTTTGTCTAAAATTTGATAGGTGACGTGCCCGGTGAAACCAACCTGTTTGCTGCGGCGGTATTGATACATATGGGTTTTGATGTCGTAACGAGCAACAACGACGCGTTCGGAACAAAATTCACGCACTATATCACGGGTGCCGCTGCTATTGGGGCTGCCTTGCCAAAGGCGATCCCAATAATCGGCAAGCTGACCGAAAACGAGTGGTGGATCGGGCAGAATGTGCATGTGGCGGAAGGGGGCGTTTCTCATGCTGAAGGAGGTTGGGGTACGGAACTGTAGGTGGATGGTCTCGTAGCCAGGTAGACTGGTTGTTGTTTGCCATTTGGTGTGGAGGGTTTGCAGGCTGTTGTAACCAGCGAGTGGGTGGCTATTGGGTGTGCTGAGGATTTCGGTGACTTGGAAGGTGTGGTTTTCGAGACGGATGGCGGGACGGCCGTTTCCTTGCAGAAAGTAGCTGATGAAGGTTTGGAACAGGGTGGGGTCGAGTAAGGTGACGCGCAGCCATCCTTCTTGCCCGGCTTTGATGTGTAGATTGCCTTTGTGGGGCTTGCCGAAGCCTTCGAGGGGGGAGATGGTGAAGGGTTTGCGGCCGTGTATGTCATGAATGGTTTGGGAGAGGGTGGGGTCTACTTGCTGGAGTATGTCGAGGAAGGCGGCATGGGCAAGGTGACCGACGGTGGCGCGTAAACGGCCGTTTTTCTCGGAAACCATACGGATGATGAGGGCGTAAAGGTCGGGGGATGAAATGGTCATATGATAATTGCCTCTGATTTCATGCGTTCACGAATTTTAAAGCTGATTTGTAGTTCTGGATGGGCAAACCAGGCCGCCTTGCCGATGTAGGCAAGGTATTCAACAGCATATCGATCCTGAAAGTCGATAATCAGTTTGCGCGGGTAGATGGGGCTGTGGCTAAGGTAGCGGTAAGCCCATCCTTTCATGTCGGATGCGATAAGTAAAACGGTTAGATGTTTGTCTGCAATGGCTGTGATGAATCGCTGGTCAATAGGGGAAATAGCGCCTCCACTTTCCCTTCCTTGTAGTTCAAAGCCCGAAAGTGCTACTGGGCGGCCTTCCCATACATGTTGAAAATCTTTCTGTGTTTCGTTTGTTTTATAGGTGAGTTCTAAATGCAAGATGGGACCACGGTGAGCGTGAATATGGCCGTAGAAATCACCTTTTAGCTCGGTGGATGGACAGTGTTGGTTAAATTCGCGGCGATCCTGGAACCAATGTACATCGTATGATTCGAGGATGTGGAAGAGATCATACTGGTTAACGGTTTCTGTTGAATGCAGGTGGTAGGGATCGTAGATAACGGCCGTTGGTCCTTGGAAAGAGTCCCGAAAGTTGAACAAGGAGTTTGTGAGATGTACTTGACCAGTCACAAATTCACGTAATGCAGCACGTTGATTTTCATGCGCGAGGACAAAATCATGTTCTAAATAAGGCAAAATAGCGTCGGCTGTTGGTTCACCGATCTCTTGCTCCCGCCGGAATCTAAACCAGTCGGCTACATGTTGGGCTGTTTCCTTATTAAAAGGTATCTCCTTTTTAGTGGCGCGTAACCATTGCTGCCGATAGTAAAATTTGCGGAAGTAAACGCTTAGTGATTTGAATGATTTGCCCTTAACGCCAAAAAGCTGCCGCAGCTCGTGGAATAGGGCGTCTATTGCTTCATGCTCTTGCTGCAAGACGATTTGTTTGTCGGCACGATAGATGGGGTAGAATACTTCGGTGATAGCCCAACTTTTGATGTAGCCGGTGAGGTTGTGCTTTTGCGGCAGCGTGTCCTGGTTTTTCAGAATGATGGCTTTGAATTGGGCGCGAGTGAGGGTTTGACCATGGTAGGGGCGCAGGATATCAACGGCCGTTTCTGGGAGTAATGCCACAGCCTGACTTGGCTGATCTTGCACAGGTTTGCCCAAAATGCGTCCAGCGCGACCCAATCGCTGAATGAGGTCATCGCCAAAGCGGGCTTCGCAAATGAGGAAGTCGATGTTTTGCCGCTGCTTGTCAATTTTTTTGAAATTGTAGCCAATGTCCACGGTGGGGGTTGCTAGGATGAGTGGTTTGCCGGTGGCGTTTTGGCGAGCTTCTTCTGGTTCGGGGCCGGTAATTCGACCCAAATTGTCTTGCCCAATGGGGAGCAACAAGCTGGCATAAAGGCGATTGATGCGGCGTAGAGAGTCGCTGATGATGGCGCCGTGTTGGTTGTTGTGCAGGATGGCGGTTTGCAGGCAACGGCCGTTCTTCTGCCCCCATTCTACCACTTTCTGACTATCTACAGTCAAGGTAAGCGGCGAAAGAGTAGGCGTGGTGGCGTAGTTTTCACTTTCTGGCGGCTCAGTTTCCAGGCTGATGTGTTCCCAGTTGTCGCCAAATAGTTGGTTGAAATAATCAATCACGCAGGCATTGGGGGTAGCTGACAGCAGACAAATTTTGCGTCCGGCGCGGTCAAAGTAGCCCATCTTTTTGCTGATGGCAAAGAAAAAGAGGAAAAATGCTAACTGCTTTTGGTCGTAGTAGTGGAATTCATCAATGATGATGTAACGAAAATGGGTGAGGAAACTTTGGAACAAGTTGCGCTGGTCGTGGGCGGTGTATTGGAACATGAGCGCGTAGTAGAAAATGTCGGGATTGACGACGAAAATAGCGCCCTGCAGTTGGTATTCGCCTGGAAAATATTCGCGGTAGTTGCGAATAAGGCGGAAGAGGATTTCCCCTTTGCGCATTTGCTGGTCGCTGTAGTTGCCTTGGGCCACTATTTTTTTGCGGTGTTTCTGAATTTCGGCAGCAGTGATGGGGATGACTTTGAAGTTTAGCTTGTGTGTGGCGACAAATTCGCGGGCATCTTCAGCGTGTTGGTTGAGCAAGGCGTTGGTGGGGGCGATGAGCAGAACGTCTTGCTGCTGACCATCTAACTCGAATAGATGGAGGAAGGAAGCGCGGGTTTTACCTGTGCCGGTGTTGTAGCTATTGACAACGAGATGGGTGTGGGGGTTGCGAAGGGAAACGGCCGTTCTATATTGATGGTAGAGCGGCCGTTGCTTGAGATCCCAAGGGTTTTCAGGGGCAACCTTTTCGGTTTGGCCGGTAAGGTTTAATGTTATATTGCATGCCATCGTTTCTACTCTTGCGCGAGTGAGTCTACGCCAAAACGCATCCCAACGGGCAGGTAGGTGGTTTTGTCTAACTGGTAAAAACGACCGTTTACCACCCCGTTCTTCACCAGCGGCGTCGGCGGCACATTTACCAAATCAAAGGTCACCAACTGCGTGGCTGGGCTGAGATCAACCGGATTGAGCAGGAAGGGAATGGAAACGGCCGTTCCCTCAATCTCAGTGTGTGGGACAGAAACGGCAGTTACCCGCGCCTTGCTCATAAACTTGCCCAATCGAATGTAGCTGGGGGGCTGGCACGCTTCGCGGCTGACGATGTAAAACGTGGCCTCATTGCCGATGGAGAGGAAACGAATACGACCGTGTTGGGGACGGTTTTCTACCCCTATAGCTTTCCCACGATCCTTGTCACTGCGCACGGCGTACCACTTTGAGCCACGTTTTACCGTCCACGCGCCATCTGGCCGGGTGACAATGACATTGTTTGCCATTGCATACCAATATGCATCTGGCTGCGCGTTGAACTGCGCTAAGGTGAAGCAGGGGGCGGCGTTGAGCGTAGCAGGTGTGACGTAAATGCCTTGCTCGTTGACAGCCTGTAAGTGCTGCCGGTAATGGATGGTGCCATCATTAAAGTAAGGCGTATGGCATAGCCCCAGCGCGTAGGCCAGGGCATAGTTGCCAATAAGCGGAGCAGTTTGGTAATAGCTGCTGATCTCCTGGCTGCTAAAGAAGACAGGTTCTAGCAAGGTTAGATGACAACTGTAGATGTGTGTCATGAGTGCCTCGCCCTATTGTGGGCTGTAATAAATGGTGTTGGTCTGTTGCAGGAGGTTGGTAACGGCCGTTTCATCCCCATACAAACCAATCATATCTTCAACCAACTGGGTCACTTCTGCACCACTCAACACAGTTGTTTGCCCAACTACTCGACCCATAAGATTGGAGGCGGCTTGCTGAACGGCCGTATGCACCGTATTCTTGGCCAACGGGAAATCAAGCTCGGCGGCATTGCCCAGCAGGATGTCATACACTGCCTGTGTTAACTCTAGATTGCTGAACAGTTCGCAATCACTAAACACAACGCCCAGCAATTCATTATTCACCTTGCCAATGCGGGATGAGACAGCGCCATAGCGGGTGCTGCGTAACACATTGCCTAACACATATTGAAATTCACCCAGCGTCAAATCTTTTAACGTTTCCATATCCAGAAAAACAGATTGCGGTTTCACGTATTCATCTGTGCCAATGCTGGATGATGCTTTGCCCGTTTCTGGGTCACGCATCGTGCTGTTATCAAACAGAGCATTGAACTGCTTGGTGCCCAGGATTTGGTGAACAGGATGTAGGCTGAATGCATCATCGGTGATGACGCGGGCTTTTTGGGCGCCGCCACCGCCCGCCGCATAACCGTAAATCATGCAATCCATACATTTTTCGCAGGGATTGTTGCGGTTAAGGGCGCAAATACCTTCTTTTGTGGAATGGAGTAAGTCATGTCGGCGTAATAATTCGCGGCCTGTGCGTCGTTCAACGGCTGTTTGCTTACGCTTGCTAATCACCACCCGCTGCACTGGTTCACCATCACTTAAACCAGGTAACACAAACTCCTTGCTCAACGGCTCGCCGCTGCCCTCTGTGCGGAAAATGGCTTCGCTTTCAATCCAACGTGCCAAAATCAGGGTCACGTAATGCCCTTGCGGGTAGTTGCTGTAGGTGGGTAAAAACTGGTTTGTATATTTTTCAAGAGAATTCATGATTATTTATCTTCCTTTTTTGGGGGAATTTGTTGGCGGATATAGAACATGTAAGCAGAGCGCAGTAACTTTTCATCAGCTAAAAGGCGGGTGCGGTTGCCCTGGTAACTGCTATGGTAAACATCGGTAAAAAACGTCTCCACAAAGTTTTTGGCGGCTTCCATTTTGCGTTTACCGGGTGGATATTTCTCGTCGGCAATCCGCTCCAGGTACTCAAAAACATCTTCAGCAATGACAGCTTTGAGCGCGGCATCGTCAAATGCCAAACTGCGCTGGTTTAGTTTTTGGAAAATTTCATCAAGCGGCATCATCAATGAATTTTTCTTTAAACTTTTACCGCGCAGGCCACCTTGCCACGCAATTTCTGCTAATCTTTGTAAATGGGTGCTTAATTCAGCCATAGAACTGCCTCCTTTGTTGTCGGCTAAACTTTTTATGTCGGAAAATAGTTGCTGCGCTAGACGGATTTCGATCCATTCCGGGCTGCTGGCGGAAGATTCGCGCACGCGAGCTTCGAGTAATTTTTCGGCGGTGTAGTAGATGTGCAGCGGACCGTTTGCCATGGTTTGTACCAGTTCCAACATTTCATCACGTTTGTTGGTAGTACGAACGCTGTTATAGATACGGTGTAGGGTTTGTGCTTGCTGGTAGAGGGTTTGTAACGGCCGTTTCCCCTCTGGCTTGCTGTAATCAGAAAATGCCGCATATCCGTTATGCTCAATCAACCCCCGGCAAGACAAAGCCACATTGTCCAGATACAAATCCACTTCTGGCACAAACGGGGCAACGGGCGATTCGGTGAGCATAACGCGCAAGCCCCAATGCTTTTGCATCACCAATGCATTCCACAGCGCAAACAAAAACCGCTGGCTGTCGTTGTCGCCTGCCGGATTGATAGGGAAGATGAGCCGATTGCCAACTGTGTTGCGCGGGGCACGGGGCATGTACAGGCCAAAGGGATGTGGTTTCTTCTTTTTCGTTTGGGTGGCAAAGTTGGGGCTAACGCCAACGGTCTCATCCAACATGGCGGCATGCGTATCGCACCACAAAGCACGAACGGCTATGTCGCTGTGCCGGATGCTGTCGATTTCGTTTCGGATCGCTTGCAGGTAAGAGGCTGGTAGAAAACTGTACGGGAAAAAGTGCAGATACATTGTCTTTTCGCCCCGTACTTCTTCGTAGTTCAGCCGTTCCACCAAAAATTGAAGCTGGCACAGGCGGCAAATATTTTTCTTTGGTTCGCCAGGCCCACCACGCAGCCGGTTGGAGAATGTTTGCACCTTGATATCGGAACGGACATCGTTGGTCATCCATTTGCCAGTGGGAAAGGTGGTGGAACAATGGACGCATTGTTTGTGTTGGGTGGTGGTGTATTGAGTGAGGTGGTCGGTAAAGGCTGTTTGCTGTGTGAGCTGTAAATTACCCAATGTGCCAAACAGGGCATACCGTGCCAGGTATTCGTCAAATAGGTCAACCTTGTCATCCTCAATGGCTAAGCTTTGCATCTGTTCGCTGCCATCGGCTTCAATTTGCAGGTAGATGGCTTCGTGATTTAGATCGATGTGGGGCATGAGGACATACGGCCGATCCTGGCGCGGGTCGAAGAAGGCCAACTGTTCACGAACATCTGGCGCTACATTAAACAGGTTATAAATATGTTCCCAAGCATCGGGGATTATTTCGCTGAAATGGGTGTTGAGGAAGATGTAGTAGGTGCGGATTAGTTCACCATCGCGCAGGCGGTCGGTGCTAGTGGGCAGGAGGAGGTCTTTTTCGGTAAGAAGTTGGCGGATGAAAACGGCCGTTTCGCCCTCGGCTTCTCCCATTTTCTCTAACCTGCGGGTGGTACGGTCTACAACCTTGCCTAGCAGCTCGTCCCGTTTCATATTGCGTGTTTGTACGCGACTGTGCATTATGTTCCACAGTTTAGGGAAGGGGATATGCAGTTCCAGGCATTTGGGATCAACTTTGATGCCGTGAATCCCAGACTTAATGAAGCTGTCAAACTCTTGTCCGGTGAGGTTGTTGATGAGAATGGCCGTTTCTCCTGCTATCTTCTGCCGCAAACCAACATTGACCTGAAAATCCTTCCCCTGTGGCACCAGATAAGCTACACCATCAGGATAATACAGCAGCGGCGTTAGCCCTGCTGCTTCCAGCACTGTCACTACTGCATGATGGATCATGTTAGTCAGTGTGCCCCGATTCTCTGCCAGCCGATGTAAATAAAATGTGTACTGCACATCATCCACTACGGAGTTGAGATGCGACAGGAATGATGATTTGTGTACCCGCTCGTCTAGCGAATGGGATAAATCCAAAATATCTACGGCTCGAATTAAGTCCAGCAGCCTGTCAATTGGCGTATCTGCCTGTGCCATTAAACTCAGCCCGCCAGAATGGGCGCCATGCTGTGCTGCAATCTGCGTGATTTGTGTTAGGTGTTGTGCGTATTCTGGGAAAAATTCATCCAGGCTAAATTTCTGAATTTGCTGCTTGAAGTTATCGGGGATGGCAATTTTGGCGTAGGCTGAGCCAATGTAATCGGGGTCTTTATTGATGTCGTGAATGGTGAATACGGTGAACAACAGCCGGGTTTCCCACTCGCTCAGGGGCAGCAATGTGCGCAAACTTTCTAGCACCATGATCCCGTTCAGGACGTGCATGTAGAGGCTCTCGCCTCGTTTGCCACCGTGCTGTGCGTGGTGTTTGTAGGTAAGAAACGCCTTGTTATTGGCAACTTTTTCCAGATACTCACCCAAAACAGATGTTTCGGGCACTTGTGGCCCAAATTTTAGTTTGTTTGGATCAAATACGCTCATCGTTTGCTCCACTTCTGTTTGGTCATATTGTCAACCTCCTTACTTTCTCCCACCCTCCGGCCTACCCGACCATCTGGGCACGAGAAACGTGATACAACTCTATTTTGCCACACACCCACCCCCACGTCCGTGGGAGTTTTTTAACTTCTCGCCACAAATTAAATGAAAATGTTGTTTAGGCGAATTTAACCCTTTTCTTTGTTGCTCTGCTCGCTCTCTATTATCCCTCGCTGTTTTGTTAACATAAAGTCGCGCAGTGGCATAGATGTCGTTTGTCTATTGCCAAGCTATCATGCCAGTTTGATGATAGGACAAAGGATGACTGTTGGCAATTATTGATAAATTTCGGATAACTCGGCTGTCAACTTCCGCATTTCTCGCAATATTTCTTGTCCGCCCAGCACACGGCAGTTCTTGCCGTAGTACAGCAAGTTCCGCGACAGGTTGAAGACATCGTGGGTGCGCCCTTCGACGCGCACCCAGTCGTTGTCTAATTTCAGGATGGTGGGTTTACTATCCAGTTCTTTCTGCATACTGACTCCAAAGCGGGCAATTACTGGGGCTAGTTCAAGGATGACTGCGTGAGAACGGCCGTTTGGACGCACCCCGGGCAGCTTACGCGGCAAAATCTCTACACTGCCTCGCTCAATGCGGCTCAGACGATAGTTGCTGTAACGGTTGGGATGCCAGGGGCCGTTTGGCCCGTCGTTGAACAGGCAGTAGCCACGCAAATGCCAGTGTCCTCGATCGGTAAAGTAAAAATCCCAGGGCTGGACGTGGTGTTGGCGCAAACGGCTGTCTTGGTGCTGACTGGAACGATAATCGAAGGTTATCTCTTGTTTGGCCTGCCACGCCTCTAACACTGCATCCCAAACGTCTGGGAAGATCTCTTCACTATCCCGCAGCCGCAAGTCGGCCGTCGGCAGTTGGCCGCTTAACCGTTTGAACAGCTTTTGGCGCTCTGGTGGCAGCCAATCAATCAATTGGTCAATCAGTTGGTGGATGTCGGGGGCGTGTGGACTGTTTTCCTGGAAGGTGTCGGATAAAAAGGCGAGGGTTTCGATATGGGTGTCGGGCAGGTTGAGTAACGGCCGTTCTCGTTCGCCAAATACATAACCTTTCACGTTTTTGTCGTAGTGGATTGGGATGTATAGGTTGTTTTGCAAACGACGCTTGTCTGCTTCAAAGCGTTTCGTTAATGCTTTTTCACTGGCTGGCGCGATGTCTGACTGGTAAACGGCCGTTATCAACTCCTTTTTTGTGGCTGCCCCTTGTTGGAGACGGTTAATCACAGCTAAACAGCGACGTGCCACTGCCCAGGGGCTATCTGAGGTGCCTTGCTTTTGTTTCTTTTTCAT
>PDQY01000116.1 GCA_002746795.1 Chloroflexota bacterium | reverse complement strand
CCCACACTCAGCCTCTTCATCCCGCCAGCATGGGAACATATCACGGCGTCAGCCATCGAGCAGTTGAACACCCACACTGATTTCAATTGGCAGTTAGCAAACAGTGAACCAGAATCCGATATTGCGTTAAGCAAAAATGACGGCGAACTAGTTCACCGGGAACCATTGGTGCTGGCCGTCCCTTACAACGCCGCCTGGGACAGCACAGACGAGCAAACTGCCTTAAACGTGATTGAAAATGGGCATCCTTTGGTTCAAGTGATCCCCTGGAAAGACATCAACCCCACCCAAAAGGCGATGCACCTCGACGGCCGTTTTCCCACCGACACCGATTATCCATTCTACGAAAACTGGTTTTTGACCGGAGAAACTGGCCACGAAACGGCCGTTGCCACCGCCGCCCCCATCCTGCAAACCTTGATGTCCGACCCCGTCATCCATATTGCTGCCGTGGGTGACATCATGTTAGACCGCACCTTAGGTAATGTCATTGCGGAAGGAGACATCGAGTTTCCCTTCAAGCTGGTGGCTGACCCGCTGCAACAAGCAGACATCACCATTGGTAATTTGGAAAGTGCCCTGGGCAACACGGGTGAACCTGTCGAGAAAAGCTATACGTTTCAATCCCCGCCCGCCGCCGCTGCATCACTGGCGTGGGGTGGGTTTGATGTCATTTCGCTGGCAAACAACCATGCGCTAGATTACGGTTCTGAATCCTTATTGCAAGGCATCGAGTTACTCAAAGAACAAAAAATAGCCCCCATTGGCGCAGGCGCCAATGCCGAACTGGCGCGGGCACCCCATATCATATCAGTCAACGGCTTAAAGGTAGCCTTCTTAGCGTATGTCCATGTTCCTGTAGAAGCGGTAGGCAATGGTTTCGATACCGCCACCTGGACAGCAACTGAGACCACCCCAGGGCTTGCCTGGGCTGTGCCAGCAGAGATTGTAGAAGATGTAACGGCCGTTTCCACCCAAGCAGATCTCATTGTTGTCATGCTACACAGTGGCTACGAATATGTGGAGCCGCCCAGCGCAGAACAAGCCGCCGCCGCCCACGCGGCCATTGATGCCGGCGCCCATCTCGTCGTGGGGCACCACGCTCACATTCTGCAAGCAGTCGAGTTCTATAAACAAGGCGTCATCGCCTATGGCTTGGGCAACTTCGCCTTCAATATTGACGGAAATGCCAACACAGCCATCCTCCACATTTGGCTCGATCACGATGGCATTCGCCAATTTGAATTTACACCAGCCATCGTGCAATATGGGGGGCAGCCTCGTTTGGCCACTCCCGAAGAATCATCAACCATCCTTGGGCAAATTTATCGCTTAAGTCAGGGATTTCCCATCCCCTCTCCAGAAAATTAGTTCATCCGGGGGAACCACTGGGGATCAGGCCAATCTGCGTTTAGCACAGCACCCCTTTTCAGTTTTTCACTCAATTAAGAAAACATCGCTTGTTTCCGCGCCACCAATTGTTCTACCTGCCGCATCTTTCCCCTCCCCTGTCCCCTAACAGCAACCTGAGCCATGTGAACCATGTCAAAGTCAGAAAACGCCGTAAACAATTCTCCTGGTTTCAAGTAATGATCTGGATATTTAACATGGTCATCAACCTGCACAAACGTCTCAAACAACAGCCATCCCCCTGGCTTCAACGCCTGCCGATAAACAGGAAATGTGCTTCGCGCTAAAAAGCGAAAATTGAGAATCACGTCAAAGCTGTTGGCAGGCAGCCAGGGATTGTTGAGGTCAAAAACGGCCGTTTCCAAGCAGACACCCCTCGCCAACGCCTGCTCACGAGCCAGGCGCAGCCCCACCTCAGAAATATCCAAGGCGATCACATGCCATCCCCGTGCTGCCAAAAACAAACCATGAACACCTACCCCCGCCGCCGCATCCAAGGCCAGACCCGTTCCCGGCAGCAGATCGGCATAAGCCAACAAAAGTTGACGCGGACAGCTGCTTTGCCATTTTTTCCCTTCCGTTTGGTAACGGCCGTTCCATTTCATCGCATCTGAGTGTAACCAATTAAATTCCGACATATAATCTGTCCCAACGTAGATAAACCACACATTAGAAGAGCTACGTTAGTATTGTATACGATGACATCATTTATGAAATTCGTCACAGGCGGCGGCCTACGCATTGACTACACCATCACCCACGATGGGCAGGCAAAAATAAGACAACCAGGGGGGAACTGTGTCTACGCTGCGGTAGGAGCAAAACTTTGGCACGTGCCTGTCGGCATTTGGGCGAGAAAAGGGGAAAATTATCAAGATGAATGGCTGCAGCAGCTGTCCCACGCCGACATCTGCACCGAAGGCATTCTCACGATTCCTGGCAATCATGACCACCGCACCTTTTTCGCCTACACCGAAGATGGCCGCCGCGATGATCTCAATCCGGCCGCCCACTTCGCCCGCATAAACCACCCGCTGCCCCCAGACTTAATCGATTATGTAGATTCCACTCCTGGTCAAGACAACCCCAACACCTACGAAACACTTGGTATACGCCCTGAAGATTGGCCAGCGGTGTATGATGGCGTAACGGCCGTTCATCTAGCCGGTCATGGCTTGCATAGTCACCTCACCATACCGGGCATGCTCCGCGACAAAGGTGTCAGCCAAATCACCATTGACCCAGGTGAACGTTACATGATCCCCAAACGGAAAGAGTTGATCCGCCAAATCATGCAACAAGTTGATGCTTTTTTACCCAGTGAAATGGAAATTCGCTCGCTCTTTGGCGAAGAAATGGGGTATTTAGAAGCAGCCCAGGTGCTGTGTGACTGGGGCGCAAAATTAGTGGTGGTAAAAATGGGCGCTGAGGGCGTATTAGTTGTGGCAGAAAACGGCCGTTACACACACATCCCCGCCTACCACCAACCACATGACCCCCGTGTCATCGACGTCACCGGTGCTGGCGACGCCTTCTGTGGCGGTTTCATGGTTGGCTTCGCCCGCACCCAAGATCCCGTCCAAGCCGCCCAAATGGGACTCGTCACCGCCTCCATCATCGTCGAAGGTTACGGCACTTTATACCCCTTGACGCAGCCCTCTCAAAAAATCCACCAGAGACTTTCCCACCTAAAACAAAGAGATTAATACCATCACGACTTCATTTTGACTCTCTAAAACTAAAACTTCCCAGAAGTTATTAAACTTCCGGGAAGTTACATTCTTTACACTTCAGCAGCTGGTTCTTTTTCCTCAACAGGCTCATGGCGTTCCACCAGAATGGAACATTCCGTCACCAGAGCCGCAATCAGAGCCAAACTAGCATAAAAAGGCACCAAAGCAACACCAGCCACCCCCACAACCAAAGGGACTTCCAGGTGTACATGGTACTTTTCATTTTTGATCACGATGCGGCGATAGATAGACTCCTTAACCAATCTTTTCACCGTTTCTACCAATTCTTCACCCGCTACCACAAATTCCTCACTCCAATCCCTCTTTTCTTCAGCTGCTTCTTCATCAACCGGGATTTCTTCATAATTCTTTTCTTTGTCACTCATTTGGATCTCTCCTCGATCTATATTGACCAAAGACCATTGACAAACACCAAGTCACTCATCTTTGGTCAATAATCAATCATCTCACGTATTAACAATTCTTACTGGCGCTTTTTCGCCAAAAGATAAACACCATAAACAATAAATGCAACAGCAAACAGCGGATTAAACGTTTCAAAAACAACAATTTCAAAAAACAGCGCCATGCCCACAAAAGCATAGAGAGACCACCGCATCAATTTTGACACAGTATCATGATCCCGGCTGGTGGGGTCAAATCGCTTCATATAACCGACTCCCCAGACAAACGCACCGATGACCAACGTCCAGGCATAGGCCCAAGCCTCAAAATGCCCCGTGATGCTCATGGCAAATAACAGAACACCAACGGCCGTTATCGCTGCCCCTGGTGCCGTCAAAAACGAAAACGAACTTACATCTTCTTTCGTAGACTTATAAGATGGCATCATCAAGAGCAACCCAAGACCAATCACAAAGAAAGGCCACAAAACATAGATCACATGGAAATTAAAAATAGTCGCTGCTAATAAAAACAAGCCAGCACCAATAAAACCCAGCGCAGGCCAATTGATTTCTCTACCCTGCATCTTCGCAGCTTCTTCTGCTTTATAGACAGTTTCTCCAGACATTTTTCACTCCTTTCGCTTAGGAACGGAAATTAAACAATACGATAAAGTCGTTTCTCCACCGCTCCTTAAAACTGACGATGCAGCTCCATATTTTATCTCATCGTCAATCCTTAGTAACATATCATTGCCCCCGTTACGCGCTGGATATTAAAAAGTTGCACTTCATAGCATGTTTTCACAATATCTACACATTTACGATACAAAATTTGACCATCTTGCAAAAAATACAAATACGCCTACATTCAGTGTATAATTATAAGAGGCTAGTTGACATATCACCTATTCAGATTGGAGCCTGATGAGATGGTTAAGACCACAAATTAGAAATCCCGGCAGCCAACAATAAACACCAAAACCGCTCCTTAAACTTTTTCATCAGTTCCATACCACAAATATCGAGGAATCCCATGCGCAAACTCCTACTTATTCTCATCATTATTTTAACAACATTGGTCGCTTGCTCAGAAAAAGCACCGTCTCCTCCCGCCACTCCTGAATCTCCAGCTTCTCCAGAGAGTAACCCAGTAGAAGCCCCAGAAGAGAAAGAAGGTAACAACGAAACGGCCGTTATCACCACCAGTGATGGAGAAGCCCCCATTTACCTCGCCATCATCTGGCACCAGCATCAGCCCGTCTACTTCCAAGACCCCGAAACAGGCGACTTCGTCAAACCGTGGGTACGTGTCCATGCCACCAAAGATTACGTAGACATGGCCGCCACCCTGGCAGAATACCCCGACGTCAAAGCCACCTTCAACATCACCCCCAGCCTTATCCGCCAACTGCTGGCTCTTTCAGACGGGGTCAAAGATCATTACTGGACCCTCACCGAAATTCCCGCAGACACCCTAACAGACGACGACAAACAATTCATCCTCGACCGCTTCTTCGACACCAATCGCAGCATTATCGAACGCTTTCCACGCTACCATGAGCTGCTGCTCAAACGCGACGCCAGCGACGACCCGCTCAGCGACTACACCACAGAAGATTTCCGGGATCTGCAACTCCTCTTCAACCTGGCCTGGACAGACCCCGATTGGCTCGCCGAGGAGCCACTAGCCAGCTTAGTTGCCCAGGAACACGACTACAGCGAAGCAGACAAGCAAATCCTGCTCGAAGAGCATCTGCGGCTCATCAAAGAAGTCATTCCCATCCACCGCGACCTGCAAGATGCCGGACAAATCGAAATCACCATGACGCCATACGCCCATCCCATTCTGCCGCTGCTCATGAACACAGACCTCGCCAAAGTGGCCCTGCCAGATATAGAAACGCCCACACCATTCATTTTTGGCGCAGACGCAGTCAAACATGTAGAACTAGGCGTGGCACTTTATGAAGAACAATTTGGGCAGCCGCCAACCGGGATGTGGCCAGCTGAAGGCTCCGTTGCTCAAGAAATCGTGAGCATCGTCAGCAACAACGGCATTCGCTGGATGGCTTCCGACGAAGGGGTGCTGGCAAACAGCCTCGGCTTTGACGGCTTCTCCCGTGACACCAATGACGTAGTGCAAGACCCCGCCGCCCTCTACCGTCCCTACTACGTGCAAGGCGGTGTTGGCGATCCGGTAGCGATGGTCTTTCGTGATGTCGTCATTTCAGACAAAGTAGGCTTCACCTACTCTGGATTGTCGGGTAATGCAGCTGCCGAAGATTTTGTGACACGCATCCACGACATCCGCCATGCACTACAAGCCAGCGGCGAAGAAGGCCCCTTCCTCGTCTCAGTCATTTTGGATGGCGAAAACGCCTGGGAACATTACGACAACGACGGCAAAGAATTCCTGCATGGCCTCTACCAACGCCTTAGCGATGATCCCGACATCATCACCGTGACACCCTCCGAATTCCTGGAAATTGCGCCCGAACAACCCGCCATCGAACGGCTGTGGGCTGGCTCCTGGATCAACCATGATTTTGCCACCTGGATTGGAGAAGAGGAAGAAAATCGCGGCTGGGAATATCTGCTAGAAGCGCGTGAACTGCTGCAAAAATATCAAAATGGCGTGCGCACCCCCCCTTCAGAAGAAGCCTTAGCAGCCGCCGAAGACCTGATGTATGTGGCTGAAGGCTCTGACTGGTTCTGGTGGTATGGCGCTGATCAAAACTCTAGCGATGACCGATCTTTTGACTTGCAATTCCGTGATACCCTCAAGGAAATGTATGTGGCACTTGGTGAAGAGCCACCAACTTTCCTCGATATTCCCATCATCCCAGAGCAGCCAGTTTTAGCCGCCCGCACTTCCACCGACCTCATTTCACCCACAATCGACGGTTCGGCTGCTCCTGGCGAATGGGATGCTGGCGGTCAATATGTGGCTGAAGGAAATGTGATGGCCTCGGCTGATTCCATCATTGAAGCGGTCACATACGGCTTCGATGGCAAAAATCTCTCCTTGCTATACGAATTTTCAAGCGATGTCGCTGAACTGTTGGCCAAGGGCACAGTAGAAACTTATCTGAGCAAGCCCGGCGGTGGTGAGTTTGCAAACTTTACGCGCAATGGCACCCTGCTGGGTACCCCAGCCAATTGTCTTGTGGAAGTGACAGCTGACAGCAGCATGATGTACAGTGTGGCTGATGAGGCTTGGTTGACTGAGGGAACGGCCGTTTCCACCACAGCCTTCTCCGACAACACCCTAGAAATCGCCATCCCACTGACAGACCTGGGCAAGCCCGATATCGGGGATTGGCTGTCGGCACGCTTCATCTACGCCGAAGAGATCACAGACGCCGAAAGCGTCGATACCGCCATCGTGCCCGGCAGCGGTCCAGCTGTGATGACAGTGCCAGATTTAGGCACAACAACACTCATCATAGACATCACAGACCCCAGCGGCGACGATCACGGTCCAGGCAGCTACACCTACCCCACAGATAGCGTATTCAGCAGCGGTAATTTTGACATTGTAAACTTCCAAGCTGGATTCGATGAAGAAAACATCGTCTTCAAGTTCATCATGGACGGCCCCGTTAACAACCCGTGGGGGGGCAGCAATAACCTTTCCTTACAAACCTTTGACATTTACATTGACCAAGATGGAGATGGCGAAGGTGGCGTAGCTTTCTTGCCAGGTCGTAATGCCGCCCTGGTGGCGGGCAGTGCCTGGGATTATGCCATCCACATTGAAGGCTGGACATCTAGCATCTACGTGCCGGGTGAGCCCACGCCAGAGCGCATTGCAGAAACCAGCGAATTCTTCGTGCTCGCCGATTCCGGTCAGCAAAAAGTGACCATTCGCATTCCCAAACATATTTTAGGTGATGATCCAGAGAACTGGCGTTACGCAGCGGCCGTTCTTGGCCAGGAAGGATTCCCCAGTGATGGTGTGTGGCGCGTGCGGGATGTCGTGCCAACTGCCGAAGATTGGCGCATCGGCGGCGCACCTGAAAACACGACCAACCACACGCGCATCATGGATCTGGTGTGGGCTGAAGAAGGACAGCAAGAAGCGTGGCTGTCTGAATTTACGCCATCAGACACAGATCAGGCAGATTTAACAGTTGATGATTTTGCTCGTGTAGAGATGTTTGGCACAGAGTAATTCAGCAGATTTTCTAAGAGCGGGAATTAAGGGAAATTTTATCTCTTAATTTCCGCTTTCTTGTGTTTTCTGCTTTCTTGTTTGGTGATGATTTGACCCGTGTGGAGATGTTTGGTACGGAGGAACCCCGTCCCCTGCCAGCTGTCCACCATTGACCAACATCTGCACTTGCTGCCAATGCGCCTCATCATGGTCAACCACCAAATTGAGCAGTTCGTGCATCGATGTGGGACCAAAGAAAGCATGACGCCCTTGTCGCTGCCACAAGGCGTCATCTAAACCGGTGAGCAAATCCAGGGTTTCTTGGCGCAGTTGGAGGAACGCCTGGAGGGCAGCACGGCCGTTTTCCAATCTATAGCCTCGTTCAGCCACCCAATTATCAGGAGTAGCGCCAGAAATAAATGTGTTTTCCTCCACAATCATATTTTGAAAGCGCAGTTGGTGTACCTCCCGTTCCACATCACGCAAATGGCAGCATAACTCCGTCAGATTCCATTCCTGCGGGGCAGGACGCCAATCCCAATTCGTTTCTGGCGAGGAGAGGGCATGGGAAACGGCCGTTGCGAAATCAGCCATCTCTTGCATCAATTCAGGGACAGGGCGGGGCTGCTGCATCAATCAGTCACCAACTCAAGCAGTCCGTTCCGCCAGCCAAAATGAAGAGAGCAAATCATACAAATCATCAAGCGAGCCAAACTTTGTCACCCGTGTTGGCTCTGGCGGCGCAGTCTCCCCACTCATCGGCAGCCAATAGGTAAAACAGCCGATAGCAGCGGCTGGTTCTATATCATTCTCCCAATCGTCTCCCACCATCAAAGCATCAGCAGCAGCAACGTCAATAGTCGCCAAAATTTCTTGGTAATAAGCGAGATGCGGCTTGGTAGCGTGCATAATTTCATAAGTTGTCACCAGGTCAAAATCAAATTCCGTCACCGGTAAACCCGCCCATGCTAATCGCGCCTCAACAGCTGGTCTAGGGAACATCGGATTGGTAGCGATGACAACTTTGTATCCCCTTTCCTGGCAGAGATTGATGAGCGAAACGGCCGTTTCCCGCTTCGTGACCACAGATTTTAACGCATGAAACTCATTGCGATAAAATTCATCAAAATACGACTCCAATTCCTTAGAATCCAAACCAGTTTGTTCATGAAAATTTTGCCAGAACACATCTCGATTCGTCAACGAAGCATCAATGTTTTCAACCATAGCCTTCGTGGCCATCATCATCTCTTTGAGAAACTGCTCCCAAGGCAAATACCGCTCTGCATACTGCCCTAGCAGCTCAAAATATCGGGGCAGGAACGAATCCATATGATTCCCCAACAATGTATCATCTAAGTCAAACAACACAGCCTTTAACATGAAAACACGCCCCAAGCCCTCATTTATAAACCTTCACCAAACAAATCCTGGAATCCAGGTCTCTCAGCAGCACATTTAGGACAGCCAACATGGGGTTCCAGCACATCAATTAAATGCCGGCTGCAAATTGCTCTCACAATCAACTTGCGGTTAAAGCCCATAAACCCCTTTTTTATCCTGGCATCCAACACCAAATTAGGGTTGCTGTTCGCCAAAAGGATACCTGGAACCGGGCAAGATCGGCAATCATCTGGTTTCCATCGCTCAGACTTTTGATTGTGTTTCACCAGGCGGCACTCTTGGACAGCATGGCCTCGATGAAAATCCTGGTAGTAAAAACGGCATTCCTTACCAGCCGGTGTCATCATAATTCGACTCACCTTAGAAAAGCTTTAGCTCACCAATGCGACCACAGTCGCAGCAGCAAACATCAGATCATCCGAATTATAGTGGCGTTCTCAGTCTGTTTCAAATTCTCTAATAACGCCTGAGGCCCTCGAGTAAACCTGGCAAGTCTCAACAAGCAGTTACATGCTTTAAAAGTAAAAAACGGCTGAACAATTCAGCCGTTCTTGCCAGTACGCCCTGAGAGACTCGAACTCCCGACCTTCTGGTTCGTAGCCAGACGCTCTCATCCACTGAGCTAAGGGCGCATTTTCTATGAAAGACCTCAAAACATTACCACATTTCACCTTGAGATACAAGGAAAATATGATGAGCGGGGAGACAGGGATTCGAACCCTGGAACGGCTGTTTAGACCGTTAACCGCTTAGCAGGCGGCCCCAATCGTCCACTCTGGCATCTCCCCATGCCAACTCTCAGTTAAGAGATATTTTACCATTTTTTAATCAAAACTCTACAATGGCGGAGGGAGAGGGATTCGAACCCTCGGTGAGCCTAAACCCACAATGGTTTTCAAGACCATCGCCTTCGTCCACTCGGCCATCCCTCCAGATTTTGGAGAGGTTTTTCACAAGGTGGCGGAGTATAGCACGCCCGTTTTTGCATGTCAAAACCAATTTCCAAAATCACCAACGCCCCTCCCCCAATCATGTCTTGCTAACACAATTTTTACTTGACAAAATAGAATGTATCTTCATCATTACGCTGTAAACATGAGAGTTAATTGTAGGAACTTTTACTACATCTTACATGACTCAAAAAAAATGGTACACTACATACAAATTCACATACGATTTAACAAAGACAAACTATGAATGAACAACCATCAGAAACAAATCGTCCGAATATTCCAATTTGGGCATGGATATTGGGTATTTTCGCCATTATCATCGGGCTGGAGCTATGGCTAAACGGCCCTTTTCGAGGCCCTGAGCAAATCAGCCTGCCTGAATCGATGAATATGATCAAAAACGGCGAAGTAGCAACAATTAACGTCACCGGTGATAAAATCCTTCTCACCCTCAATGATGACACAGAACGAGTCACAACCATGGATGAGGCCAGCAGCCTTGAAGAAACATTCACCTATTTCGGCGTCACCGAAGACGTACTCGAAACAAACAATGTCGTCCTCATCATAAAAGATCAATCAACATGGAACACCCTATTCACTCTCGGGCTTTCCATTATTCCCGTATTGCTCATCATTTGGTTATTCACCCGCGGTTTCCGCCAAATGCAAGGTGGCGGGAACGGCGGCAACAGCATCTTCGGGTTCGGGCGTAGTCGAGCCAAAGATTTAAGCAGTGCCAACCGCCCCACCGTCACCTTTGATGATGTAGCCGGGACAGACGAAGCCAAATTAGAATTAGAAGAAGTCGTGCGCTTTTTGCGCGAACCAGAAAAATTCATTCAAGTTGGCGCCAGAATACCCAAAGGCGTCCTCATGGTAGGACCACCGGGAACGGGTAAAACATTGTTAGCAAGAGCGGTGGCTGGCGAAGCAGGCGCCCCCTTCTTCCACATTTCCGGTTCCGAATTTGTAGAAATGTTCGTAGGGGTTGGCGCCAGCCGTGTGCGCGATTTATTCGACAAAGCAAAACAGGCTGCCCCAGCCATCGTCTTCGTTGACGAAATTGATGCTGTCGGCCGCCAACGAGGGGCTGGCATGGGAGGCGGCAACGATGAACGGGAGCAAACCTTGAACCAAATCCTGGTTGAAATGGACGGCTTTGACAACGAAACCAACGTCATTGTCATGGCCGCCACAAACCGGCCAGATATTTTAGATCCAGCTCTCCTGCGCCCCGGTCGCTTCGACAGAAAAGTCTTTGTCGATCTGCCAGACATCGGGGGACGTGAAGCGATTCTAAAAATCCATGCTCGTGGCAAGCCCATCGCCTCAGAAGTCTCTTTTTCAGATGTGGCTCGCCTCACAGCTGGTTTTTCCGGCGCAGACCTGGAGAATCTGATCAACGAAGCAGCGATATTTGCCGCCCGACGCAATAAAAAAGTAATTGGGCTAACTGAATTCCAAGATGCATTCGACCGGGTTGTGATGGGGCCAGAACGCAAAAGCCGGGTCATGAGCAAAGAAGACAAAGAAACAGTAGCCTATCATGAGGCTGGGCACGCTTTGGTCAGCTTCAATCTGCTCCACACAGATCCAGTGCAAAAAATCACCATCGTCCCGCGTGGTCGAGCCGGGGGATACGTCATGCCTTTGCCTGAAGACCGCATGGTACAAAGTCGTGAGTTCCTGGAAGATCAAATCGTGTTTGCCCTAGGAGGACGCGCCTCAGAAGAAATTGTTTTCGGCCGTGTGACCACAGGAGCCTCCAGCGATTTGCAGCAAGCAACCAAGATGGCACGAGCCATGGTCATGCAGTATGGTATGTCTGAATCGCTCGGTTTGCCTACTTATGGCGGACAGCGAAACAATCCATTTCTAGGTGGAGATTGGGGCTTAACCAGCCGGAATTACAGCGAAGAGGCCGCACGCCGTATTGATACGGAAGTGCGCCAAATTCTGCAAAAAAGCTATGATCGAGCCAAAGACATCATCAAACAAAACCAAGGCACCCTAACAAAATTAGCTAACACGTTGTTAGATGTGGAAACTTTGGATCGGGAAGCGTTTGAGCAGCTCATGAACAATCCTAACCAGGATGATGTAGAAATGGCACCAGCAGTTTAGCT